>JBBRCC010000033.1:0-38462 GCA_038205175.1 Cytophagales bacterium | reverse complement strand
CATCAAAGCGGCGTTGATTCTAAATTCATTGAGCTTTCCCATTTTTTCAAGCTGACTCCATAAACTATCCACATTTATCTGAAAATGAACCTGCGCCAAAGTGCCGGAGCTGGTGGCATCTTCAATCTGAGGTTTGCTCATCGCATCATTGAAAAGAGAACTTAGTATTGGCCCGGTGCTTTCATCAGCCTGTAGCAAACCAATGGTTTCAATGGCCCCTTTTTTGAAGCTTGTGTAAGTACTTAGCTCCATTTTATCACTCAATTGAGCCAAATCACTAATGACTGGCAACTTGGTAAGGTTAGACCATGTGGCAAACTCAAAAGATTTATCAAAAAGGTTTGAAAATGGCAAATCAGCTTGTGGTCTGGCAGCTGCAATTTTAGTAAGCATATAAGCAGGAGTTGGCCCTTTGCCCAGATCAATCCCAACAAATGCTATTTCATCATTGAACAAGCAAGTGAATTTGCTGGACACAAATTTTGAAAGCGACAGCTCTTGAGAAGTTTGACCTTTGAATTCTGAGATTAAAAACTGGCTAAATTGCTCTTTGTTGCTAAGTGGGACGAAAATGGCTTGTGTATTGAGTCCCGTTGAAGTGTCGGGAAAAACAGCAATACAAACCCTGCCATTGATATCAACACCTGAGTCCATGGCTTTTGAAGCCATAGCCCAGAGCGAATCATGATCACTAGCGCCTAATAGACTCGAAAAATCAATGAGGTTGCTCCCTGTATTTTTTAAGTCCAAAGCTGCCACCAGACTTGAATTGGCTGGTAGGAAGGTTTCAGTCTTAGTACGTTGGCACGAAAACTGAAAAACTGCTGATAAAACAATAAGCAGTGTAAAATGAAACCTCATTTAAAAGTGTATTTTAACAAAACGTGTCTCAAATAAACAATAATTATATCCAAAACACACTGGGGTTTAAGAATTCACATCAGCGGCAAACCTATTAAGGATTCGTTTGTGGTTGTAGTTTAAACTTTCGCCAACCACTCAATACTCCAAAAACAAAAGGCAAGAAGCGTTTCAATAACAATCCCAAGCCACCTGAAACTAAAATAATAACTACAGGAAGGCAAATGAAAATAGCAAGTCTCACGTGGCCAGCTTTTCCGAATTCAGAAAATAGCCAATCGGTTAAAAAGTAAACGAGAGGCACGTGGGCGCCATAAATAAAGAAGTTGGTGGTGCTTAACACGTCGAAAAAGTGCACGGTTCGACGTTTTATCAACCGGTCGTAAAAGGTCCAAACTGCCACCAGCAGGAAAGGTTGCATGAATTTATATAAGAAATAACCAAATGTGGTTGCCCAAGAAGGATCGGTAAAAGCTGAGACCGCCAGCAAAAAAGGAATGCTGAACGCAACTAATTGGAAATAGGGGGAGTAAAAAATTTGGGGCAGTTTATTTGGATCAATTTGTTTCTTCCTAAGAAAAATTCCCATGCCAAAGTACAGCAATCCATCGCCACCAACTATAAATAAATCTATAGACAAAAGGCACAAAATTATGGCGACTACAAAATAAATGACAGGTTTCTTTTCAATAACCCACACCAAAACCGGATAGATAACAGAATAGATGAATAGGCTTCGCAAAAACCAAAGTTGAAAACTTATTGGAGTAATAAACCATGCTTGCAACCATTCTGTCCAGCTCAATAAATGCAAATTTTTATCGCCAAATGGTCGCAAATTAGCAGAGTCAACAAATGGACTTAGGGTAGCCTGCTCTTCCCATAAATAAGTGATGAGCAAGCCAATGGCGCTCCAAGCGAGATATGGACTCAATAGCATTTTTGCCCTTTTCAACACCATATTCGGATAGCTTAACCTACCCTCTCTTTCAGCCATCATGTAGCCTGAAATGGCAAAAAACAAGGGAATAGCGAACCTGAAAAATCCGTTGCAGACCAAAAGCTGAACATAACTATTCAAACTGAACTGACCTTCCAGGTTGTAGCCGGGCCAGAGGTAGCGTTCATCTAAATTAAAACCATGCACCCAAACTACTGTCAATGTGCTGAAAAATGCCAGTCGTCGCAATTTAAGACTTAAAGAGAAATCCATATAAGATTACAAAGAGGCAAACAGGTGCAAATTCAGATTCTAAACTAAAGTTTAAAAGGTGAAGTATCGACAAAAAACAGTGAGGTGCAAAAATGAGCCTGTGAAAAAAAATTTTAAAAAAGTTTTATCGGTATGACATGTTTTGGCATACCGACTGTTTAACCTTTGCTTCATCAAAAAAAATAATTGTCGTCATGAATAACATCAAAAAGTATTTCGTTCAGTCGCTTTCGATCCGCAAAGTAGTTTTCGATCCCATGGAAGGGGTTATGTTGTATGCCGATGCCCGATTTCTGGACAAGGCAGAAGAAGATATTCTGGTGCATACCGGCCTCCAGGAATTTGGCGAATTGCTCAGGCTATCGGGTGATTACCTGGCAGAAAATGTAGCCGCTTTGTTGGGTGAGCATTTGATGGGCGAAAGTAAAAACCTGCCTTGGGAAATAAATTTTGAAGAGGTGTTTCAGTCCAGACTCTACACCTTCGATGTTTCATTGCTTCTGTCGCCAGCTCTCACTTTAATTACAGCATACGGCAAAACCCTTGTGCGCAACCTTGTGGACCGTGATGAGCTGTATGTGCTTGAGAAATTGGTAAAAGTAGAAGTTCCGCCGCAGCTGCGTGACTTGCGAAACCTGCCCGACAAGGCATTGCAGGAAAAAGTATTTCAGGCTCTGTTTCGGTTTTCGGCTTTCCGTTCGTTGGTTAGCATTTACCACATCAATGAGCATGAAGCACGAAATATGATGGGCATGCTCGACAACGAACTCTGGTATTTGTTTTGCACCACCTTTCAAATCATTAGAAACAAACCCCAACATATTGTGCTACACCCTGAAAACAAAATGGCAAGCTGATTTGAATAAACCCCTGGCAAGTAAAAAGCCACCTTTTGGGTGGCTTTTTCGTAGTATAAATTTATCCAAGATAAGGTTTCAAAGCCTTGCACCTGGAGGTATGCCTGAGTCTGCGGATGGCTTTTTCTTTAATCTGACGAACTCTTTCACGGGTCAAATTAAATTTCTCGCCAATTTCTTCAAGAGTAAGTGCATGCTGACCATTGAGTCCGAAATAAAGTGAAACTACATCGGCCTCACGTTGGGTCAAGGTCGAAAGTGCTCGTTGAACTTCTTTGCGAAGCGAATCGGTAATTAAAGAACTATCGGGTTTGTCTTCGCCGTCGTTCTCCAACACATCAAGCAAAGTATTTTCTTCGCCTTGCACAAAGGGAGCATCCATAGAAACATGACGGCCTGAGATTTTCAAGGTGTCAACAATTTCAGTGGCCGACACTTCAAGTACTTCAGCCAATTCTTCAGGAGATGGTTCTCTTTCAAATTTTTGCTCAAGTTCAGAAAATGTTTTTGAGATTTTATTCAAAGATCCTACTCTATTCAAAGGCAAACGAACAATTCTGGATTGCTCGGCAAGTGCTTGTAAGATAGATTGGCGAATCCACCAAACAGCGTATGAAATAAACTTAAAACCTCTGGTTTCATCGAACCTTTGCGCTGCTTTTATCAAACCTAGGTTTCCTTCGTTAATAAGGTCACCAAGCGAAAGGCCTTGATTTTGATATTGTTTAGCCACAGAAACTACAAAGCGCAAATTGGCTTTTGTGAGTTTTTCTAAGGCTAGCTGATCCCCGTCTCTAATTCGTTTTGCTAAATCTACCTCTTCGTCAGGAGTAAGCAAGTCTACCTTTCCGATTTCCTGTAAATACTTGTCTAAGGATTGGCTCTCACGGTTGGTAATTTGCTTACTGATTTTCAGTTGCCTCATGTCTGTGAATTAAAAACGTTTGTGTGCGGTACAATTAGTGCAAGGTGCAAATATCTTACCCTTTGGCCGATAATGCAAAAATGATAACGAATGTCTTGGCTTTTTGTTGATATTTTTTCAAAACTCCTTGCTGGACAATCGATTAGCAAAAAAGCTAAGTTTGACTGTTTGGTTTAAATTCAATTGATTTGCTGAATCAAAGCAAAAACCTTGAATTAACTTTGAATAATGGCAATTTCATCAGTTTTTTGACCCGTCAACAAGCAACACTCAATCCTATTGAAAAAATTCAAGCTTCACACACGGCATGTTAAAATGCTGGCCGACACAGTTACTCCTGTAAACCTTTACCTGCAACTGAGGGATAAATTTCCAAACACTTTGATGTTGGAAAGTAGCGACTACCACACCGCCGACAACAGTTTTTCATTTATTTGTGCCGACCCCATTGCTTCGTTTGTAGTAATAAATAAGTCTGCCACTTCAACATTTCCAGACAAGTCTACAGAGCAGAAAACACTGAGCCAAGCGCCAGATTTAGTGAATGCATTGCAGGAATTCGCCAATAGTTTTCAGGTCGATAAACAGTCTTACGATTTTCACTACAATGGGCTTTTTGGCTACATGACTTACGAAGCTGTGTCTCATTTTGAAGACATTGAGCTGAAAACGGAACGTAAACTGGATATTCCAACAGCACATTACCAAGTGTTCAGATATGTGATTGCCATCAATCATTTTAAAGACGAGCTGTTTATTTTTGAACATAGTTTTGGCGAAGCCATTCCAGATGGCCTGGATAAAATGATAGCTCTCATCAGAAACAAAAAAGTTCCAGCATACAAATTTGAACCTGAAGGCGACGAACACTCGAACCTGAATGATGAGCAGTTTCTTGAGATGGTTAAACTAGGCAAGCAGCACTGTTTCCGTGGAGATGTATTTCAAATTGTGCTGTCACGCAGATTTTGGCAAGGTTTTCAAGGCGATGAGTTTAATGTCTATAGGGCTTTGCGTAGCGTGAATCCCTCGCCATATTTGTTTTACTTCGATTATGGGTCGTATAAGATATTTGGCTCCTCACCTGAAGCGCAATTGATTATTAAAGGCAGTAAGGCTACTATAAATCCCATTGCTGGTACTTTCAGGCGAACCGGCAACGACGAACAAGATGCAGCCTTGGCCGAAAAGTTGCTCGAAGACCCGAAAGAAAATGCCGAACATGTGATGCTGGTGGATTTGGCTCGAAACGATTTGAGCCGCAATTGCCATACCGTGGAAGTGGAAAAATACCGTGAAGTACAGTTTTATTCCCATGTCATTCACCTGGTTTCGAAAGTAACGGGCACTCTAAATACGGACGTGAACCGATTGCAATTGGTGGCCGACACTTTTCCAGCCGGAACCTTGAGCGGTGCCCCCAAATACAAGGCCATGCAACTGATAGATGGCATTGAAAACACAAGCAGAAGCTTTTATGGTGGCTGCATTGGGTTGTTGCATTTTAATGGCGACTTCAATCACGCCATTATGATCAGAAGCTTTTTGAGCCAAAACAACACTTTGTTTTTTCAGGCAGGTGCAGGCGTGGTAGCCGCATCGGTAGACGAAAATGAACTCCAAGAAGTTGACAATAAATTGTCGGCACTTCGAAATGCTCTAGATATGGCTAAAAACATCTAAATACTATGAAACAAAGAATTTTAGTCATCGATAATTACGATTCGTTTACTTACAATCTGGTCTATTTGCTTCGACAAAAAGGCTGCGATGTAGATGTGTTTCGCAACGACAAAATTACTGTAGAAGAAGCTTCTAATTGGAGCAAAATTCTGCTTTCACCCGGACCAGGTTTGCCATCAGAAGCTGGGGTTATGCCGGCATTGATCAAAAGCCTTGCTCCTACCCACAATATTTTAGGTGTATGCCTTGGCCATCAGGCTATTGGGGAATCCTTTGGTGGCTCTCTCAACAACCTGAGTCAGGTTTTTCATGGAGTGGCCACCGATGTTTTCACAGAAGAAGAGTCTCCATTGTTTGCAGAAATGCCGGTTATGTTTCAGGTTGGCAGATACCATTCATGGGTTGTGAACAAAGCCGGATTTCCTGACGAACTTCAAATAACTGCTGAAGATGAACACGGCTTCATCATGGCACTTCAACATAAAGAATTTAAGGTGTTTGGTGTTCAGTTTCACCCTGAGTCTGTGCTTACTCCTGAAGGTTCACACATCATTCAAAACTGGATCGACTTATGAAAAACATGCTAAACCGGCTCATAGATTTTGAAACTTTGGGCAAAAAAGAAGCCCATGAGGTTTTGCTACACATGGGCTCGGGCGGTTTTAATTCTTCGCAAATGGCTGCGTTTCTCACTGTTTTCATGATGCGTGCCATTACTGTTGAAGAGCTTGAAGGCTTTAGAGATGCTATGCTGGAACTTTGTCTTTCAGTCGATTTGGAAGGCGTGCCAGTTATGGATGTTTGCGGCACTGGTGGCGATGGCCGTGATACGTTTAATATTTCTACTACATCGGCATTTGTGGTGGCAGGTGCAGGACAGCCAATTGCCAAACATGGAAACTATGGCGTTTCTTCGCTGTGCGGAAGTTCAACAGTTATGGAATTTCTCGGACTTCAATTCTCCAACAATGTCGATGTTTTGAACAAACAACTCAAAGCTGCCAACATTTGCTTTTTGCATGCTCCACTATTTCACCCGGCCATGAAACTGGTTGGTCCGATTAGAAAAGAGTTGGGCATGAAAACCTTTTTCAACATGTTGGGTCCTATGGTCAATCCGGCCAAACCAAATTTACAAATGGTAGGCGTCTTTAATCTGGAATTGGCCAGGCTGTATGGCTACCTTTATCAGCAAAAGAAAGATTTGCAATTCACCATTGTGCACGACTTAGGTGGATATGATGAGATTTCGCTTACGGGTTCGGTAAAAATGATAAGACCGACAGGCGAAGCCCTGCACACACCTCTTGAACTGGGTTTTGAGCAAGTAGAAAGCAGCCAAATAACAGGAGGAAAAAGTGTGGCCGAATCGGCTAAAATGTTGACTGACATTTTGAAACGACAAGGTGATGCGATCAAAACAAAAGTGGTGTTGGCCAATGCTGCCACTGCACTTCAGACAGCCAACACAGCGTTGCAAACAGAAGAAGCTATTGCTATGGCTAAAGAATCTATCGATTCGGGCAACGCTTGGAAGGCGTTTGAGAGGTTAATTGCAGTGTAAAACGACTCTATTTCTCTTTGTAAAAATTTAATATCCGTTCTTTAAAACCTATAGATCCGAAGACTTGGTGCACCGACGACTGCCAACTTTTCATCGTCAAATTAGAAAATTTATCCATTGCTAAGTGATTTGAATTCAAAACTGGGTCAATTCTAAAAAAGTCATTCTTTAATATTTTTGAACTAAAAATATGTGCGTGCGACTTTGAACCATCCATCATCAATTTAAAAATTCTCTGTTGCCACATCCAAGGAATTTTTCCCCAATTTTTAGGTTCAGTCCCTTTCACACTGAATTGCCCATAGCCTGTTCCAATTGACAAAATTTTCACGGAAGTATTTGGCTTATTCACCAATAAATCTAGTAACGCTGGCAATGAAGGGCTGTTCATGAAAATGCCCCCGTCTACAAGGTGTATAGACTCGTTATTCCCTCGTTGGAATACTTTTGTAGGAAAATAGGTTGGTGCTGCAGCACTGGCAAGACATGCGTCTTTAATGGTTGTTTGACCAAAATAATCATCCATGCATCCAACTTCAATTCTTTTGTTGTTAGTGAAATAGAAAGGTTGGTTGTTTGATACATCGTAAGCAGTCAAAAGGATTGTTTTCTTACAATTGTCAAGGGTTTTATTTTTAAAGAATTTGTATAATATCTGTTCCAATCCATCATTTTGGTACTTCGAGAAAAACCAACTCGATGCGGACACATTTCCATCTTGAGGAAAAATGCTCCTATAGTTGTCTTCAAAAAGGTGGATTAAATCATTGGTGGTGTATAAGTAATTTTCATTGTCTGTTACAGTCAGGCCACTTGCAATGATTGCGCCGGTAGAGGTTCCAATGCAATAGTCGAACAAATCCTGAATAGGCTTATCAAGTATTTGCTCAATTTCTTTAAGTATGAGCAAGGAAACAATGCCTCTAATGCCACCGCCATCCAGTGCTAAAACCCTCATTTGTAATCTAATCCTGCTCTCAGGAAGGATACTAACCATGACTCAAAACCATTTAAATCAAAATTTTTAAGTTCACTGGTAAAGCTGTTGATTCCGGTATTGACACCTGAAATGACAATCCGTCCATCTTTTCTGTAAGATGTAATATTGATATAGGGTGCCTTGTAAAATATATCTTCTGTAATTTCCTGATCTTGAGGCAATAAAGCATAATATTTTTCCAAAAAGGGTCTATCGGAAATGCCGGAATCTCGAGGAGTTTTAAAAGCAAAACCTCGTCTATTCAGGCTTTCTTCTGTCTTTTTAAGAATTGGGTAAATTTTTTCTATAATAAAACTTTTAAATGAAATTCCAAATACATCAGAAATTGAAACGCCCACCGTTTTTTCTGAGGACATTTGTTTCAAAAAGTCATCTAAATTTTCCATAAATGCGGCTCTAAACAAATCAAAAAGTAAAAATAATAAATTTCACACATTTGTTCTCCTTCTGATAGCTAAAATAATGTTTCTCAGTTACCTTTTCGGTAACAGAATATTCAGATGAATTTTTGACCTTGAGCCTAAAATCTTTAGATTAAGCTCCCATAATTTTTCAATTCAAGCAATTCATACTTGCTTTACCCCTGAAACAACATGATATGAACATACTTGCTGAAATTGCCCAGGAAAAACGGCGTGAAGTAGCCGACCGAAAAGAAAAGTATCCGGTAAAATTCCTGGAAACTTCGCCTTATTTCAATACGCAACACGTATCGATCAGGCAATACCTAAGCCGAGCCGACAAAACCGGACTTATTGCCGAATTTAAGCGAAAGTCGCCCTCCAAAGGGATGATAAATCCATACGCCAAAGTAGAACAAACTACCATTGGTTATATGCAAACAGCTGCATCAGGTCTATCTGTCCTGACCGATGAAAAATATTTTGGCGGCAAAAATGCAGACCTGACCGAAGCTAGAAAAATCAACTACTGCCCTATTCTTCGAAAAGATTTTATTCTGGATGAATACCAGATTGTAGAAGCTAAATCAATTGGAGCCGATGTAGTACTTTTGATTGCGGCTTTGATTTCGCCGGCAGAAACCGAAAGTTTGGCAAGGTTTGCAAAAAGTCTTGGGCTGGAAGTTTTGCTCGAGGTGCACGAAAGCAGTGAAGTGAAGTCTCATTTGAATCCATTTGTAGATGTGGTTGGGGTAAACAACCGCAATTTGAAAACCTTCGAGGTTCGCATCGAAACCTCTTTTGAGTTGGCAGAAAGCATACCAACTGGCATACTGAAAATTTCTGAAAGTGGCATAAGCGAACCACAAACCATTGTAGAGTTAAAATCGGCAGGGTTCAATGGATTTCTAATCGGTGAAACGTTTATGCGAAGTCGACACCCGGAAAAAGCATGTCAACAGTTTATGAAGGAAGTTCAACAACTTATTTCAAAACCTGTTTAGTTTGGCAAAACAATGTTAAAACCTTAAAGCCATGTTTATAAAAGTTTGCGGCATGTGGCAAACGGCCAACATGGAGGCTGTGGCAAGTTTGGGCATACATGCTCTTGGTTTTATTTTCTACCCCAAATCTCCAAGATATTGCTTGCCTCAGTTGGATGTACTTGCAGTGCAAAAACTCCCCAAAACCACCAAAAAAGTGGGTGTTTTTGTAAATTCTTCGGTCGACAACATTTTAATTACAGCAAAGGAATTTGGGTTAACAGGAATCCAACTTCATGGACACGAATCTCCATCCATGGCTATAGAATTGGCAGCAGCAGGCTTGGAAGTTTGGAAAGCATTTGGTGTAAGCAAGGACTTTGACTTTGATGAAACAGCGCCATTTCAGCAAATCTGTAAAGCTTTTGTGTTTGACACAAAATCTGAATCGCATGGGGGATCCGGACTGAAATACAATTGGGACAAACTTCAGGAATACACAGGAAAAACTCCATTTCTGCTAAGTGGAGGTATAAAACCAGAAGATGTTCTGGCCATCAAACAGTTTACCCATCCTGCATTTTGGGGTGTGGATTTAAACTCAGGATTTGAAAAAGAACCTGGTTTAAAAGATTCAGACGCTATCAGGATTTTTAAAGAGCAACTACTTTGAAAGGGAATATTTTCCTCTTTCAGTCATAGTTTTCCTACCTTAGAATTTAATTCGACTACCAAAGCGGTTAAAACCAGTAGCATTTGAACTTCATTGCACACTATTACCCGGCCAGAAATATTCCATCGCCAGCATTTCATTTGGGTTTGGTGTTGCCCGATTTAGTGCGAATTGCAAATAAGTCGCTCAGACTAAAACCGATAGAAGGAACACTAAAACTTGGCGCTCAACCCCTGGAAGCAGGAATTAACCTTCATTTTTCTACAGATCAATACTTTCACAACAGCGATTTTTTCCAAAAGGGAAGCAAAAGATTAACACAGTTAAGCAGAGAGACGCCATTCGGTCAAATTACCCGCAGTAGTTTCATAGGCCACATTTTGCTGGAATTGCTGTTCGATCGCTGGTTGCTCACAAACAACCCAAGCCATGGCACCGATTTTTATACCTCGATATATAAAGTGCCCCCGTCGGCTCTTCCAAATTTGTTTCAGCAACAAGGAAATACTGGTGCTACAGCAGAAGTTCAGGCATTTCTAAACAAATTCATTGAATACAAATATTTATTATTATACCCTGAAGATCAAGAGCTTGCTTATGCTTTGACTCGCATTTATTTCAGAGCGACTGGAACATTGCCTGCAGAAGACACTGATTTACTTATTCAACTTATTAGAAATGGTGAACAGGAACTTCAAACTGATTTTGAATCTTTTTTGCCCGATTTGGAACAGTTTTTCAGCCTGGAACTTACAAAAATCCAGCTATAGACACCAAGCTATTATTTCAAGTATTACCTAGTCAACTAGATGAAATTGAATACACAGGCGAGTCATTTGCGCTGATAAATTATATAGATTTTACAGCAAACTGCCTTTCATTCACTCAACTGCGAGATATTCCTGTAAACTTCACCTGCCTTTTGCTGAACTTCACTTCTTTCATTGTGATGCAGACCCAAATGCTTGAAACGCCACCCAAGCCATGGCGTACATTTGATTCATAAATCAAACAACAACGATTATGAAAACGATCATCGCAATGTTACTCGCCTTGGCCATCACTTTCTCTAGCGCTTTTTCTTTTGCAAAAGGCAACGAGGCCAAAAACGCCCCAAAGGCTCCTCAATCGTTTCAGGTGAATATATACAAGCCTACAGCAAATGCATTGAACCTGATTGTGCTGAAAAGCAAATCTGACAACATAAAAATTACCATAAAAAATGAACCCGGTGTGGTTGTACTTCTCAAATACACAAAGGGAATTGAGTCGTTCAAACAAAAATTTGATTTCAGCAAAATGGAAACAGGCACCTACACCATCGAAGTGAAAAAGGGCAATGAAGTTTTCGCAGAAGAGTTTGTCATCAACTAATTCAACCCCATTTTCTAGCCCCGGTCACTCATATTGACTGGGGCTTTTTTTGTAGCTAAACTTTACACAAACACCTTGCTCACGAGCAAAAAAAGTGGGCATATTGCAGCCAAAATCAAACAATCAAAACCATGCAGCAAAGCAACACCTACATTCTGGGTTCTTTGGATGGGAATAAATTCCGGCTCAGTTTGCGTTGGCAGGTATTAAGTACGCTGCTGCTTTGCATTGTTTCGTTGGTTATTCTCAATGCCGTGTTTGGTCTGGTTTACCGCAATTATAATGTGCTTCAAAAGGCCAAGGATACCGGTAACTTGCTGAGTGCATTCGCTTTGTTTACCATAGTGCTGGCGGTAGTTCGTTGGACAAATACCCGCCTTGAAAGCAAACTGGAATGGGACAGCAGCTTGAGAAAACGAATTTTTCAACACCTGGTTTTGCCGGTTCTCATCAGTATTATAGGCATTTCAGTTATCAGGATCATCTTCGATGTATTCATTTTTGAGGTTGCATTCATCAGGTTGCTCGACCAGATAATCACGGTAACGGTAACTAGTTTTGGTATTTCGCTGGTGCTGCTTTGCGACTTTGGCATTTTTCTGCTCAACAAATGGAAGCAGTCTGCCACCGAAGCCGAAAAATTCAAAAAAGAGAACCTGGAATTTCGCTTCGACATGCTGCGAAACCAGGTTAATCCTCATTTTTTGTTCAACAGCCTCAACACGCTGGCATCTTTAATTTATGAAAATCAAGACCAGGCATCGGATTTTGTAAGGCAATTGGCCAAGGTATATCGCTATGTGTTGGAAAATAAAGATAAAGAACTAATCACACTGAAAGAAGAAAACGAGTTTTTGAACAGCTACCTCTACCTTGTGCAAATCAGGTTTGCTGGCGGGTTGCAAATTGACATGAATCTTGACCTGGAAAATAAAGGCATGTTGCCGCCTATGACTGTTCAATTGCTGATTGAAAATGCTATCAAGCACAATGTGGTTTCAGCTTCGAAACCATTGAGAATCCAAATTTTCACCAATGATGAAAACCAGTTGGTAGTTAACAACGGTTTGCGGAAAAAGTCTTCGCCTGAACCATCGACCAAAACAGGTTTGGACAACATCAAAAACAGGTACAATTTTCTATCGGATCGTAACATTGAAGTGCTGGAAACCGAGGAAAGTTTCACCGTAAAAGTTCCCTTAATTTTCGACGAAAACCCTTCAACCAAATGAAAGTACTCATCATTGAAGACGAACCCTTGGCACAAACCGAAATAAAGCGTTTGTTGAAACAAGCGAACCCAAATATTGAGGTTTTAGCTTGCATAGACTCTGTAGAAGAAAGTGTGGAATGGTTGCAGAGCAACAGCCCCGAACTTATATTTATGGACATTCAACTTTCGGACGGGCAAAGCTTCGATATATTCACAGAAGTTGAAGTGAAATGCCCTGTTGTTTTCACCACTGCCTACGACGCCTACGCCATCAAAGCATTTCAAGTAAATAGCATCGATTATTTGCTAAAACCCATAGAACCCGAAGGAATAAAGAAAGCATTAGAAAAATATGCCAACCTAAAAACAAACTTTGGCACAGCAAAAACCACACTTTCTGAAGAACAAATCAGGGAAATAGCCAGAATTGGACATCAAGGTTACAAGTCAAGATTTATGACCAGCATTGGCGACCGCATTAAATTTGTAACTGAAGATCAGGTATGCTTTTTCAGGGCAGAAGACGATTTGGTATTTCTCATCACACCTGACAAAAAGAAGTACATCGTGAATTACACGCTTGAAAACCTGGAACCGTTGCTCGATCCAAAACAGTTTTTCAGAATCAACCGCCGATACATAGCCCGCATCAGTGCCATTGGCGACATTCATAAATATTTCAACAGCAGGCTGAAAGTCCAACTCAATCCAGATCCAGGAGATGAAGTGTTGGTAAGTCGGGTGAAAGTGCCACAATTTTTGCAATGGATAGAAAAATGAAAAGGCTTGTAATTTGGGCTGCTGTTTTGTTGGCGCTACTTGGTTTTTCGTCCTGCGCCAAAAAAGTCACCATTATAGTGGATAAACTTCCACCGAACACGCCCGAGTTCGCCAGCATCTTTGTAACCGGAAATTTCAATTATTGGGATGCGTCGGACAGGTTGTTTTTATTAAAGCCCAATGAAAATGGAAAACTCACGCTAGAATTACCTTATGGTTGGGGAAACGCTGAATTTAAATTTACCCGGGGCGACTGGAAAACTGTAGAAAAAGACCTTTGCGGCCAAGAAATGAACAATCGTGTGGTCAGTTACCTTAAAAATAACACGATTCACGTGACTATATCGAGTTGGGCCGACCTTGGACCTACCGACTGCGAAAAAGCAGTATTATCCATAAAAGTACCCCCCGAAACACCGAAAAATGCACGCCTATATGTGGCAGCAAACCTCAACGACTGGGATCCTGGCGACACTTCTTACTGCATTCACCCAAATGAAAAAGGTGAATATTTTGCCCTGGTTGAGAAACATGAAGGCACAATAGAATTTAAGTTCACAAGAGGTGGTTGGGAAAGCGAAGAATTGGATGCAGATAGAAACCCAATTTCTAACCGGGAATTTGTTTTAGGCAAACAAGATACAGTTGTGTTGGAAGTGGCAGCATGGAAAGACATTGTGCCCGGACTGGAATGCAAGGAGATCACTTTCAGGGTGAAAACGCCAAAAACAACCCGTGAACAAGACGAGATCTACATCAGCGGAACGTTCAACGACTGGAAACCCAACGATGAAACTTTTAAGCTTAAACCCGAGAAGAAAAACCTGTATTCAATCACAATTGTGAAACCTGAAGGGCCAATGAAGTTTAAATTTACAAGGGGAAGCTGGCAGTCAGAGGAGGTAAATCAATACCAGGAACCTATTGAAAACAGGCAATTTATTACCAATGCCGATACTGTAAATTTGCACATTATAGGCTGGAAAGACCGGAATGTTCGAAACATGCATTAAACCTCATGACTTGCTGCTAAAAGAAGTTTTAGCATGTTCAAATCAACATCTTGCTTTCACATTAGAAAAGCAATGGAGATTAATTTTGACTTTGCAGGTTTAGTTGGTTTTTTCCTAAAGAAAAACTGGATTCTATGTCGAGCCAATTGAAAAATGCGAGCCTGATATTTCTTTGATATGTATTTCTGCTTTTCAAACTTATATTTAAACCCCTCCACGTTAGAATGTCTATCACACTCATCTCGTTGGGAGGCTGAAGTAGGCCGAAAACGTTAAGTGAAAATATAGGCTCTAGTTCTTGGAAATTGGAAGTGCCCGGATTTTGTACCTCTAGTCATTTTCATGTGCACTTAATAATAGAAATCTTCCCAAATCGCTTGATTCTGAGCCAATAATAGCTTTCTCAACAGACCCTGAATATTGTGTGTTTCTAGGTAGCAATCTGCGAATGGAATTCGGGGTCTAATTCCACACCAATCAATGGTATTGCCAAATTAAAATACCTTTGCAGTTCATTCGTTGTTAGCGAATTGCAAGTTGAACTGAATTTTTATTTGAAAAGGTTGTTGGTTGAAGGGGTTGATGGCTGGAGTCGACATGCAATGGTGTTTTGGCTGTTCATGGTGGGTGCACACTGCCATTCACAAGACCTGCAATACACACAGTTTTACGCCAATCCACTGTACCACAATCCTGCATTTGCCGGTAGTAGCCTTGCCACACGATTTTTTTTCAACTATCGCAACCAATGGCCCAGTTTGGGTGGTGGTTTTCGCAGCTACTCATTTTCTGCAGACCACTTTCTGAAAAAATCTGAGTCTGGTGTTGGGCTGCTCATATTCAGAGACAGAGCTGGTGAGGCGCCTTTGCGCACCACAGGTTTGCAAGCCATGTATTCGAAACGGGTAAAACTGGGCCCAAAAATCAGGATGCAAGGTGCTGTGCAACTGGGTATTGTGCAAAGAGAAGCCAACTTTTTCGAGTATACTTTCGGCGATATGATTGCCACTGAAGGCATTCAGCGACCAACACAGGAAATTCTGTCTGGCAATCCAACACAAAAATTCTACCCCTTGGTAAGTAGCGGTGTTTTGTTTTATTCGCAAAAAGTATGGCTTGGCATTTCGGCCCACAACATCAACAGGCCGTCTATCAATTTTTTTCAAGACCAAAACAGATTGCCGATTCGCTACACAGCCGTAGCCGGTTGGAAAATTGATATCGAAAACAAAATGTTCTTAGAGCGAGGCCAAATTTCCCGCTCTGTGATGCCTGCTGTAATGATAAGGCAACAAGGCACTTTTCAGCAAATCGATTTGGGTGCTTATGTCAATCTAAATCCACTCGTATTGGGCATTTGGTACAGGGGCATTGCCAGTTCGTTTGGACCAAGCAACACAGGCAGAGATGCATTGAACTTACTGTTTGGGCTCAAGCAAGACAACCTCAGCCTGGGTTATAGCTACGACATCAATCTTTCTGGACTGGTGCCATTTTTAGATGGTTCGCACGAGTTTTCAATTATTTATGAATTTGAGCCCGACAGGCCATTTAAAAAACCAACCCAAAAGTCTAAAGCTTTGCCCTGCCCTGCTTTTTAAAAATGGGTGCCTGATTTTTCCCAGATCAACTGTTGTATCCATTCAAACCTGTTGATCCAGAATAATACCTTCATCGAAACCAAATAGCCAAATTCACCAGTGCAATTGAGGCCGGCACCTCTACCAAAGGCCCAATAACCCCTGCAAAAGCCTGACCGCTGTGAATACCAAAAACACCAACGGAAACTGCTACATTGAGCACAAAATTGTTTCCAGTCGCAAAATGCTCGTTTCCATGCCAAAGAAAAACTATTTCTACAGTCATCATCTTGTGAGCTCAGGAGCCTGGATTTACCTGATCATTCTTGCAAGTTTATTCACATTGGGCTGTGAGTCTGCCTACAAAACAGTTCATTTTCTGCCCCAAAACCCAGTTGAATGCAATAAAAGGACTAAAACTATTTATGTATTTAGAGAAGGAGACCATTTTGATTTTCGATACCACAGGTTAGGCAACTTGGAGTTAAATGACAAAAAAGGAGAGACCCAGGAACTCTTGATGGACAATCTGCTATTGAAAGCCGGAAACGTTTGCGCAAATGCAGTATTGGGTGTTCACTTTGACAACTATGAGGAATGGAGTGAAGAACATGGCGTTCAAAACATCAAAGTGCTGAAAGGGATTGCAGTCCGGGTTCAGGAAGATTCTGCCTTCAAGGCCAGATACAGACTTTATGGCAGAAGTAACTTTCTTAAAAATCTCCAACGAGAACAAGCAAATTACAATGCAATTAGTTTTGTTTCCTTCTTGCTTGTTGGCACTATCGTAGTTGTAGCCTTACTCATCGGGCCTTCGGAAGAAGAATAGGAATGATAAACATTCAATTACGAAAACCTGATTTTCAACTCGTTGAACTCTACTGATGCCGCTGAATTTTCATATAATATGCGGTACACAGCATGCGCAATTGGCAATTCAAAACCCAATTCCTTAGAAATCAGAAAAATACTTTTGGCAGCATAATATCCTTCTGCTACCATATTCATTTCAGCCTTAACAGCTTGAATAGCGTATCCTCGGCCAACGAGGTTTCCAAAAGTACGATTTCGGGAGAAATGAGAATATGCTGTAACCAACAAGTCTCCCAAATAGGCTGATTGCAAAACATCACGATCAGGCATGGGCGAAACCTTGCTCACAAACCTGTTTATTTCCTGCATGGCATTGCTTACCATCACAGCCTGAAAATTATCGCCAAAACCAAGCCCATGAGCAATGCCACAAGCAAGGGCAACAATGTTTTTCATCACAGCAAAATATTCCACACCATACACATCTGTGGTGGCAGTTGTTCTTATATAATTGCAGGTAAGTAACTTAGCAGCTAGTTTCATGGTATTTTGCTCCCACCCTGCTATGGTCAGGTAACTCAATTTTTCAAGCGCCACTTCTTCGGCATGGCAAGGACCACCAACAACAGCCATTTGGTCTTTATGAATCAGAAAATGTTGTTCAATGTAGTCTGTGAGTAGCAACCCTTCTTCGGGAATAATGCCCTTAACTGCTGAAATAATGATTTTATGACGTAAATCTCCAACCTGCAATTGATCCAACACCGGCTTGATGAAGGCTGCAGGAACTGCAAAAACCACTGCACCTGCCTCTTTCACACAAGCTTGCGGATCAGTAAAAACCTTGACTTTCGATTTTGGAATTGACACATCGGTCAAATACTTTCGGTTGTGCCCATTTTTTTTAATAAAATCAGCATCTGTCTTTGATCGCATCCACCAATGCACGCTTAGTTTATTCTCAAGCATGATTTTGATGAGGGCGGTGGCCCAACTTCCATTTCCAATTACTGCTACCGGAAAACCGGATTTTCCCAAAATCGCCAATGATTTGTTCTTAATGGTGGTGTTTGTGTTTGCGAAGGTTTACTTTTTTGATTTTTCGAGCAATTTTTTCCTTAGAAAGTTCAAAGCAAACAATGAACCCAATTGAATGTTGAGGTTCCTTTCTGTGTGTAGTTGAAGTTTTCTGCTGTAGACTTTCCCATCAAGACACAAACCAAGAAAAACAGTGCCAACCAGCTCTATATCATCGTCAGAGGCAGGGCCTGCCACACCTGTTGTAGCCAAACCAACTGAAGCACCGGTTGCCTTACAAACCCCTAACGCCATTTCTTCTACCACTTCGGCGCTTACAACTGTATGCCTTGATATGGTTTCGGCCTGTACGCTCAGTAATTTCATTTTCACTTCTTCTGAGTAGGCCACCACACTTCCCTCAAAATATTGGCTACTGCCAGGCACAGAGGTAATCATGGTAGCAATTTGGCCGCCAGTGCAGCTTTCGGCAGTGGCAAGGCTGAGGTTTTGACCAAGTAGCATTTGGCCAACCAATTTTTCCAATTCCATGTTGCCAAAGCCGTAAACTTGATCGCCTAAAATGCCAACAAGTTTTTCCGTTTCCAGGTTTAGTTCTTTCTGCAACAAAACCGGATCATCGCCGAAGCCTGTCAATCTCAGCTTTACCTGCCCCATAGAAGGCAAATAGGCCAAGCGAATATGAGTCGGCAACATATCTTCCCAAGATTCAATTTGCATGGCCAAAGTAGATTCTGGCACTTCCACAGTCCGGATCAACATGTGTTGAATGGCAGGTCTTTCGAACTTTTGGCAAAAAGCCGGAATGAGTTGAGTTGTTACCATTTCTTTCATTTCGTAGGGCACTCCAGGCATAGAAACCACTACCTTTTCATCTTTATCGAACCACATGCCGGGTGCCGTTCCCAATGAATTTTTGACGTATTTAGCTTTCACTGGCTGAATGGCCTGGGTTTTGTTCAGCTCATTCAATGGTCGGCCTCTTTTCAACATGTAAGCTTCGAGTTGCGCCAAAGCGTCTGGATGCATAGCCATTTCAGAATCGAAAAAAGAAGCCAATGTTTTTTTTGTGATGTCGTCTTTGGTTGGCCCTAAGCCTCCGGTTATGAGAACAATATCAGCTCTTGTAAGCGCCTCGCTCAAAACAGCAACAATCTCGTTGGCTTGGTCGCCAACAGATGTTTTTCGTATGGTTTTTATGCCAATGAGATCAAGTTCAGCACTAATCCATTGTGAATTTGTATCGGTTATTTGTCCGTAAAGTATTTCATCGCCAATGGTGACGATTTCGGCATAAATGGTTTTCAAGGCCTGTTTGTTTTAGGCCGGAAAAGTACAAATAAGCAATTGATTCAGCTGAAATGAATCAAGCAGATTGGTACAACCATTTCACCAAAGTGCGCTTGGCTACAGGAAGCAGTGTTTCATGCAAAGGCATACTCACTTTCGATTCAATAAGAAAAGTAGCGGGGTTGGGCAGTTTTTTTCGGCTTTTTATCAATTCTATTTTCATGGATTCGAACGAATAGAATGGTTGTTTTTTCATCGTATCCACATATTCTACCTGCACTCCCCGGAATTTCTCATCTGCATTTTCAAAAAGCGTGATGCTGTATTCATAGATTCGGGTGAGAGAATCGCTGCGCTCAAACAAGAAAAAATAGCCTTCTTGATTGTATAGTGGGCTAATTCCCACTGGAGTTACCACCATATTGTCTTCAATATATTGGTACATATCTTTTCCTTCTTCGAGTAGTTTTTTGAACTCAGGTATGGCAAATAAAATAGTGTCTTCAATTTCCTTCATAAAGTCATCGTCGCCCGAAAGGCGGGTATACACCAAACTGATTTTTTCCAGATCTGCGGACGAAAGTTGTTTGGGAAACGATTCGAGAAGCAGCTTTTGGTCATCACGAACGGCCAATAAATTCCGGTAGTGATACACCAAATCTGAAAGCACAGGATATAGTTTCGACTGGTCGAAATGCTGTCGAACGTCTAGAAAATAGGCCAAAAGCTTGTACTTCTTGTACTCAAAATCTATAAGCCCTTCAGTTAACCAATTGTTTGCAAGTGTTGCCATGTGCAGAATATAATTTCGAAATTAAGCATATTTCAAATATTAAATAACGCCAATCAAAAACAAAAATGATAAAACAAAAATCCAAGAAATAGCATGTAAGTGACTTTTTATCGAAAAAGCTAGCTAACAGCAAGAATAGCCGAACAGATGTCAAATTCAAACTTTTGGCATGAAAAAAATTATAAAAGAATAAGACGAAACGACGTATTTTAAGTATTTAGAGTCTCCCCAAAAACTAAAACTGATAGGTCTATGAAGTGAATTTCTGTTTATCAAACCAAAAATCTTGCCCTCCTTCCTCATGAGAAAGACTCGTGCAATACATGTAGCACGTTGAGCTGGGGTCGAAAAGTCAACTTAGAAAAGTTGAGTTGAGTTTTTTTTAAAAATCGTAGGTCAAAGTGTTTTGAGTACTCAATTTTACTTCCATGCAAGTCTGGAAAACCACATATAGTGGCTTCAATCCAATTATTAATTTTTCGGTAGATTACACTTTACTTCTTCAGCAACTTGTCCATTTCAATGGCGCAAAAAACAAGGCCTAACAAGCCATGCGAATCATCGTCGACCAAAGGACGAGTTTTGTAGTATCCCGGATCTTCGCTGCTCATGGTGCCAATACAAATGTTGTGCACGGTACCGTCCGGTTCAATTTGGGTTTTGATGGCATTCCAGCCTTTTTCTGCAATTGGGCGAAATTTCTTGGCGTCTAGCCAGCCTTTGTTCACACCTTTCGCAATTGCCATAGTAAAAATGCCAGTTCCTGAAACTTCCTCGTATGAGCTGGGGTCGTTGAGCAACTGGTGGTAAAAACCATTGGCATTTTGAAGTGAAGCTATTGCTGTAATGTGCTTGCGGTAAATTTCCATCACTGTTTTATAACCAGGATGGTTTTTGGGCAAATGCTCTAAAACAACCGTGGCGGCAAACACACCCCAACCATTGGCACGACTCCAATAAGGCAACTTTACTTTTCTGTTAGAATACTGAGCATGCATATACAGATTCATTGTTGGGTCATAAACTGCTTTATTAAATCCAACAACCTGCTTCACTGCCTCATCGAACCACTTTTTCTTTTCTGAAGGATCTTTTGCCAGCAATGCAGAATGCACCACGAATGGAATACCCATAAACATATCGTCGACCCAGGTAGTAAATTTTTCGGGCGTTTCACGGGTAAAAGTTCCATCGGGTAGCCTCACCTGGTCTTTTTGCAAATAGCTCTGAACACCTTTTACAAAAAGATCGTATTCTTTTCTGTTGGCAAAATCAGGTTGTTTTATGAGCCTGTAAATAAATGGCAACGCTGGAGCCGATGTAAAATCGAGCAAAGGCGTATTGATAAGGTGATGATGCACCGATCTGAAGCCATTCAGCGTTTTCACCTGATATTCCACAAAAGGCTTGGTTTCAAGTATGAAGTCGCAGTACTTAATAGCATGACTGTTGAAACGGGGATTTCCTGCATATTCCGACAAATTTCCAAAGGCCCATGCTAGTCCTGCCGTGTGGTAATTGTAGTTATAAAACGAGCCCCATAGCGGATGAGCATTGTTTACAGTGCCAAAAACTTCAACCCTGGGAATGCCCCAAGATGTGTTTCCGCCTAAACCGGCAAACATTTGTCCAACAGCAAATTCCTTTGCCAGATTTGCATTTGGCTGTGCCTTTCTATCCAAAGGACCTACCACCAGCCAATTGCTCAATGAGGCTACTTCCTTCGTCATTCCAGGCAACAAATCAATAGCTAACTTCAAGCCTTTCACTTCGCTAAACTCAATGGTGGCATTTTTGGGTTGCAGATATGTAATCCATTCTTTGCCCGAAGTTTCCGAAAATATCAAAAGAGAATTTGTACCCTTGTTTGCTCTGAAGGTAAAATTACCCTGTAAAACCCAGTCCCGCTCCCGCTGCGTAAATTGAACAGGCTGATCGCCATTTTTTTCATACACCAGCTTTCCATTCACCCAAACTTTGGCTGCATCGTTGTGGCTGATGTCTAGCGTGATGGTGGTGTCCTTGGCAGATTCGAGCAAAGTATATGCGTAAGCCGAAGCGGGTCTGCCTTTTCCAAATGTTCTTCCAAAATCTACAAATTGGATGAAGTCAAATTGCTTTGAAGGCTGATTGGGCACCATTTTATAGTTAAAAGGTGTATTGGCAATCACCTTATCAGCCACTTTTTCAATGATTTGAAGCGGAGTTTGCGCTTGAGCAAAAACGGCCAGGCAAGTCAGAGCTACTGAGTAAATAAGAAATCTCATGGTAAGTTTTGGTGTTTCGAGGGCAAATAAAGTTCGAAATACGAATGGAACAAAACCATCAAATAAATCCATGGCTAAGTCACCAGGCCTGATCGTATTCTAAAATAACGGCCTTATCTAACTTTAATCCAGCAATTTTTAATTTTCATTCCAGATTTACAGGATTGACCAGACAAATCGAATTATGCATTCACAATAAGTTTCTGGAAAATTAAGCCCAAATATGGTTCCAAAATGAAGCCCAAAAGCTTTTTTACTTTTTACACTTTACCGTTTACTTTCCACTAAACCTTGGCCGTATAATGTTTTGGTTTCTTGGTGTCGAAAGCTGCAATAGGTTCGGGTACCCAATGGTGGCGACCACCAGCCAAGTCATCGTTAAATGTGGTGGGCACGTTTCCAGCATCAGTTCTATCTTTCCAGGTAAGATGTTGTTTCCCATCATCTCTTCGCTCCATGCTGATACACTGTTCTACCGGACAAACCAGTGAGCAGAGATTACAGCCCACACAGTTTTCTTCTATAATAAACGGAGTTCGGTTTGTGGCATCAGTAGATAAGCCAATAGCTTGGTGAGCTCCGTCTTCGCAAGCAGTATAACAAAGTTGGCAACCAATACATTTGTCTTCGTCTATGTTGGCCACCACTTTATACTTCAGATTCAGGTCTTCCCAGTGCAATACATTGGGCAATGCCTTTCCCCTAAAATCATCGATGGTTTCAAAGCCTTTGTCCGCCATGTACCTCTCCACTCCTTCTACCATATCCCGAATAATGCCAAAGCCATAGTGCATTACTGCTGTGCAAACCTGAACATTTCCGGCACCCAGCAAAATAAACTCAACAGCATCACGCCAGGTTTCAATGCCCCCAATCCCTGAAATTGGCAAGTTCACATCAGGGTGCTGTGCACAATTTTTTAGCATATTTAGAGCTATAGGTTTCACAGCCGGGCCACAATAACCTCCATTTGTTCCTTTTCCGTCGACAATTGGGTATGGGGCAAAATTATCTATATCGATACCTATAATACTTTGAATGGTGTTGATGAGCGAAATGGCGTTTGCACCACCTTGTTTAGCCGCCATAGCTGGCCTGGTTATGTCTGAAATATTGGGCGTGAGTTTCACAATTACCGGAATAGTGGCTACTTCCATCACCCACTCTACTATGGTTTTCAGCACTTTCGGTTCCTGCCCAACTGCCGAGCCCATACCACGCTCACACATGCCATGCGGACAACCGAAATTCAGCTCAATTCCATCACTGCCAGCATTTTCTGCATCTTTTACTATCTGGTGCCACTGTGCTCTGCTTTCCACCATGAGCGAAGCAATGACTGCATGGTTTGGGAAACGCTTTTTCACCTCCTCAATTTCACGCAAATTATCGCTCAGCGGTCTGTCGGTAATAAGTTCAATATTATTAAAACCCATCATTCTGGTGTCACGGTAGTTGACAGAACCATATCGGCTCGATACATTGACCACAGGAACACCTAGGGTTTTCCAAACTGCGCCACCCCAGCCTGCGTCGAAGGCTTTCATCACCTGATAGCCACTATTGGTTGGAGGAGCCGAGGCAAGCCAGAAAGGGTTGGGCGACTTAATTCCGGCAAAGTTTGACTGAAGTGTAGGCATAGCTAAATTGGTTTGATGTGGTGAAACAAATGAAG
Source organism: Cytophagales bacterium (assembly GCA_038205175.1). Taxonomy (GTDB): domain Bacteria; phylum Bacteroidota; class Bacteroidia; order Cytophagales; family Flexibacteraceae; genus JBBRCC01. The sequence goes on along the minus strand of JBBRCC010000033.1, from coordinate 14,466 downwards.
GCGTTGTAAAGGGTAGAACCAAATGAAATTGAGGTATTCACATAAAATTTCTGCCTGCAAAATGAAAATGCCCGCATAAGCGGGCATTTTGAAGAAAATTCTAAATTAGTCTAAATCTTAAAGAAGCGCTGAGCAGGGCAAGCACATTCCGACTTGGCCGGACGAATAAAATACAAACCCTTGGTCAAACCCATTACCGAAATATTGGCTTCTCTTCTGTGGTTGAAAACTACAAAACGGCTTGAAACAACCTTTCCCGTGGCATCCACAATGTCAAAAAACATGCTTTCAACCAAGTCGCTTGATTTCATTTGCAAATTATCGGAAGTTTGGGTTGGAAATACTTTAAACTCAAGGTTTGTAAATAAGCGCTGGCGATTTGAAACCAATGTAACTTGAACTTGACCTTTCATGTCCAAACCTGCATGTGGACTGCAGACGTAATACAGAGTGGTGCCGGCATCGCTTTCTAAAACTGTATAATTGCTTACACCTGAGCTATAATTAAAGCCTCCGGCAAGAGGAGTCGAACCATTGCTGTTCCAGGTTTGCTGATTCACCTGGGTAGCTGTATGTCCGCCTCCAATAACAAAAACTAAAATATCACCAGGAACGGCCTGCACTTGAGCTGGACTAAAAGAAAAATTGTCTGTCGAAATAGTGATTTCAGCTGCAGTAGCCAAGCCAACTATTCCAAGAAAGCAAAGTAAAAAGTATACTTTTTTCATAATGTTTTGTGCTTTGGTTTTTAAACTTCCACAAATAAAACGTTAATATGTTCAATTTCAAACTGTTCTATGCCTTTTTTTGCAAATATGTGCCATTATTTATTTCGAATCGCTCGAACAGGTGATTTTGGCCAACCCAGGTTTGCAAGTGAATAATCAATTATCTTTGCGCCAAACTTATGCCAATGAGTAAAAAAATTGTCCAGGTAGGCAATATAGCCTGCGGGTCCGATAAGCTATTTTTAATATCCGGCCCATGTGTCATCGAAACAGAAAGCATTATGATGCGCACTGCCGAAAAACTGAAATCGGTATCAGAAAAACTAAATCTTCCGCTCATTTATAAATCATCATTCCAGAAGGACAACCGCAGTTCTGTTGATTTTTACATGGGACCCGGCTTAGATGAGGGTTTAAAAATTCTTGAAAAAGTTAAAAAGGAATTCGGGTTCCCATTGCTTACCGACATCCACTATCCTGATCAGGCCAAGCTTGCTGCAGAAGTTGTTGATGTGCTTCAAATTCCAGCCTACTTGTGCATGCAGACAACGTTGGTGGTTGAAGCAGCCAAAACAGGCAAGGTAATCAACCTGAAACATGGGCAATTTCTTGCACCCGAAAATATGGCCAAACCGGCTGAAAAAGTGGCTAGCACAGGCAATGAGCAAATCATTTTAACAGAAAGAGGCTATACTTTTGGCTACAACGACATGGTGGTAGACCCAAGGAGTTTCTACCTTATGGCACAAACTGGCTACCCTGTTGTGTTTGATGTCACCCATTCCATTCGAAAATATGGCATTCCGAGTGCAGATAAGCGTGGCGGTGCCCGTGAATTTTTGGGTGTACTTGGCCGGGCAGGTGTAGCAGCAGGTGTCGACGGGATTTTTGTTGAAGCACATCCATGCCCCTCAGAAGCCCTGTGCGACGCTGCCAGCCAGCTTGACATGAACCAATTGGAAGAATATTTAAAACCCCTGATTGAGCTCCATGCTGTGGAAGTGAAATACAGGGAAAAAGAAATTGCAACCGTTTAACCAAACAAACACAACCTCCTTAAAATGGAATTATACCTCGATTCGGCCGACATCAAAGAAATTAAAGAAGCCTTCAAACTGGGCTTTCTTTCCGGCCTTACCACCACACCCACATTCATGCACAAGCATGGCATTACCGACATTGACGGAACCATTGTAGAGCTATCTAAAATTGTACCTGTGCTGCAAATTGAAGCACTTGGTAAAACTGCCGATGAAATTGTAAAAGAAGCCTACCGCCAAACTGCACTTGGGCTCGACAAAAAGCAAACTGTTTACAAAATCCCGATTTCTATAGAAGGTGTAAAAGCCTGCAAAAGATTGATTGATGAAGGGTTTTTGGTGAACATACATTTGGTTTACACCATTCAGCAAGCCTACATGGCCATGGCTGCAGGTGCTACCTATGTTTGCCCATTGGTAGGCCGCCTTCAAGATCAAGGACATGACGCACTTGGCCTTGTGCAACAGTGTGTTGAAGCGGTAAATTATTATGGCTACAATACCAAAATCATGTTTTCATCAGTGCGCAACATTGAACATGTTAAAAATGCCATCAATGTAGGTGTTCATACAGTTACAGTGCCATGGAGCATCATGAAACAATTGACAGAAAACCACTTTACCAAACTGGGCACCGATCAGTTTTTTGAGCATACTGCCCTGATGACTGTTCGGGTAAAAGATATGATTGGCGATAAAAATCCAACCATTAGCACCGACAAAACTGTGGCAAACTGTCTTGCTACTATGACGGCTGGCGGTTTTGGAGCTGTAACGATAATAAATTCAAGTGGCGAACCCATTGGCGTGTTTACCGACGGAGATTTCCGCAGGTTGGTAGAAAGCGAAGGTGAAACTGCTATCAGCAAAAAGGTGTCAGATTTAGCATTGAAAATACCTTTTAGCATAGATGCCAACGAGTTGCTTATCAATGCTTCCACTTTGTTGAAAGACAAGAAAATAGATTCATTAGTAATAACTGAAAACGGAAAAGCGGTCGGAATGCTCGATGTGCAGGACTTGATGGATTTGGCTTCGCTTTAATTATAAAATCATTTCATTGCCTGGCAGCACATTGTTGTCAGGCATTTTTTTAACTAACTGCTCCCATGATTGAAAAAATTGCGATTCAAAAAATGGTTCAAAGGTATGCACCCACCCGAGGTGAATTTGTGAGTGCACCTGACTACCTGGCCCAAAAGTGTAATGAAACCAAAGCCCTGATTTTTGATTGGGATGGCGTTTTTCATTCAGGTGAAAAAGGTTCAGGAGGTGAAAGCACTTTCAATGAAATTGACTCTATGGGTGTGAACCTACTCCGGTTTGCTTTGTATTTGATGCACGGTGAAATTCCTAAAAGCTATATCGTCACAGGTGAATTGAACCCAACAGCCAGGGCTTATGCACTACGTGAACATTTTGACGGTGTGTATGTAGGCATTAAAAAAAAGCCGATAGCTGTTTCACACATTTGTGAACTAAACAGCCTTGAAACGCATCAAACGGCTTTTTTCTTCGATGATATTTTGGACTTAGAAGTTGCCAAAACTGCAGGAACCCGCTGGATGATCGGAAAAAATGCATACCCCTTACTTACCGAATATGTAAAACACAACCATTTGGCAGACTACATCACAGGAAATAGTCCAAGCTCTCATGGGCTTCGTGAAGCTACCGAGTTGTTTACCGGCTTGTTGGGGCAATTTGAAAATACACTCGAAAAAAGAATCGCTTTTGATGGAGATTATTCCACTTACTGGGATGTGCGAAACAACTTGGAAACGAAATTTTTTACCATTAAAGACGGCGAAGTAATTCCATTTAAAGCCTAAATTATATGTTTGTGAATTGGTGAAGGGCTCTTTATATCAATGTATTGTTATTTGTTCCATTTTTTCCTCCTAAAACAACCCTCAATCTAAATTGACATAAAGTAGCTTTGCAAGACACAGTAGAAAAGTTAAATTTGCGCTTCACATTTTGAATCAAGCAAGTTTACACAACTTGTTGATTATGAAACTACACCAAAACCGATCGAAAGCATGCAGCTTGTAACCTCCAGAAAAAATCAAAACGCAGCTGATTCAGCAGAAGAAGACGAATTCTTCACGCTAAATACTGGCAAGCACAACCCTAATGCCAAACTGTTTGCTTCCATTTTTAAAAGCAATTATGTCAGCAGGGATCTGAGTTGGCTGCAATTCAACAGGCGGGTGTTGGAGCAAGTGAAAATGAAGCACCGAAATCTTTTCGACAGGCTCAAGTTTCTGGCAATAACTTCTTCAAATTTCGATGAATTTTTCATGATCCGGGTAGGCAGTTTATACAATTACCTGGATTTTGGAAAAGAGCGGGTCGATTACTCTGGCTTGCGGGAAATCCACTTTCGAAGCCTCTTGTTGGAAACCGCACAAGCATTTTTCGCTGACCAGCAAGCCATTTTCTTACATGATCTTTCGCCTTTATTCACTGAAAATGGCTTTGAAATTATTAAGATTGAGAACCTAAACGAGGATGAAAAAGTGGTAACGCTTGACTATTTTAAGCGAACCATTTTCCCCATGCTTACGCCCATGTTGCTCGATGTGTACCACACATTCCCGATCGTGCTGAACAAAACCTTGACTTTTGGCGTAATTACAAAAACAGACGATGATAACAAAAATCCTCAGCGACTATCGTTTGTTCAGGTGCCGCAAAACCTACCTCGATTTTTTGCCATCCAACGAGCTGATATGATGCTTTTTCTGCCTGTAGAAGAAATCATTCGTTGGCAGATGGACAAGCTTTTTAAAAACATAGAAATCGTTTCTGTTAACTTATTCAGAATTATCCGAAATGGCGATGTATCCATTGAAGAAAGCGACGACATCGAGGCAGATCTGGTTGACGAAGTAAGAAGGCAAGTATCGAACAGAAGAACCGGGCGTGTAGTACGTGTCGACATAGAGCAAAACTACTCTCCCTACATGATGAAAATATTGAAGGATCGATGGGATATTGACAACGACAACATTTTCGTTTCTAAAAAACTCATCGATTTCAATGGATTGTGGCAAATCATAAATAATAAAACATTTAAAGAAAAACTCACTGTTTTTCCAGGTACAGTGCATCCTTTATCGTACCCTGCAGGGCTGGAGCAAAACAATATTTTCGAAGTGTTGAAGCAGCGTGACATCCTCATGCATCACCCATACAATAACATGGAGCCAATGCTGCAACTCATTGAAGAGGCTGCAACAGACCCACTTGTGCTTTCAATTAAGCTAACCATTTACCGCCTGGCCAAGGATTCAAGAATTATCAACGCCTTGTTAAATGCTGCAGAAAACGGGAAATATGTTTCTGCACTGTTTGAAGTAAAAGCAAGGTTTGATGAGGAAAACAACATTAGGCAAGCACAGAAACTCCAAAAAGCAGGTTGCTTCGTCATCTATGGTTTGGGTAATTTGAAAACCCATACCAAATTATGCTTGGTGGTGAGAAAAGAGGAAGATAAAGTGACAAGATATGTACACATGGCGAGTGGCAACTACAACGAAGAAACGGCCAAATTGTACACCGACATTGGTCTTTTAACTTCCAAAGAAAGCTATGCCAACGATGTATCCGAGTTTTTTAATGTAATCACAGGGCATTCAAAACCAGATGTGTATGAAAAGCTCATTACTTCTCCTCGTGATATGCGTAATGACTTGGTAACGCTGATCAGACAAGAGGCAGAAAATGCAAAACAAGGTCTTCCGTCTGGCATAGTAATCAAACTCAACTCATTGGAAGACAAAACCTGTATCGATGAACTGTATAAAGCATCTCAAGCGGGAGTACCAATCAAACTTTTCATCCGAGGTATTTGCTGTTTGCGCCCTGGCAGGAAAGGTATTAGCGAAAATATTATAGTCCGTTCGTTGGTTGGCGACTACCTGGAGCACACCAGGTTGTTTTACTTTCACAACGCCGGGCAGCCAAAGGTTTATGGCGGCAGTGCCGACATGATGAACCGGAGCTTTGACAGAAGGGTGGAATCTCTATTTTTGATTAGTGATCCGAAACTTCAACAGGAAGCCATCAATATTCTGGACTACAACCTGAAAGATAATGTGAATGCATTTGAAATGGAAGAAGATGGCACTTACAAACCGATAGTTTCTGATGATGAACATCCATCATTTAATATTCACAAAGAGTTTTACAAGGTCACTGAAAAGATTGTAAGTCAGGCCTCAATCTTCTAAAAATCACCACACATCCACAACACTTACCGTTGATAAAAAAAATGCTATTATTTTTTTCTTGGTGCGTTGCGTGGGTTATCATTGTAATGAATAAAACAGTACAGCTATGAAAAAGCTAACCAATAATCTTTCGCTGATTATTATTCTAAGTGTTTTTGTTCTGTCATCGTGCAAAGCAGAAAATAAGGAAAAAGGCAAGCGGGAAGTTGTAAAAACTGAGAATAATAAAGAAGAAGTAAGCGAATCGGAAAACCAACATGCTAAGCCAATTCTGATCATCGGTACAGCGTCAATTCTTTATAAATTTTGGTTCAGCAAGTCTGCCGGTTAATCTAAAAAATAAAATCAGGATATTTTACTTCTGTAAGATACAAACCACAAGCCGGTGCATTTTGTCCGGCTTTTTTTCTGTCCATATCGTTCACAATAGATTCAAAGTCTTGGGGGGAAATTCTTGCTAAACCTACCTCCAACAGTGTGCCAACCACAGCTCTAACCATACCACGCAGAAACCTATCGGCCGAGATATGAAAAACCAGTTTGTCATCATCCATCACCCACTCTGCCCGGCTCAACAGGCACCGAAAGTGATTGACGTCTGTATGCACTTTAGAAAATGATGTGAAATCTTTTTCGCCCAATAAAAATGTAGCGGCCTGGTTCATGGCGCTAATATCTAAAGGCTGGTAAACAAAATGAGACCTTCCTCTCAAAAATGGGTTTCTTGCAGTAGAAACCCAATATTCATAAGCTCGCAAAACGGCACTAAACCTGGCATGATGTTCATTTTCGACCCGCTTCATTCTTTTTAAAACAATGTCGTTGGGCAATGCTGCATTCATTCTACCTACCCAAGTTGCCATGTGCTGTACTTCAAAAGGCAAGTCAAGGTGCATCACCTGCTTTCGGGCATGAACACCAGTGTCGGTACGCCCACTCCCTAAAACTGGAAAAGCAGGCAACCGAAGCACCCTTGAAAGGGTTTCCTCGATTACCTGCTGAACACCAATGGCATTTTTTTGCCTTTGCCAACCTGCATATGCTTCACCATCATACGCCAGTTCAACAAAGTATCTAAACACCTTTTGTTAGATACTTATTTCCAGTTGTAGATTTTTGCCAAAGAAATACTCTCAAGTACTTGAATATTGGCATCTCTAACTGGAACCATAGCTTTTTTCAATTTACAAGTTGCTTCGTTTTTGCAATCTGAGCAAGGGCGATAGAAATTGAGAGAAACACAAGGAGTGGGTGCAATTGGCCCTTCTACAATTCTGTAAATCATTGCCATGTTGATGGTTTCAGGATCCCTATCCAGGTAATATCCACCACCTTTTCCTTTTTTACTTCCCAGCAAACCGTTTTTGTTGAGTTGCAACAAAATGGCTTCAAGAAACTTTTTTGGAACTTCTGACCGATCGGCAATTTTTTGGATCAACATGGGACCTTTGCCAAACTCCTCCACCAATATGAGGAGGGCTTTAAATGCGTACTTCGTTTTTTTCGTAATCATGCTTGTTGTTTTAAAATTTAACGTTTGATAAAGTTTTGTTTGGAGACAGTTTAATTATTTTGCTGTTTAGGAGGTAGTAGCCTGGCAAATTTGGTGAAGAAGCCGTTCCATCTACCCATATTTTTGTTTCAATTTCCGCCTTAGTTGGATTGCTCAAATCGAAAGTCACGTTGTTGTTTTTCCATTTTACATTTCGAACCTCAAGATGGTCGAAGGCAGTAATCAATTTATTTTTTTTGTTGATATAAACACCTGGAATTTCAATGTAAGTAAGCATAAGAGAAGTTTCAGCCCAGGTAGATTGATAAGTTATTTCGCCAATACCTTCCAACCAATCATTGGTACTCACTCTTTCACACATCCACCCATCTTTCACTCCCGCAATGGGTTTTATTGGGTGGCCAATATACTGAGTCATTCCGTGTGCAATATCATGGAGTAATTCCGAATAAAATAGTCTATTCGTCCACCTAAATAGTTGAAATATCGACAATCCTGAAAAGGTACAGATCCCAGGAGCCCCATGTTTGTTTTGTGTGTTGGCCCAAACAGCGCCTTTAGACCGAATCCCGGTTCTCCCAAATAAGGATGTTGGGGGAAACCTATAATCGTAAGCACTGACCCAAGTGGCAAACTGTTCGGTGGCCTCTTCAGTTCTTTTCAACCACTTTTTATCTTCAGTAGCTTGGTAAAGTAGAGCATAACTTTCAACCAAGGCATAAGCAGATTCGCTATCAGGATTTTGCATGGCATCGCCTGGTCCACCGGTTGCAATTCCTTTTTCTGTAAATTCCTTATAGAAGTAGTCTCCAATGGCTTCAGCTGTCTGTAAAAAACGAGGATCTTTAAAATAGGAGGAAGCCAGCACAAATGCTGCAGGAACAATGGCGCCGGAACTTGAACCACCAACAACGATGTTTCCCGTTTCGCTGTCAACAAAATTGCCTAGCTGACCATTTTTTGCCCAGACTTTCATAAAGGCATTGGCCACTTGCAAGGCTCCGTTTTCCCAGGAAGACTTCACCGGAATTCCCAGCTGTTTCATGAGCTGAAATTGCCTGAGAACATAAAAAAGGCCGTCTCCACTTTTCCGCACAAGGTGCCAGTTTTTGGTGTGCGGTTTTCTAATATCGCCGCCATACCACTTGGTTCCTTTTTCGCCAGAGTCCCAGAAAAAACCACTGGGAGAAATTCCGTTTGGAAAAAGCCAGTCAAAATTGCGTTCAACCCTTTTGCGGGTCGAATCATTGCCTGCAAACAAAAATGGATAGGTTGTAATCATGCCACCAGTCCAGCCAATTTGCCAGTCCTGAAGAAAATTCTCTCGCATACCAACAGAATAATATCCATAGGGTTCAACCCAATTTTGCGTATTAAACTTCTTCTCCTGAATTGCGAATGCGGTTGAAAAACCAAGTTGCTGAAGCTGTGGACCTGGGGGAAACAAGTATTTCCTGTTTTCAATAAATGTGGAGAAAAGCGTTTGTAGTTTTTGAGCAGCAACAAATTGCACGACGAAAGAAATGCTAACAGTATCTCCTTGTTTGAAATCAACTCCCCTGTCTGGCGAAGCTTGCATATTGTCCGTGATTCGGTATTTGTAGTTTTCCCGAACTCCGGGTACTTGAATGGATAACCATGCTTTGCTCCTGTCTCTGTTTTCTTCAACCACCAAACCATGGTCGCCGAAGCGTGACTCCTGGTTTGTCAGCATCCACACTACTTGCTTTTGTCCAGGGCTATAAAAACCCATAGAAGGCGTAGACAGACTGCCAGTTTTTTCTTGGATTCGGGATGGACCATTGTTGATGTTCAAGCGAGGGACATCGGAAATAATGGTGGGTTGATCTAAACCTATGTCTTTGGGATCGAGAAGTTTTGGAGAATAGGCAATCCTTCTGGACTCAAAACGGTTTCCATTGTATGCAGATGCAGGTAGAAGTACATAATTATCTTTTGACCAGGCGCTAAACTCCATCGTAGCCAACAAGCTTGTTTCTTTTGACTCGCCTTGCCTGAGAGTGAAAAGTAATTTAACACGGAAGGCGTTGTTCAAGCCTAATGCAGGTGACATGAAACGCTCGACTTGCCAATTTGCATCTGGAAGGCGCAAGGCGGTTTTGGCAACTTCTACATTTTCAGAGGCTTGATTCACTACTTTACTGAACCTACTAAAGTCGTGTTGCTGTGCAGTTGCCACAAGTTTAGCCTGAAAATGTTGACACAACGATTCGAAATCCGGCGGTGTTTGAGCCCTGATTTGCCAGGATATGACAAGGAAAAATATGTTTAAATTTAGTGTTCGCTGATACATGCATCACAAGAGCTAACTCTTGTTTTGGTTGAAAATCGAGGCTAAAAATATGGTTTTGAATTGCTATAGAATAGATTTTGGTCAAATAGCTTTCAATTTAGAAAGATTCTATTTTACAAATCAACTCGAATTTGGCAATACCAATCCCCAAAAGGCTCTTATTTTAAAAACTCTTATTTAAAGTCAGGTATTATGAAATAGCCGTTCATATTTGCGCTCAGAATACACATCATCATGACTTCTTCATCCAAAAATCGCTACGGATTCCCTGTACTCGTCTCAGTATTTTTCTTTTGGGGTTTTGTGGCTGCGAGCAACGATATTTTGATTCCTGTTTTCAAGAAAGCTTTGCATCTTGAACAATGGCAAAGCCAGATGATTTCATTTGCATTTTATGTGGCATACACGGTCGGATCAATCATTTACACCCTCATTTCAAAAGCATTTAAAGTTGATATCCTTAATAAAATAGGATATAAAAATGGGATCGCACTTGGACTTATTATTTCTGCCGTGGGTTCATTTTTGTTCTTTCCGGCAGCTCAGGCTTCTTCATTTAATATAATGCTTACCGGCCTATTTATTGTAGGCCTTGGCTTCTCTCTACAGCAAACCGCCGCCAATCCTCTGGCTATTGTAATGGGTAGTCCTTCAACCGGTTCGCAGAGACTTAGTTTTGCAGGTGGGATTAACAATGTGGGAACCACCATCGGGCCACTACTTGTGAGTATAGCCATATTTGGTCGTTTGGATCCAGGTCAGGCAGGTATTGCAGATCTTCAAAGCGTGCAAATTCCATATCTTATTTTAGGATGTGCATTTTTATTGGTTGCTGTAATTATAAAAATGTCGTCTGTTCCAAATAAAATCGAATTGGAACATGAAGAACAGGAAGAGGGAGCTTCAGTTGTGCCCAGAAGCAGTGCTCTCAGCTATCCTCAATTAATCCTCGGTATGATTGCAATCTTCCTTTATGTAGGCGTAGAAGTGTCAACGGCGGGGAATCTTTCAGAATTTATGATTAAAAATTTGCAATTCGATGAAAGCCATTGTGCGCCATTTGTTTCATTATTCTGGGCGAGTCTCATGATTGGCAGGCTTACCTCGTCGGTAGGAGCTTTTGTAGAAAAGGAATCCACAAAACGAATTCTGGGAATTGTGGTTCCTTATCTTGCTTTTGGGTTCTTCCTCTTTGTAAACTGGTTAGCCAACCACGACATCACACCATTCTATCCATATGCTGGCGTTATTCTGGTCCTGGTTATTCTCAATAATATAAGTCATGGCAATCCGGCACGACAACTCCTTTTGTTTTCGTTGGCTGGTATCTCTGTTCTATTTGTTGGTATGACGACTTCAGGTATGGTATCCGTTTATGCATTTATTTCTGTGGGTCTTTTTTGCTCTACCCTGTGGCCATGTATTTTCACTTTGGCTGTTTCGGGTTTAGGAAAACATACCACAGAAGGATCAAATTTCCTAATCATGATGATTATGGGAGGAGGATTTGTGAGTCTACTTCAAGGCTTTGTGGCAGATCAATTACTGGGCATTCAGTGGAGTTATCTGGTCGGTGTAGCTTGTTTTGCTTACCTCGCTTTTTATGCCTGGAAGGTTTCTGCCATACTTAAAAGCCAGGGAGTAAGTTTCGAAGAAGTAAAAGGTGGTGGACATTGATGTTTGGCATGTTTTACTGAATTCGATCTGTAATCAACGCAAAAGTTCGTCTTTCAATATTTATAGCTTAAGTCGCATTTGTTGTTTCATTTTGTCTATCGGGCCAACTTCTTATTAGATGATGAAATCAGATAAAGCGGTTATTGAAAAAAAATGTGTTACATAAACAGACTAATTTAAGGATCACAGTTCACTATTATAGCACTCAAGGTTTACAAAAAATTTAGCCTAAAATCTCTACATTGCTTATACTCAATACCGAGCTATAATTATATTATCCGACACCTTGGTTTACCATGTTTAAAAACAGTACCACTTTTTTAAGCAGGTACAAATTACTTATTGTCAGCAATTTACAAAGTTCAATTTGTCCATTTATTTCAAATGGTCAACTTTTGGTAAGCCAACCAAAATTTGGAAAATTGCGATTTTAAAGATGTCTACACTACTTTTACAATTACTATTTCAACCAACATTGATTGCAACACATGAAAAACAGTTTTAAAATTTTAATGGCATTTGTGTGCCTCGCTTTTTCGACAGAGAAAATTTTTGCGCAGCAGCCTTTAAACAACCCCATCAGCGAATTTTACAATGGCGCAGAAGGTTATCCAGCCTGGACCGATCAAGTTCGCTGGAACAACGTGTACAACATGGCTACATTTGATTTTGGGTCGTGCGCTGCTTGTACAGGAAACGATTTTGAAAAATTCAAATATGTAAGAGATATCGCCTACGATGCTGGTGGCGGGGTACTTTACTACCCGGCTGGTACGTATAGGTTTAGCGTTGGCGATGAACCCAATAGTGAAGGTTTGATGCTTAAAAAAGGCGTGGTGATAAGAGGTGACAGACCGACTACAGATTTTAGAGCCATAACAAACAAAGACATCAACAATATGTCGGTCACTGACCATGGGCTCAACAATATGCCAACAAAGTTTGTGTTCGACACCACCAACCTGGGAGGCAGGCTACAACGAGGTATTCCGAAAATGTGGAACTCAATTGGCATAAAAAAAGGAAGCAATGAAGCCGGATTGCACGAAGTGAGCCATGTAGGCATTTGCTGGGTGAGCATTGAGTTTGGCTATGTGTTTTTTGGTTTTGACGCAACTCGCTGGGCTGATTCGTACGGACAAGCAGGGAACAGATGGACCAATTCAGTGGAACCATGGAAAAGTCAGCGAAGGCCTGATGGCACACACCCAATGGATCATTTTGCAGGAAACAAAACCTGGGGAGAAGATTCGGTGATGATGGGCACCAAACGTTTTGTATTTGGTGTTCGGATCCAACATGGCGGAGTGCCTAACTATGTATTGGCACATGGCTATCCTGATTCTACTTTTATTGCAGAAGATTCGCCTTATCATTTTGGAGCTAAGATTTCTGTGTATGGCTCTAATCTTCTTGTAGCCAACAATGTGGTGGCCAAAGCTACATATAGCTTTCCATTCACGCTCACTTGCCGCAATGCCAACCTTACAAATCGCCCGTTACACACCATTACTGTACCTTATGATTATGGTAAAGGATTGAGTGTGGATGTGAATAAAAATTATATCGCTGCATTTATTAATAGAAGTCAGGTAGACAACCCTAGCAGCCAATATGCCCCCAATGTGATTATTCGAGACAATTGGCTTTACAACCACAGCAACAAAAGCATGGATGTTGGCGGTGGCTGGATGGTGATCAAAAACAACATTTGCAGAAGAGAATTCTACCACACCAACGATGTGTATAATAGTGGAGTAACACCTCCAATCTGGGGAACTTTTACTAGCAATGGCAGATGCCGCACCAATATTTCTCCAGACGATTATTTGGCAAGAGCAATTACAGTATCTCCTCGAAATGCATGGGCTGACAGCAATATGATCGGTGGCCTGGGAACTGGTTTCGACAATAGTGGAGAGGCCATCATGGTGCAGGATCACCTGAATGGTTCGGAGTGTTATTCATTTGCCATTACCAACAACAGGGTAGCCAACAGAAGCAACATCCCAGGAAAAGCAGGTTGGATGGGTGTTTGGAATAGCCATGCGATCGGTTTGTATATGACGCACAACTATGTGGCCAGCAATATTATGTTTTTAGATTTTAGCTCCTATGGCGCTGATGTGTCAATAGTGAAACACATTGACCCTGAAAACGGAAATGTTTGGGGACCATTTGGCGACAACGTGAGGGCCAATGTAAAAGACCAAAGAAATTTCGATTGCGCCAGTGGAGAACCTGCACCGGATGCTCCTACTATTTCTGTGAGAGATTCTGCAGATTTTGTTCACATCGTTTGGAGCAATGTAGAACACGAAGCAGGCTATAAAGTTCAACGAAAAAGAACAAGCAGCAATTCATGGACAACCATAGCTTACCGCCCCAGGCAAGAAACAGGAGGAAATGTTATTTTTGGCTTTGGTCCTCGAATTGACGGATATATTGCTTTAAACGATGGCTACCCGGTTGCTCCTTTCAACCGCAATACTTGGGATGGGCAAACCCGAAACATGAATCCTCCGGTGTGGAGAGATTACACCAAAATGGCAGGAGAATTTGACTACAGGGTAATTGCCATAGCATGTGAAGACGATGAAACAGCAGCATCAGATCCAATTACTGTTGTAGTTAGGGTGCCAACTGCCAACAGTGTTGTGCTAAATAATCTAACCGAAGATGTGATTCTTTACCCTATACCTGCGCAGAAAGTGTTGTTTGCAAAAAGCAGTCAGCTAAAAGGCCAAATGCTTCAAGTGCTTGACAACGCAGGAAGAGTTTTGGTAGATATGCCTGAAGTAATTGAAAACGCCATTAGGGTACCAATTGATCATTTAAAACCAGGCTTGTATAACTTGAGAACCAAAGCAAATGGAAAACCGGCTCAAGTGAAAAAGTTTATCGTTCAATAGAAATACTTAGAATCTTCAATGGCCTGGCAATTTCAAAAGTTGTC
>JBBRCC010000032.1:0-39518 GCA_038205175.1 Cytophagales bacterium | reverse complement strand
GGTGAATAAAATATCGCCTGGCCAAGTGAGAATAAAGGCATTGATCATTCCAAAAATGACAAGCCAAATGGTACGTCGAAAATAAATATCCGCTGGCTCCAAACCTGGAGTTCGCTTTTCCAATCGACTAAGCAACAAAACGGTTCCTGCCCCAAAAAGCATGGAAAACATACCCCTCATGGCACCTTCAAAAATAACAGCCTCAAGCCACCACAACCTGTAGTTTAGGCCAGTTTCCCCGTTCACAAAAGGATTGTTAGCCATTTGAAATGGCATGGCAAAATAGGGCAAATTCATGATCAGAATTCCCAGCAAAGCAAAGCCCCGCAAAGCGTCGATAATGGCAATCCGGTTTTCCTTTTTTACAGGCTCAAGGTTTGTAGTCTGGGTCATATTTTTTAAAATCAATTCTTTCAAAAACAACAGTCATTCCTAAAAGTGAGAATCCAAGATAGCCTCGCACCCTAAGGTTTCCGTCCTTTCCCAGCCACATTTTGCAATCATACGTTTTGCCTGATCTGGGATCATAAATTTTACCCTGTTGGTACTCGTTTTGATTTGGGTTGAACTCAAAATTAGTCAAAAACTCCATTCCAATCACTTCTCGTTGCCTCAATGCAGGATTGGGATTTTTAACATCTTTGCCAGGTTTTGTTCCCCAAATGGATTTTCCAAAATATTTTCCATCTTTTTCATACACCACAATGCGGCCATCTTTATCAGGTGACCAATACGTGCCAATAACTCTATCGGCCAAATTTTTTGTTTGACAATCAGCTAGTTGAACCTCCGCTACAAAAAACAATGTGAATACTACAAAGCGTAAATACATGGTTCAAAGGAACGTTTTTTAAGCGGATTCATACAAGCCAGAAACACAGAAACAGCATTTTTTTAGGATAAAATTTGGTGTTTCGGGCATTACTCCTAATTTTGTATTGCAAACAAACTCCAACTCTGCTTATAGCTCTATTCTACTCTGGTTAATTTTCTGCTTTTCAGGCAATCTGAAACCACACACAACCAATTTTTAAGAGGAGAATATATGAGAATATCTCTACGTGTTTTGCTAAATACGTAACTAAGATGAAAACCAATTATCGGGCAACTGATGCTGAATTGTTAAATCAATATCGGCAAGGAGATGAGCGTGCGTTTGCCACACTGCTCAATCGCCACAAATCTCGCATTTATACCACGGCTTATCTTATTCTGAGAGATAAGTATCAGGCAGAAGATGTGATGCAAGAAACTTTTATGAAAGTGGTCGACAATATCAAAGCCGATCGGTACGTTGAAGAGGGGAAATTTGTCCAATGGCTTGTGCGGGTAGCGCACAATTTGTCCATAGACAAAATCAGAAAACGTAACAAAATGCCCATTGCAGTTACCGAAGACGGCGTTGATATCTTTAATCAACTTCAATTTGCCCAAAAAGATGAAGATGTTTTTGGAGGTAAAACTGAACTGCTTAAATACATCAGGGAATATGTGGCTGAACTTCCAGAAGAACAACGACAAGTGTTGCTTATGCGTCACTTTGCTGGTATGAGCTTTAAGGAAATAGCCGAATTCACAGATGTAAGTATCAACACTGCACTTGGGCGGATGCGTTATGCTTTAATTAACATCAGAAAGAAGCTTTCGAAGCATCAACTCGCCTATGATAGAAACATGTACCAAACTTGAACTGCTCCAGTATCTCTACAACGAACTTGACGAACCTACTTCCCGCCATCTAAAAGCAGAGATGGAGCATGACCCGGATTTAAGAAAAATTCATATAGGTCAGGTAAAAGTATTACGTATACTCGACTCAGCATGGATGGAACCCAGGAAACTGGCTGTTGAGCAAATATTGGCTTATAGCCGATATTGATTCATTGCTTTGTTGAATTACATTTGCTCCTTGTATGAGCAGAAAAGAGCGTTACCAGAAAGTTATCGATTTTTTTTCTACGAATATGCCGGTTGCTGAAACTGAACTGGTGTACGAAAATCCATTTCAACTTCTCGTAGCAGTTGTTTTAAGTGCGCAATGCACCGACAAAAGAGTGAATCTTACCACGCCAGCTCTCTTCGAAAGATTTCCTGATCCAAAATCCTTTTCGAAAGCAAGGTTGGAAGATGTTTTTTCTTTGATCAAAAGCATATCATACCCAAACAACAAAGCTAAACACTTGATAGGGTTGGGTAAAATGTTGGTTGAACAATACAATAGTCAATTACCCGAAACAGTTGATGAACTCCAAAAACTGCCCGGCGTCGGCAGAAAGACAGCAAATGTAATTGCTTCAGTTGTTTACCAACAACCGACCATGGCGGTTGACACTCATGTTTTTCGTGTTTCCAAAAGAATAGGATTGGTAAATAACAATGCAAAAACACCACTTCAGGTTGAGCTTACTTTATATAAATACTTACCAAAGCATATTATTCCCAAAGCACATCATTGGCTCATTTTGCATGGACGCTACGTATGTACCGCCCGAAACCCAACGTGCGAAGCATGTGGGATTGCAGATGTTTGCAAATATTTTCAGACTGGACTTAGAAAATCAACATCAATTCAAGAGAATTAAAAAGGGAGGCCAATCGACCTCCCAAATTTAAATGTACACAAGCCCAACCTGATTATCTGAATCTGGGCGGGCGTTGCTTAATATCGTAATAATAAGTTGCCGTTAAACAAGTAGTTACAAAGTAATCTCTTCGTTTGTTACCTCGTGGCGCACCGCCAAACATGTTTCCAGGAATTCTACTCGCTTCAAAGCCATTTCCATTTTGGTAGAAAACCTCCTTTTCATTCACACCTTGCATGGTTCTTCTCTCACCAGTTGATGCAGAGTAAACTTCTGCAGATCTATTGGACATAACAACTGAAAGTGGATTTCTATTATACATGGCGTCAAAAGCTTCTTCCTGAGGATATTGATCGCTCACATCATCAATATAGTCTGAAAACAAAATTCTATAGCCAATATTGAGTCCAATATCCAATTTATCGTCGACTCTGTAACGTGCACCAATACCAATGGGTATTGCAAGTTGCCATTTGCTATATTGCCTGGGACTTCCTTTCAAACCTGAGTATTGCCCTGATGTTCCTAAAGGTCTTAATTCTACCCATGAATTGATTTGGCCTGGCTCGGTAGTTGGGAGCCTTGCCTTGGGATTGTGGTGAATCAGAGATAACCCAACAAATGCATAAGGAATAAGAGGCATTCTGCGTTTATATCCTTTATCGCCAGGGTATAAATCAAACGTGCCGTACGCAGCAAATTCTTTCAAATCATTTCTGAAATGCAACCCTCTCACATAACGTCCATAGCCATCATCTCCGGCAGTAGGATCTGATGAAGCATCATCGCCCCTTAACCTAAACCATGACAAAGAGCCACTGAGCGTGATATAAGGATGAAGCCTGTAGGCCACAAACCCACCAATGGCACTTCTTGTTAATGCCAAATCAGAGCTACCTCTACGATATCTCGGAGCCAAATCGCCAAAATAATTTGCTGCCCCAAAACTTCCCCCAAACATCACATGTCGCTTGGTTTTAGAAAAATCTGTCTTTACAGTAAATTGGCTCAACTCTTGGTTCTTTCGTTTCATTTCATTCCTCTTTATTTTTTTACTTACGTCACCGAAAATCTTGTCAACAAAGGTTGTCTTCTGCTTTTTGGTGGTTTTGTTTCCACCTCCTTTCCCAGGTTTGCGTGGCTGAGAGAATGCTGATACTGCAAGCAATACCAACATCAGAACCATAGTAATCTTAGTTATATGTGCTTTCATGGCCTTTTTATTTAAATATAAGAGGTGAGCCGGAAAGTGCTTTGGCGTGATATGTATGAACGCCTTCAGGTTGAGACAATCAGACTAATGAATGCCCAATAAGTTGCAAAACTGTATATGTATGAAACGAGTCAGAATGAAAGAAAACTGGATCGGCTTAAAAGGTAGAGTACACGATAATGTACTGTAGATGCTATTCTGAAAACACAAACTGTTCAAAAAAAGCCATAGGTTTTACCACAGGAATTGAAGAAAAAAAGAAATCGGCGGTGTCATAAGTTACCAACACTTCACAATTTGAGCTTATTGCTGATTCATATTCCAAAGCATCTTCAAAATCAGGAGCTAATTTCAGTTTAACTGCCCTTTCAGTTTCCTCTGATCCGCAATTGGTAATGAGAAGATTTTCAGCCAACAACCTGATTTTCTTCAAAGCTTCGGCAGTGCCAGACTTCTTTTCTGCAAAATAAAATGCAATGGCCAAACAAAGAGGGCTGGTAAACAACTGAAAACGACGTGAACCTTGCAAACTGAGCAAACGTGCACAGACTTCATATTCAGGGTATTTTCGCTGAACAATATTTACCAGCACATTGGCGTCAATAAAAACCTTCATCAACCTTTGGATGCAAAAAACTCATCTTTCAGTTTTTTGCGATTTTTTCTTTGAGTGCCATATTCTACGGAGCCTTCAGCTACCAAACTTACCCATTCGGCAACAGGATAGTCTTCAATAGATTGATGTTTATCTGCAGTGATAGCCCTACTCAACAGTAATTCTGTGAGGCGGCTAAGGCTCAAACCCTTTGATGCAGCAAAAGCTTTGGCGTCTTCTATAACGGACGACTTGAAGCTCAAGGTAACTTTAGAGTCCATGACGTATTATTTTAAAATTCGGAACAAAAATAAAAGTAATACGTAGAATAAAAAATATTTACACGTGTAAATTTATCAAATCTTCGCCAATATCTCCCCGCTGATATTTGCCTTGCCACAAAACTGATTCTGACTTCGATTTTGCTTGTTGCAACGCTTCACCGATGTTTGAACCCATTCCTGTAAAGGCCATCACTCTTCCGCCGTTTGTAAGTAAATTTCCATTTGAATTCCTGGCAGTTCCTGCATGAAAAAGCAATCCGCTATTTTCAGTTTGCAAAAGTTGAATCTCGTCTCCTTTGCGGTATATGCCCGGATATCCTTCTGCAACGCCTACAATAGTTGTAGCTGTTTGCGAAGAAACCTTCAAATCAAACTGATGTAAAGTCTGGTTTTTCAAGGATAGAAATAACGGCACAAGGTCAGATTCAATGCGAGGAAGCACCGCTTCTGTTTCGGGGTCGCCCATTCTGGCATTATACTCAATTACATAAGGATCTCCAGACACATTGATGAGCCCAAAAAACATAAAACCCTGATATACAATTCCTTCCTTCTTCAAATTTTGAAAAGTTGGCTCAATTATATTTTGTATAACTTTTGTTTCAAAGGCTTTATCGAAAAACGAAACTGGAGAAACTGCACCCATGCCCCCTGTATTTGGTCCGGTTTCGCCTTCACCAATTCTTTTATAATCTTTAGCTTCAGGCAGCAGCACATAAGAACGGCCATCTGACAATGCAAAAACGGAAACTTCTATTCCCTCCAAAAATTCTTCAACAACCACTTTGGCTCCAGCCGTTGCAAATTTGCCATCATAAATCATGGCATGTATTTCATCTACAGCTCCTTCTTTTGTTTCGCAAATCACTACACCTTTCCCTGCTGCCAAGCCATCAGCTTTCACTACATACGGAGCGGATAGCTCGTTCAACCATCCATCCACATCAGCAGCGTTCATAGCATCAAATGTTTGTGCTCTGGCAGTTGGTATGCCGTTTCTCAACATAAACTGCTTTGAAAAATCTTTACTGCCTTCCAACATTGCCCCTGCTTTATTTGGGCCAACTACTGAGATTTGTGCAAGTTCTGGTTTCGAAGCAAAAAAGTCAACTATACCCTCTACCAAAGGAGCTTCCGGGCCAACTACAAGCAAGCGTATATCGTTATCTAAGCAAATCAGGGCAATCGACTCGAAATCAAGTGCGTCTACAGGAATATTTGTACCTAACAATTCTGTGCCGCCATTTCCTGGCAGAATAAACAATTTATTCAACAACACACTTTGGCTTATTTTCCAAGCAAAAGCATGTTCTCTTCCACCATTGCCGATGATGCCAATGTTGATTTTTTCTGGTGTCGTCATGGCTATTTTACAGAATAATTTGGTGCTTCACGCATGATGTACACATCGTGTGGATGGCTCTCTCTTGAACCCGCTGCTGTTATTTTCACAAACCTTGCGGATTTTAAATCCTGAAGGTTTTTAGCACCACAGTAACCCATACCTGCCTTTAAACCACCAATCAGCTGATAGATCACTTCTTCTACCTTGCCTTTAAATGGCACCCTTCCTACAATGCCTTCGGGAACAAGTTTTTTAGCCTCGGTTTCTTCTGCCTGAAAATAGCGGTCTTTAGATCCTTCTTCCATGGCTTCGACAGATCCCATTCCCCGGTAAGTTTTAAATTTCCTACCTTCATAAATAATCATTTCGCCAGGGGCTTCCTCTGTTCCTGCCAAAAGAGAACCAACCATGATAGTGCCTGCACCTGCGGCCAATGCTTTGGTTAAATCGCCGGAAAATCGAATTCCTCCATCAGCAATTACAGGAATGCCAAGTGATTTCAATGCCTCGACAGCGTCTAAAACAGCAGAAAGCTGAGGCACTCCTACCCCTGCAATGATGCGTGTAGTACAAATAGAACCTGGCCCTACACCAACTTTCACACCATCTGCACCAGCTTTTGCTAATGCTAAAGCACCCTCGCCTGTGGCCACATTTCCTGCAATAATGGGCAAATTCGGAAAATGGGCTTTCGCTTTCATAACGGCGTCGAGCACACCTTTAGAATGTCCATGTGCTGTGTCTATTCCAACTACATCGACACCGGCTTTCGACAATGCTTCCAGCCTTTCTATCATGTCGGCAGTGTTGCCAACTGCTGCCCCTACTCGCAAGCGACCAAGGCTATCTTTGGTAGAATTTGGGTTAAACTTTCTTTTAATGATGTCTTTGTAGGTAACCAAACCAACAAGTTTGCCGGCTTTGTTTACAATAGGTAACTTCTCAATCTTAAATTCTTGCAGAATGTCTTCTGCTTTATCGAGTCCGAGCCCTTCTTCACCAATGATGAGGTTTTCTCTTGTCATCACCTGAACTACGGGTTTGCTGAAATCCTTTTCAAATCGCAGGTCTCGATTAGTCAAAATTCCTTTAAGTCGACCCTGGTCATCAACAATTGGAATCCCTCCTATTTTAAGCTCCCGCATAATTTTCTGCGCATCGCCAATTAAGGCCTCTTCTGACAAGGTAATTGGATCGATGATCATACCACTTTGCGATCGTTTCACTTTTCTCACCTGCTCAGCTTGTTGGTCGACACTCATATTTTTATGAATGAAACCCAAGCCTCCTTCTTTGGCCATGGCTATAGCCAATTCAAATTCTGTAACTGTATCCATAGCAGCGGATACAAGTGGAATATTGAGAACAATGGACTGCGTTAGATAAGCTGAAGTATCAACATCTTTTGGCAAAACTTCCGAATAGTCAGGCACAAGCAGAACATCGTCGTAGGTGAGTGCTTCCTGAAAAAGGGGGAAATTGGGGGTTTTCATGGCAAATAACTACTATTGGTTACTTGCAGGGCAAAGGTAATCTGAAAACTCAGAACAGAATGTGAAAGTGAGACAAACCCAAAAATAATTGTCGGAACTACCTAAACATGCTCTTGATACTACCCCAGGAGCGCTGAACCGCTGTAGGATAAAAGCTAACATTGGTGTAGAAGTTTTGCGTTTGACCGTTTGCCAATTTCACGCAAAGTTTATAATTGATTTGCTGAGACGGATCGGTGTTGGAAGAAAGTGAATTGTCCAGATAAAAATAATTGCCAGCCTGAGAAGGAGTAAGAGCTACAACTTTAGAAAAGAATGATTCAGAAGACTGTTTTCTAGAAATTTCATATTCAGAAACCCCATTTTCATCATTGATTTTCCATTCCAACTTCACTTCTCTGCCCTGAAGCGTTCCGGTAAAAGATTGAAGCGTAAACGAAAATGCCATCAGTATTGCCGCCGCAAAGCTTAAAATAAGGGTTTTAAAAATACCTGACTTCATGATTGATATTGCACAAAAGTAAAGATTAAGTTTCAAACCAAAAACTTACTTTTTCAGGCAACTAAGGTACAAGTTTCATTTCATTTACCAAATGACCTGCGCCGGCAAATTTGTCAACTATAAAAAGTACGTACCGAATATCGACAACAATGTTGCGGCAAAGGTCTGGCGAATACATGATGTCGCTCATGGTGCCTTCCCAGCAACGATCGAAATTTAGGCCTAACAAGTGTCCATTTGCATCTAAAACCGGGCTACCAGAATTTCCGCCCGTGGTATGGTTAGATGCGGCAAAAGCAACCGGCATATCTTTTTCTGTACCTTTATACTGACCGAAATCTTTTGTTTTGTACAACTGCTTCAACTTTTCTGGCACTTCAAATTCCGGATTATTTGGATCTTCTTTTTCCATAATCCCCGATAAATAAGTGAACGGCAGGTATGTGACACCGTCTTTTGGCTGATAGCTTTTTACTTGCCCATAAGCGACCCGCAAAGTGAGATTTGCATCCGGGTAAAATTTCTTATCAGTCTGCATTTCTCGTAAACCTTCCACATAAAACTTCATC
Organism: Cytophagales bacterium; assembly: GCA_038205175.1. Classification (GTDB taxonomy): domain Bacteria; phylum Bacteroidota; class Bacteroidia; order Cytophagales; family Flexibacteraceae; genus JBBRCC01. The sequence goes on along the minus strand of JBBRCC010000032.1, from coordinate 30,935 downwards.
CAGGCATCGGCCTCCGCATTTAGCAAAGCAAATGGAGGAGCTAAATTTTTCTTGTGGTTGTCGTTCAAAGCTTCTGCTAACTTCATGGCAGGATCTTCTATCAATCGTTTAGGTTTTCCTTTCACCACTTCAGCCAAAACTTTTTTGAGAGTATTGCTGTCGGCCAATGCTGTTTTTGAAAAAAAGTCTTGAGTTAATTTGCTCCAATCCTGCTTATCTTTTTCAACCCAATTTCTAAAATATTCAGGTTGAAGATTTTTTTCCAGGTCATTGTAATATGCAGAAAGGCAAACCGGAAATAGTTCCCGATCAGTATTTAGATCATAATTTTTGAAAAAGCTCCGAAAATATGCTTCCGTTCTTTTCATGAGTGCATCAGAGGGTTTTCCAGCTTGTGCACTATCTGCCAAAGATTTAAGATTAGACGCTAAAACAAGAATCTCGGCTCCCCAGGCAGCCTCTCTTTGATATTCAGTGGCAAGTTGAATTTTGCCCTGCGCTTCGAAAATTCGCTCCAGATTTGGAAGCACTTCGCCATACTTTGCTTTTCGCTGAGGATCAAGATATGTCCATGTTACAAAAGCTTGTTCCAATTGTTCTTTTTTCTCAATGGCTTTGATGCGTTTAAGTCCTATTAGTTCACCAGACCACTTTTTCCATGCATTAGCAATGGTAGATTGTTTGTCTGCATATTTAATTTTCAAAACTGGCGAGCTTGCCATAGCAGCATCAATAACGTCCAACCTTTGGCGTCTAAGTTTCACTTTATATGGACTCGACTGTTCGGTGATGACCTTTAAAGCAAAAGAAGGCAAATACTGTGTTGTGCGACCTGGAAATCCAAATACCATGGTAAAATCGCCTTCTTTTGTTCCCTTAAGTGAAATGGGCAGAAAATGCTTTGGCTTGTAGGGCAAGTTGCCAAGCGAAAAAGAAGCAGGCTTGTTGTCGGATCCAGCATAAATTCTAAACACAGAAAAATCTCCTGTATGTCGTGGCCAAACCCAATTGTCGGTATCGCCGCCAAACTTGCCAATGGATGAGGGTGGAGCACCAACTAATCTCACATCTCTGAAGGTTTCTGTTACAAACATAAAGTACTGGGCACCGTAAAAAAATGGTTTGATATTGGCACCGTAATGCGTTCCTTGAGTTGCCTGTTTAATGATTCTTGAGCTATTTTCTGAGATCAACTTGGCTCTGTTTTCTTCACCAAATGAAGCCACTCCTGCTAAAACCTGATCGGTAACATCTTCCATTCTTACAATGAAAGTGACCGAAAGCCCTGGATTTGGAAGTTCCTGCTCTCGGCTCATTGCCCAAAAACCATTGGTCAAATAGTCCTTCTCAACTGAACTGTGCGATTGAATCTGAGAAAAACCACAGTGGTGATTGGTGAGCAAAAGCCCTTCTGCCGAAACGAGTTCACCAGTGCAACCGCCACCAAAAAGCACAATTGCGTCTTTCAAACTTGATTTGTTTACCGAATAAATGTCATCTGCACTAAGTTTCATTCCTTTTGCCTGCATGTCTGCCTCATTGAGCGACTTGAGGAAAATGGGCAACCACATGCCTTCGTCTGCACGGCCAATTTGAAGGATTAGAAAGCTGAAAATCAGAAGGAGCCTTTTTTGTATTTTCATGGTTGAAGTGGTAATGATTTGAACCCGTCTCGAATATTGTTTGTTCTTAGTACTATTCTTTTTGCTGACTTTAAATCCTCTTTTGGCAGACATGGAAACTTTGTATCCCAACAAAAAACAGGCTTTTCTTTAGGCACAGCTGTTGTATAATTAGTTGGGGAAAACGCCTTAAAATTCCCACATAAAACTTCTTCAAGTGACACTATTGGATAAGAAGACCCTTTTAAGATTGGTATTTTTTCAAAATTAAATTCACGCACTGTTTTCAACAAGTGAACCGACTGTAAGGCTACTATAAAAAACATATAACCCAAAACAACCCATCGATTTTTCAAAACTATTACCAATCCACAGATACATGTAAGAGCGAGAATGAGCAAGGTTCCAAATCCATAACGAGGCTCAGTGACTGTGAAAAACCAAACCAGCGAAGCAAAAAGCATGCTCGCATATAATGGCCTAAAGTAAATACCAATTCGCTTTCTAAGTGCTACGAATAAAATTGGAGCTGAAACCAAGGAAACAAAAGCCAACATAATGATGACCCTACTTTCCAGATTGAAAGCAGAGAACCAACTTTTCAACCAGGAAAAACTATAGCTTTCAGGAGGGGCAAATGGCCCAAATTGAGCCATATAAAACTTATTTTCTATTCTATCGAGCGGTACCTTCCACTCAGGAGAAAACAAATCAATTTGAGTTAATGGGTAAAACAGGTAGCCGCTAAGTAGATAATTTCGAAACAAATGAGGAACCAATATAGCCAAAATTATCCCTATCCAAATGAACGCCAATTTAGATTTTCCATTCATCAGCCACCAGATCAGCACAAAAATACCCGGCAAAAACAACATGACTGATGTGATCTTGATGGTGACCACAAACAAACCTAGCCAGAGCAAAGTAAAAGGCAAATAATAGCTTTTTTGCTTATCGATTTCGAATGCAAACAAGAAAGCGAAAATCCAGATCAGCCAGGAAATGCCAATGGCTGAAATATCTGAAGAAGGGCCTGTGAGTAAATTTCGGTACGTAAAAGCCGGCAACGCAAACAAGATTAAAAGTGGCAAATGACTCCATTGAATGGTTCTCTCACTCAACAACTTAACTCCTGCTGCTACGGAAAGCCCCAGAATCACCATACAAAGCCAGCCATTTAAGTCATAAACTCCTGCTGAAAACCAAAAACCTCGCATGCCAAACAATGCTTGCACTACATGCCATGAACTGTTTAGTGCGGCATGCAAATTCAAATTTCCTAAGCCCGGAATAACCCCAAAGCGCTCAGCAACCATTAAAAAAGGACGATAATATGCACCCTCATCAAAAATTTCAGAAGGTGAAATAGATTTCAGAAAAAACACAGTTGCAGCCAAAAAGGCATAAATCCATAGGCGCTTTCCGTTTGGAGCATTTGGGAACATCCTTTGCTTCAAAGCATGCTTGTAAAATCCAACATGAAAGCAAGTTTCAAATAAGCCAACTGCCGAGATCTTGATCAATGATTCCCAATTCAAAGGCCAAAACAGAGAAAGGATATTCGCAAAAAAAGCCCAGCATGCCAAACCATTTAACAAGGTAACAGGCAATTGCCACAGGCCAAAGCTTTCTGATTTCGATTTCCACAAGCTATCTTCCAGCCTTGCACCAGCTATGAAGCACAGCCAGGCAATAACCACCCAATTAAACAAAGTGGCTAGCATAGATGCAACATCATAATTGGTTCAAACATGGTGTAAAGCGGGGGCAGTTTACAAACAAAAAAGCCACCGAAAGATTATTTCGGCAGCTTTGTAGTCTTTATTTCTTACAGGTGAATCACTTCACCATAGGCAGCAGCTGCAGCTTCCATCACAGCCTCACTCATGGTTGGGTGTGGATGGATTGACTTAATGATTTCGTGACCTGTTGTTTCTAATTTTCGGGCAACAACAACTTCTGCTATCATTTCTGTTACGTTTGCACCTATCATGTGTGCGCCCAACCATTCGCCGTATTTTTTGTCAAAAATTACTTTTACAAAACCCTCTTTGGCACCTGATGCACTTGCCTTGCCAGATGCGGAGAATGGGAACTTACCTACCAATATATCATAACCTGCATCACGAGCTCCTTTTTCAGTATAGCCCACTGACGCAATTTCAGGCACAGTGTAAGTACAGCCAGGAATATTTCCATAGTTAATAGGCTCTGGGTGGTGGCCTGCAATCTTTTCAACGCAAACAATTCCTTCGGCTGAAGCCACGTGCGCTAAAGCTGGCCCCCTCACTATGTCTCCAATGGCATACACACTACCCACATTTGTTTTGTAGAAATCGTCTACCAAAACTTTACCTTTTTCGTGCTTTATGCCTACTTCTTCAAGTCCGAGATTTTCAAGGTTTGTTACAATTCCAGCGGCTGACAATACGATATCACACTCTATGGTAATATTCCCCGTTTTGGTCTTCACATTTACTTTGCATCCTTTCCCTTTTGTGTCAACCGATTCGACAGAAGAATCTGTATAAATATCTATGCCCTTTTTCTTGAATTCTTTCTCCAGAGCTTTAGAAATATCTACGTCTTCAACTGGGACTACGTTTGGCATAAATTCCACAATGGTCACTTTTGTGCCTATAGCATTGTAGAAATAAGCAAATTCACTGCCAATAGCACCTGAACCAATCACAACCATAGACTTTGGTTGTTTCTCCAACACCATGGCTTTTCGATACCCAATCACCTTTTCATTGTCGATTATAATTCCCGGCAATTCTCTGCTTCGTCCACCGGTAGCTAAAATAATACTTTTGGCTGTATAAGTCGACTTCTTGCCATCGGCTGCAGTTACTTCTACACTGTCGGCAGAAGCTAGTTTTCCGTGGCCCAGCAATTTTTCAATCTTGTTTTTCTTGAATAGAAACTCAATGCCTTTGCTCATGCCTCCGGCAATACCCCTGCTGCGTGAAATCATTGAACTAAAATCAACTGAAGCATCTTTTACGTCGATACCGTAGTCTTTGGCGTGTTGAATGTATTCGAACACTTGCGCACTTTTCAATAAGGCTTTTGTAGGTATGCAGCCCCAGTTAAGGCAAATTCCACCCAGTTCTTCCATTTCAACTACGGCCACTTTCATTCCCAGTTGCGACGCCCTGATAGCGGCAACATATCCTCCTGGTCCACTGCCGATTACAATCAAATCAAAAGTTGCAGACATATTTTCGTTTTGTTATTTGCTGATTTTTTGAGGCCGCAAAGTTATGCTAATTTGCATGTGGTCAAAGTTGCGAAACCTTTCCTTTCAACTAATTGCTTTAGGTTAAGGTTTTACAATTCAAATAGAAGTTGAGTTACCGGCTCAGAAAGTCCTTCACCAAAACTTCTGCTTTTTTCAAAGTTTCAGCCAGGTTTTCGTTGAGCAGTACAATGTCAAATTGATTTTGAAAACTCATTTCAAAATTCACTTTAAAAAGTCGTCTCGAAATACTATCTTCAGTATCCGAACCACGACCCCGAAGTCTGTTCTCCAATTCTACCACGCTCGGCACTTTTACAAAAATAGCCAAAGCCTGATCGCCGTAGTATTTTTTAATACTCAGACCGCCTTTCACGTCCACATCAAAAATTACATTTTTCCCCGCTTCTGTTAAGCGTTGAATTTCAGACTTCAAGGTGCCATAAAACGCTCCTTCGTACACCTCTTCCCATTCCACAAATTCATCTTTATCTATTTTATGTTTGAATTCGTCGGGTGTCAGAAAATAATAATCCTTCCCGTTTTCTTCGGTTCGGCCACGCTTGTCACGTGTGCAGGCAGAAATACTAAAGCCCAAATTGTCGATAATGCTGAGCAAGTGCCTGACTATGGTTGTTTTGCCGGAACCCGACGGTGCAGAAAAAACAATAAGCTTACCTGTTTTGGGCGTTGATGCTGAACTCATGAATCTGGAACTGAATGATAATTTTTGCAATGTTAAATAATTCCTGCACCTTCAAAACTGAAAACCTTTGGTACCGATTGTATGGAAATTAGTAATGTTTTTTGGTTTGTAGCTGTGGCCTACTGGATTTACAGTATTTTTGGAGGCAGAAAAAAACCCAAACCCGAGCCTCAAAAGGCCACCCAAATGCCAAAAGATGAACGGAGACAAACCCGTCAACAGGATTCTAAAAAACCTGTGGATGCAAAGGAGCTTGAATGGCTAAAAAAAATTAACCCAGAATTGTACAAGCAATTTACTGGTAAAAGTGCTGAACCTGAAGCCCAATCTGATTCGAAAGCTACAACCAGAAAAGAGAAATATGTCCGCATGAATAAAGAACAACGGCCAGTTGAAGTATTGAATTATGAAACTACACCAAAAGAGAAGTGGCAATCCAGGTACAAGGCCATAGTGGTGGAACCAAGTAAAAGACAACTGCTCGCAGCTCAGGAAAAAAACAAAAAGCAAACGACGCCCATTGATGTGATATTAAAAAATAAAAGCCTACTAAAGCAGGCTTTTATTTTTTCTGAAATCATTAAGCCAAAGTATTAAGAACTCAAGGCTGTGGTTTTGTTGATTTTGATGATTCTAAACCAGGAAAGCACTTTTATAACTGGATAACTTGGATCAAACTCAAACCATTTTACGGCAAAATTGAGTCGAGCTGGAAGTTTATGGTGGTTGTTTTGAAACAACTCGCCCATCATCAATAGGTCTAAAACTAAGGAGTTTTTAGATTTATCATTATTGTCAAAGTTTTGGTAACCGTATTTGTGACCGCTCCAGTTTACAATAGCACCATGCACGGGACCCATCAAAAAATGGATTGGTAAAAGCAAAAACAAATACCAGGAAGTTGCAGGTACAAAATAGATGTAAAAAAGAGAATAAGCAGTTCCCCAGGCAACACGGCCGATCCAAGAATCACCCATTTTTTCTATCAACGACCATTGAGGAATGTTTGCACTGAAACGAGATTCAACTTCAGAGGTTTTGTGCAAAATTCCATTGTAAATTGCTTTGGTTTTCCACATCATTTCGAACACATTTTTTGAATTGTGCGGTGTATGGGGATCTTTGTCTGTATCGGAATATGCATGGTGCATTCTGTGCAGCACAGCATAAGCACGTGGACTCAAGTAAGAAGAACCTTGGGTAAGGTAAGTGAAAAAGTAGAAAAATCTTTCCCAAAACTTGCTCATGCTAAACATTTTGTGTGCAGAATAGCGGTGAAGAAAAAAAGTTTGGGAAAAGAGAGAAAGGTACCAATGACCTACGAAAAAAGCGAGGATTATAATCACTGTAGTTGAAAAAGATTAAAATTTGTCCAAATATATGGATAATAAAAATCAAAATTGATGCATTTTTGTTTAAAAGTATTAAAAACTTGTCAAAGCATAGGTTAGCAAATTACTACCCATTTTCAAGGCTAGTTGCCTCAGTTCTTCGGGGTCATTGTGCACAGACTGGTCTTCCCAACCATTTCCAAGGTCACTTTCGAAGCTATAAAAGCAGACCAATTTTCCTTTATAAATGAGTCCATAGCCTTGCGGAGGCTTGCCATCGTGTTCGTGCACTTTGGGCAAGCCTTTGGGAAATTTATACTTCTGATTGTATATAGGGTGGTCGAATGGGAGCTCTACAAAACTGAGTTCAGGAAACACTTTTTTGATTTCCAGCCTGATAAATTTATCAAGGCCGTAGTTGTCGTCTATATGCAAAAAACCTCCTCCTATTAAATAATTGCGCAAATTTTGAGCTTCCTGATCTGTGAAAACTACATTCCCATGCCCGGTCATGTGCACAAAAGGATAAGTAAACAACTCGGCAGAGCCTACCTCAGTTACATCTTCGTCCGGGGCAATGTTTAGCCTCAAATTTCGATTCGCAAAATCGATAAGATTTGGTAATGAAGTTTTATTGGCATACCAGTCGCCACCTCCACCATATTTTAGCTTGGCAATTTTGAAAGAATAGCGCTGGGCATGCGAAGCCAAACTCGTCAACAATAAAAACAAGGACAATAACAGCTTTAATTTTCCCATCTTTTTTTCCAATGAATCATATCCACACCCACTACACAGGCAGTTTCGGTTCTCAATACTTTATCGGACAAAGAAACGCCCAAAAAACCGGATTGTTGAATTAGCTTTCGTTCATCAGGTGTAAAATCACCTTCTGGACCCACAAAAATACAAAAGGAATTTTTGCCTCGCTCCCACCCCTCTGATGCCATTTCTGTTTCAAGATCTGCCAACAATTTTATATCCGATTGAACATGAGGCAAAAAATCAGACACTGAATTAAACTGCCTAAGTGTAGGAAGCCAAAATCTGCCTGACTGCTTCATGGCTGATACCGCAATTTTTTCAAGACGTTCTGCTTTGGCCTGGTTACGCTCTGTTCGTGCTGTAAAAACCAAATCAAATCCAGAGACTCCGATTTCTACACATTTCTCAATGATCCATTCCAATCTATCTGCACTTTTTACTGGCGCAAAAGCCAGCCGAATATCCCATGCTCCCGGCTCATGGAAAGCAATTTCATCTTCTACAGAAAATTGAACGCCATTTTTATCAATTAGGCTAAGGCTTGCAGTGGTCGCATGACCTTTGCCATTAACCAACCTTATTCGGTCTCCCACTTTCATTCGAAGAACATGCTGCACATGATGGGCTTCAGCTTGGGGCAATTGGTTGTTTTCTCGGAATTCTGGGTGGAAGAAATTTTGCATGGCGCAAAAAAAGGACTGATTTGAGAATTTTTTAAGTTTTTTTTCAATCTCTTTTTAAAATTTATGTTTGTTAAGGTATTTGAGCATAGCATTGATTATCAAATAATTATAAAAATAATTAGTTCACCCAATAGCGTCTTTAACCGAGTACATAGCTACGCAAGGTAAAATATTTACTAAGGTACTTTGCATTACATGGAACCATTGTTACCTTTGTAGCGTTGAAACTAAAAATCCTGGCAACATGAATGTTGAAAACACCATCGTACAAATGAGGAAAGGGATACTGGAGTTTTGTGTACTTCAGATTATTTCCCGTGGCGAAGTCTACACTTCTGACCTAATACAAGAACTGACCGAAGCACACATGGTTGTGGTAGAAGGAACGCTTTATCCTCTTTTAACCCGACTCAAAAACATCGGATTGCTGGAATATAAATGGGTTGAATCGAATGCAGGGCCGCCCAGAAAATATTACATGCTCACAGAAAAAGGCAGGGAAATGCTCGTTCCATTAGCAGACACCTGGAATGATATAGTAAACTCTACTGAAAAAATAATTGCCAAAACCTCGGCACAAACCGGTTCCAACTAAGCAGAAAAAAACTTTAAATCGTCATGAAAAAGACAATCAGCATCACCATCAGCGGCTTGATTTTTCACATTGAAGAAGATGGCTATCTGGCACTTAAGCAATATCTGGATGATATCCATAGGTATTTTGCCAACTTTCAGGACGGCAGCGAAATAGCTGCCGACATAGAAAACAGAATAGCTGAAATTTTCAGCGAAAAACTGAGTTCAGGAAAAGCAGTCGTTTCAAAAGAAGAAATAGATCAACTCATCACTTCGCTCGGCACAATATCAGATTTTAAAGCAGCTGAAGAAGACATGGATTCTGAAACTGAATCAGCCAAACTTTCTTCAGAAATGCCGTCTCTTCCAAAACCAAAAAAGCTGGAACGGGACTTGAAAAATAAAATGCTCGGAGGAGTGTGTGCAGGCATTGCCTATTTTTTAGGTATAGATGCTATATGGGTAAGACTGCTTATTTTGGCTCTATTTTTTGGCTTATTTACAGTACCTCCTTTTCCGGGTTTTGTGATTACAGCCTATATCATTCTTTGGATTGCCATGCCAGGCACCTATTTCATTGAAGAAACCGAACTACCCACAAAAAAGCTTCTTAGAAATCCCAAAGGTCGTGTCTTCGCCGGAGTTGCTGGCGGGCTTAGTGCGTACTTTGGTATCGATGTAACTTTAGTAAGGGTACTGTTTGTGGCACTCACATTCTTGTTCGGCACCGGGCTTCTGTTGTATTTCTGTCTTTGGATAATCATGCCAAAAGCCAGAACAATAACTGATATGATGTATATGATTGGTGAGCCAGTGACCATTAGCGGCATAGAGCAAAGAATCAAAAATCAACAGGGACCATTTGGCAATATGGCACATCGTGAAACCCTGGGGGCTAGAATGGTCGATGGGGTTGGTCAGGTCATTGCTCCCGTATTTACTTTATTCTTTCGATTAGTGGCTGTATTTGCAGGTATTTTGCTTGGCTTCATAGGCTTGGTGGTATTATTTGCACTTACAGTTTCGATGGCCGTTTTGCTTAAAATAGTAAATCCTGAAAGCGACCTAGGCTCACATGTGCAAATGGGTGATCTTTTTCCAGCATTTTTAGCCGAAGAGATTTCAAACTTGTCCATTTTTTCTGCTTTTGGAATTGGTATAATACCAGTCATTGCCATGCTGCTGATAGCCATAAGCCTCATTTCTCAACAATGGATGATTAAACTGCCAACAGCACTTACGCTCATTAGCATCTGGATTATTGCTATAGCTGTGTTTGCTTATGAGGGAATTCCTTTGATAGAGCAGTTTAAAAAACAGGAATCGGCAGAATACACAACCATGCTTCCTATGCCGCAAACTGGATCGCTCACCTTAAATTTACATGACATTGAAGGCGAAAAACGCACCATTCCTCCCTCAGTGCAATTGACTGTGAAAGGCTATGCAGGCGATTCTTTAAAACTGGTTCAAAAAATTTCTGCCAAGGGCAAATCATCAGATTCTGCCTTGTTCAACACAAACTATGTTGAATATCAAATGCTTCAAGTCGACTCTTTGCTTAGTTTCGATTCGAATCTACGCTTGAAAGAAGGTGGCAAATACAGAATTCAAAAGGGAAGACTTACTTTGTATGTGCCTTATAACAAGCCATTTAGGTTTGACCCTAAAATTTACGAAGTGCTTTATATGACACTCACGCCAGCCGGCTTTTACAAAAGCGACCTGAACAACAACTTATTTGTTTTTGACAAGGACGGGCTCAAGTGTACAACCTGTGCAACTCAGCTATATAACAACCAAACCTCTAACGAAAATGAAAACTGGGAAGATGAAGAGTAACATTCACAACGAATCAGACTTTAATAAAACAGTTAAAATCCTTGTGATAGGCTGTTTTGCATGGTTGGCCATACTGCTTTGGGGGTTCAATAACGTGGCAGAAAAGCCAACTCAAGTTGTGCATCAGGATCAAAGTATTCGGATTTTAGTAAATCCCCTGTTCACACATTTTGGTATGCTTCAACAAGTTAACTGAATTAGAACCTGACTTGAATACCTGGCCCAAGAAGATAAAACCAGGTATCGTTGTTGATGAAGTACCCAAATCCGGCGTAGATTGGAAAACTAAAGCGGGCACTTTGCCGGGTTGGATAAACAGAAGCTAAAGCAACCACACCCACATCTCTGTTTGGGTTGTTGTTGTTGAAATTAAAAGCATCGATGGCTACAAAACCAGCACCAAACCGAAACGGTCGATACTTTTCAATTTTGTCGGGTTTAAAAAAACTAAACTGAGCAATAATGGCCAAGCTGATACCACTTAAATTACCAATTCGATCTTCGTTTACTCGCTTCACAAGTAAGCCCGCAGGAAAAGAAATATCAATGTCGAACTTATAGTGTTTTTGCAAAATAATATCGGCCTTTTGAGTAAAAGATTGACCTCCATGCCTTTCGCTTCTGTGGCGGACAATAATTTCAATTCTCGACCAATCTGGCAGATCCGCAGTTTTATGTATAAGTAAGTTGTTGAGGTTTATATTGCCTCGGCTGCAATCCTTACTGTCATAAAACGGGAATCGAACTGAGCTCTCTCCAGGACAAACAACAATATTCTCAATCCGTTTCACCTCGATCAAATCTCGTCGGTTGTTGTATATATTCACATCAATGCTCAAATACTGTTTGCCGTACAATTTTGACTTTCCATCAATTTTCTCCGGATCAAAACTTATCACAATGTCTTTAATGGTTTTATTATACAAAAACGGTTTATCTAATTGTGTGAGTGGGTACACATTGTCGTTTATACCAATATTTATAAAATCGAGCGGTCGGGCTGTTTGTGCTTCTCTTAATTGCAGTTCCCAACCAGTGGGTTTTCGATTGGAGAACAAACCAATTCGCCGGGCAGAAAAATCTTTAGGCACTGAAACAGTAAAATATGCCTGATATTCGTTCGACACCACAGAGTCCAATTGAACTTCTCCAATTCCTTCTAAGGCAAAGCGGTGATAGGTGAGGCCAGTTCCTTCTAATTTAACTTGCACCTTTTCTCCGGGAAAAACGCCCAAATTCGCAGACCAATCACCTCCTTCACGCTGCAACTCAACTTTATTGACCTGCAACTTTTCTAAAATATTAAAATTGGTTACAAATTCAGCTTCATCACCTTCTTTAATATATAAATAACCCTGGCTCATTTTATGTAGATCATAAGGCCTGAACCAACACAGCACCTTGTCGTTGGCGAGATAACTTCTGGTAAAAAGCTCCCCAATTAACATACCTCCGGCCTCTTCCTGAGCCTCGACCCGGTAGGTTGTTTTTAATAATAAATTTTTATGCTTATCAAGTTGAATTTCAACTTGTTGCTTGCCTGGATCACTCATAATAACCTCTCGATTATCAGAATTCAGAAAGGCCAATCTACTGGCTTTAATTTGAAAATCGTAGCGAATGGTGGGCAAAGTCCAAGACAGCCTTCCTCCAGCATCAAGACTTGGCAATTTGGTCTTCAAAGCCAGCATTAACCGAACCGAACCTAGATCGGATGGCAACAACTTGAGCAACTTCCTGGGTCCATCGTCGACTATCTGGTAGTTCACACCACCCACTTTTTGCCAGGAATATTGACTTTCAACATTTCTTAAATGCAAACCAGATAGTTGAAAAGTACGTTCATCGCCCACAAAAAGTTCTTCCTCCTGAAGGCGGGATTGTACCACGGTGCGCATGCCTGGCAACAACCTAACAAAACGAAGTTGCTCTGTACCAGACTCCAAAACGATACGAATAACCAAACTAGGAAAAGGAGAATCAAAGAGATTTTTAAACCTAATTTTAGTTCTGAAATAATCAGTTTCCAGGCGCACCAACGTATCTACCAATTCAAAATCGTCGGAACCCATCAGCTGAATTTGTTTAACATTCGCATTTTCTACCATGAAAAAAATGAGCTCACAAACTGCAGATTGGTTGGTTACCTCAAAGTACAAATGAGGCTGTCCTTTATGGGTGATCAAGTTCTTTGCTAATGAAAAATCACTAGTATCCATTCTAATGACAATATCTTCAAGCGGTTGAATAGCACCTAAAGTTTGAGCCTGTAGTTGGCCACTAAGAGCCACCATCATTGTGAATAAAAACAGATAAATCCTTACATTCAATCCCTTCATTAATTCAAACGCCATTCAAGGCGCAAAGAAAACGAGTATAGCGGAGGAGTCAATAGTTTTTAAAATTCAAAAAGAGGGCAATGGCTATTTCAAGGGTTAAATTTCAGTTAATTTTCAAACTAAAATATGGGGATTTGGGAGGCAGCTGAAAGCTTCATGAGTTACTTTTAACGAAAGAATGCCTATCTCAATCGAAACAAAATAAGAATTCAGCATATTTAGCCAAATGAAATTTTGTTTGCAGGGCAACTGATTTACTTATTATTTTGTCTTTTCTACAACTACTCCAATCAACCATGTTTAAAGTGCTCAGAAGTTTTCTCTTCATTTTTTTAGCTTTAACCACTTTCTCCACTTTTAGCCAGGATAGAAAAAAGCTTCTGTTACAAGGATTTTGGTGGGACTTCAAAAACAACAATTATCCACAAGGCTGGGGAAATTATCTGGTAGACTTGGCTCCCAGATTGAGAGAATTAGGTATCGATGCCGTTTGGGTACCTGTTAACCAGAAAAATGCTAATCCAAACAGTGTAGGTTATGTTCCATTCGATCACTATGATCTTGGGGATAAATACCAAAAAAACAACCTAAAAACGCCCTTTGGCGATAAAGACGAATACCTGAGAATGGTTGGCATTTTGCATGCCAATGGCATCGATGTAATTCAGGATATTGTACTGAACCACTGTGGCGATGCTGGTTCGGCGAGCGGACAAGGCGGACTAGATCCGGCAGTGGGTTCTATTGGCACAGCAGGCGGATTTAAAAACTTCAGGTATTCAAGTTTTTCTACACCAGGATCGAATGAAAGCCAAAATGACTATTGGACCCGGAGTGGACGATGGCACAAAAATTTTCAAAATTTTAATAACTGCACAGCCAATTGCAACGACCTGAACGGAACATTTTGGGGACCGGATATTAACTACGCTGCAAATGCAGCGGGCAGAAGCAGCAATATTCCAACAACTGGATCAGTAGTTATCGACGGAACCAACAGAGCTTATTTTAATTCAGAGCAAGCTCAGAACTATATGAGAAATGAAGGCCGAAGTTGGATGATTTGGCTTAAAAAACAAACAGGAATCGATGGGTTCAGGTTAGATGCTATTAAACATTTTCAGGTTGATGTTCAAGAGGACTTCATTTTCAACGTGCAAAATGAAGCTGGTTTTGCCAATGGAACGGATCAAATGTTTACTGTAGGAGAATGGGTTGGCAGTAAGCCTGAGCTCGATGCATATGTGAGAAACATGCAAGGCAGAGCCGGAACATTCGACTTTGGCCTTAGAGGTTTTAGCAATACCCCCGGATTGACTTCCATGGTGTACGGGCTAGGAAATTATAACATGAGCAATCTGCCCGGAACTCAGCAAGATGAAAGGAACAGAACAGTTCCATTTGTGAATAATCATGACACTTTTCGCCCAACCCAACCCAATGCTGGTTCGCCAAGTTTGCTACCCAATGGCAACTACCCGGCAGGAAGGTGGAATTCAAGCCAGGAACTTGCTCCAAACATCGATCCCCGGGAAGCCAGACATGCTGTTGCCTACGCCATTGCTTGTGCAGTAGATGGTTCTCCACAAATATTCTTCGAAGATTTGTTTGATATTGGTACAACCGGAAAAAGATTTACCCACTTGCCCAAAAATGTGGAAGATTTGCCATTGAGAATTGATATAGCCAACATTATCCGTTGTCACCAAAAATTCGATTTTAAAGCTGCTCCATATAGAGTTCGAACTGCAGCCGTTGATGACCCATTTTTCGAACAAGGAAGCAGGAACACAGATTTGCTTATTTTTGAAAGAGCTGGCCGAGCCATCATTGCTGTAAACGATAATTTCACTGCTACTCAATCAGCTTGGATAAACACTGATTTTGAGGTGGGCACAGTTTTGAAAGATTATTCCGGAAACTTTCCTGATGTAACCGTTGCAACTCGTTTAGGAGGACCTGCAACTGGCCCTGGCAGGGTGAGAATTCAAGCTCCTTCCTGCAACGGCACATTTAATACAACCATCAACAAAGGATATGCCATTTATGCCCCTGCTAGCATGAACGACATGTTCAATGCGCCATTCAACCCACCACAACGGGAAACTCAAATTGAATGGGAAATGGCAAATGATTTGGGTGACAATCATTCAAGAAGTTTGCGTCAGGGAGGTGCATTGCCAGCCCGTTCAAAGGCGATCCGCAATGCTGGAAAAATTTATGCAGAGGCTGGAAAAACCATCACTTACAGGTTGTATCCAAGCTTCAGCACGCAGCCTATCACGCTCATGCTTGGCAACCAGTGTGGAGAGGCACTCGACAGTATAACCGGAGCAGGAAATATTACAAAAACATTCACACCTTCTTCCACCGGTTGGTATCAGGTTAGGGTTAGAAATTCGTCAGATACCAGCCGTGAGCAAAGAGTTTGGATAAATGTGAGCTATACCTCGCCACAAAACATAAATGCTTTAGCAGCAGCTTCATATCAATTGCCAATTTTGAATCTAGGCGCCGAAAGAGAAATTTGTGAAGGACAAACCATCACACTTTCAGCCCTCATTGGCCCACCCTACACCTATCGCTGGTTAAGGTTGGATGGCTCACAAATAAACACTTCCGTTGGTTTGGCTGTCAACGCAAGCGGTACATTCATCGCAATAGCCACAAATCCAATAACTGGTTGCATTGGCAGAGATACTATTGTGGTTACATCCAAGCCAAGTCCGTTGGCACCAATCACAGAATTAAGAGGTGACACTGTGGTAATTGTAAATCCTCAAGCCGGTGTTTCCTACATTTGGTTTGTGAACAACCAGGTCGTGGATGGGCAATCGGGAACAAGTTTGGTAAGATCTTCAAATGCTAATAGCATCATTGCAAGAGCAACAAATTCAGGTGGTTGCACTGCCAACTCAGTAAATGCTTTGTCTGTAAAAGAAAAATCCTGGTTGTCGAGTGAAGCAGTGACCGCATTCCCTAACCCGATGCAAGGAACTTTGCATTTCAGAATTCAGGATGAACAATTACAAAAACTATCTGCCAAACTTTTTAACATTCAGGGTATTGAGCTCATTTCAAAAAACATGGTAGGAACTTCCGAGTCAAGCGTAGATGTGCAAAATTTGCCAAAAGGAATATATATTCTAAAACTACAAAGTGGCAACCTGGAACGAACCGAACGGCTTATCAAAGAATAGCCTGGAAAAATATACGTGAAAAAAATGCCCGAAATCACTTTCGGGCATTTTTTATGGAAGTATACCAGATTATGCCAATATTTCTTGGCTCATGTATGCCTCTATCGGATCGCAGGTGCAAACAAGATTTCTATCGCCGTATGCACTATCAATTCTGCTCACGCTTGGCCAAAACTTTGCTTTACGAACATATTCCATAGGAAACGCTGCCTTTTCTCTACTATATGGCCTATCCCAGGCGTCAGAAATTACCACTTCGGCTGTGTGAGGTGCATGTTTCAATACATTGTTATCCTTTTCATAAACACCCTTTTCTATTTCTCGAATCTCTTCCCTTATGCTAAGCAGTGCATCGCAAAACCTATCCATTTCATCCTTAGCTTCACTTTCTGTAGGTTCAATCATCAATGTTCCTGCAACCGGAAAAGAAACTGTAGGAGCATGGAAACCATAGTCCATCAAACGTTTTGCAACATCTTCAACTTCAACTCCACATGCTTTAAATGGTCTAAAATCCAAAATCATTTCGTGAGCACAAAAGCCTGAAGACCCCGTGTACAGGATAGGAAACTCTTGCTCAAGCCGAGCTTTCATGTAGTTGGCATTCAGAATAGCATATTTGGTAGCTTCAGTAATTCCTTCACCACCCATCATACAAATATATGCATAAGAAATTGCCAGAATGGAAGCAGAACCATACGGTGCAGCAGAAACAGCATGGATTGCTTTTTCCTTATTGTCATGGGCCAAAACATGCCCAGGAAGATAAGGAACTAACTTTTCAACCACTCCGATAGGACCCATTCCAGGGCCTCCCCCACCATGAGGAATGCAAAAAGTTTTGTGTAGATTAAGGTGGCAAACATCTGCACCAATATTGCCAGGACTTGTGAGTCCAACTTGTGCATTCATATTCGCACCATCCATATACACCAAACCTCCGTTGGCGTGGATGAGGGAACAAATTTCCTGAATGGCTTCCTCAAAAACCCCATGAGTAGACGGGTAGGTAACCATTAGACAACTTAAATTGGATGAATGAGCTTCAGCTTTCACTTTAAGATCTGCCATATCAATATTTCCTTTTTCATCGCATTTCACAACCACTACTTGCATACCAGCCATTACTGCCGAAGCAGGGTTGGTGCCATGTGCCGAGGATGGTATTAAGGCAATTTTTCTATTGACATCTCCATGATCGAGATGATAAGCCCTGATCACCATCAAACCTGCATACTCGCCTTGTGCGCCAGAATTTGGTTGAAGTGAAACACCTGCAAAACCAGTAATTTTTGATAGCCAGCTTTTCAAAGTGGTGATCATTTCGGCATATCCTTCAGCCTGATTTGCAGGCACAAAAGGGTGAATATTCCCAAATTCAGGCCATGTAACCGGAATCATTTCAGCGGTAGCATTCAGCTTCATGGTGCACGATCCCAAAGAAATCATAGAATGAACAAGAGAAAGATCTTTATTCTCCAGATACCGGATGTACCGGGTCATTTCTGCTTCCGAGTGATACTTGTTGAAAACTTGCTGAGGCAAAATTTGAGATGAGCGCTTCAGCAAACTGTCAATGCCAACAAGTGGTTTTGTTTGGCAAATATCTCCTAAAAAAGGCTCAAATACTCGCAAGATATCATCTACATCATCTAGACCTACCGTTTCATCTAGTGAAATTCCGATATCGCCATTCTCAAAATACCTGAAGTTAATTCCAAGTTCTTCGGCCCGCTTTCTGATGGAAGATGTTTGATTAGTAATTATTCTAATCGTGTCGAAAAACTCACCATGCGCAATGGAAACTCCCTTTTCTGCCAATCGCTTAGCAAGTTGTAAGGTGTGATTGTAAACACCATTTGCAATATGCTTTAGTCCTTGAGGACCATGATAAGCGGCATAAAAAGAAGATATAACCGCCAACAAAACCTGGGCAGTACAAATGTTTGAAGTTGCTTTTTCTCTTCTGATGTGTTGTTCTCTGGTTTGCAATGCCATCCTGTACGCCTTTTTTCCTTGGGCATCTATGGATTGGCCGATGATTCGACCCGGGAGCTGGCGCTTAAACTCATCTCTTGTGGCAAAGAATGCTGCATGTGGGCCGCCAAAACCAAAAGGAACCCCAAATCGCTGAGAAACTCCGACAACAACATCGGCACCCATTTCGCCCGCAGGTTTCATGATTACCGATGCCAGAAGATCAGAAGCTACCACTGAAAACACTTGCTGCTCTTTTGCAGCTTGAAGCAATGGTTCGAAATCACGCACTTTTCCGTCGGTTGCCGGATTTTGAACCAAAAGTGCGTAGACACTTGGATCCGTCACATCAAATTCTTCAACGGGAAGCACTTTTAAAATGATTCCCAAAGGTTCTGACCGGGTTTTGAGCACATCAATGGTATGCGGATGAACATGATCGGCTACCAAAAAAACGTGTGAAACCTTCTTTTCAGGCTTTCGAACAGCATGCAACATGGTCATGGCCTCAGCTGCGGCAGTTGCTTCGTCAAGTAGTGAAGCATTTGCAATTTCCATACCCACCAGATTGGCAACCATGGTTTGGAAATTAATAAGTGCCTCCAATCGTCCTTGCGCAATTTCGGCCTGATATGGTGTGTAAGCTGTGTACCAACCCGGATTCTCCAATACATTTCTTAGAACCACTGGAGGCGTGATGGTACCAAAATATCCTGCTCCAATGTAGGTTCTGAATACCTTGTTTTTTGAGGCCAGCTTTTTGAAATCTTTTAAAAACTGATACTCTGAAACAGGAGTCTGAATATCGACAGGCCTTGAAAGTCTGATGTGTGGCGGAACCACGGCTGCAATCAATTCATCAATCTGGGAAAAACCTAGTTTATTAAGCATTTCAGCGGTTTCCTCGCTGTCAGGGCCAATATGGCGACCAATAAAACTGTCGTTAGATAAGTGGTTAGTAGACATGTGGGCGTTAAACAAGCTGCAAATATAACGTCCAAAACCTTAAAGTGATAAGAAGGTTTAAAATGCAAATTCATGAATCATTTTTTACTCTATTCATTTTAAATTTTAGCAACGTCTATTGCTAATCTAAATCTAAAAAACTTTTGAGCTTAGGAGTTTAAATTCTTGCTTTTGTTTGCAAAAGTGATCTTTGACTTCACCGTTCACGATGTAGTTATGCTGGCGGTTTAAATCGGTATTATTTGAAGCATAGTAAGGGTCATAATGCTCAGCCCCGAAATTATGATCATTCAAAATCTTTGAAAAAACTGGCTCAATGCCAGACCCAAAATCAAGTCTAACATGGCGTGTTTTGAAATTTACCAGAACAAAAATCGGAATCGGCGATACAAACTTTTGCTAGCGGACATCGTAAAAAGCGTAGATATATGTTTGATAGTGAACTATTTACTAATCGACAGGAAGCCAAATTTCACGGTTAAAAACCAAGGCATAACTAGTTGAACAATCGAAATAATGTTGCTCCATTTGTTGAATGAATTCGGTATCGTAAAGAGTGCACTACACCATTAAAATTCTTAATTAACAAAATTAATCTAATGCCTACGTACCATTAATATGCTACAAATTACCCCTGAATAGGGTTAAATGGCTTTTAAAATCATAAACAGTTAATTTTCAAAGTACGCCCTTTCACCAAGAGACTAACTTGAAAATAAAAGTTCCTCCCTGCCCAATTTAACCTTATATTTGCATTTCAATTCAAACCAAAGCGATCATGCTTTCAGTGCTTTTATTTTTCAACATGGGTGGCAGCGAAATCGTTTTGATTCTGCTTCTGGTATTAATCTTTTTTGGTGCAAAAAAAATCCCTGAACTTGCCAGAGGCCTTGGTCGTGGAATCCGTGAGTTCAAAGATGCTACAAAAGAAATTAAAGATGAGATTGAGGATGGATTAAACGATCCGCCTAAAAAAGTTTCATAAACCACCGAAATAAAAAAACGTTTTGAAAGAATACACCCGCCTTTCCGAAATCAGGGAGGATATTCTGCATGGCAAAACCACTTGCCACGACTTGGTTCAGCAGTATCTATCAAACATTCACGACAACAAGCACCTGAACGCCTTCATAGAAGTTTATGAAGCCGAATCTCTTGAACAGGCTGCTTTGATTGACGAAAAGTTTAGGCTCAACAAACAAGGAAAATTAGCCGGTATGGTTTTGTCGCTTAAAGATGTTCTTTGTCATAAAGACCATGTGGTAACGGCTTCAAGTAAAATACTTACAGGTTTTAAGTCGCAATTCACAGCTACCGCTATTCAACGATTGCTTGACGAAGACGCCATTGTGATTGGTAGAGTGAGCTGCGATGAGTTTGCAATGGGTTCTTCAAACGAAAATTCATATTACGGTTCAGTCGGAAATTCACATGACCCTTCCAAAGTACCAGGAGGATCATCGGGAGCCAGCGCAGTTTCTGTAGCTTCCGGTATGTGCCATGCGTCTATTGGATCCGATACTGGCGGTTCGGTGAGGCAGCCTGCAGCTTTTTGCGGTACGATTGGACTAAAACCAACTTATTCCAGGGTATCCAGATATGGGCTTATTGCTTATGGATCTTCGTTTGATTGTATTGGTCCAATAACAAAATCTATAGAAGATGCCAGCCTGCTTTTGCACATTATGAGTGGGCACGATCCTGCTGATAGCACTTCGTCATCCAAACCCAAACCGGATGAGCAGGTTGCTCCAATCAACCAAAAATTGCGAATTGGTGTGCTGAAAGAAAGCTTCAATGACGCTGTTCAGCCAGAAATTAAAGCAGCTTTACAAAATGAAGTAATTAAGCTAAAGAAATTGGGCCACGAAGTGAAGGAAGTTACTTTCCCTCTTCTCGACTACATTTTGCCAACCTACTACATATTAACAACTGCAGAAGCAAGTTCAAACTTGTCGAGGTTTGATGGTGTGAAATTTGGCTACCGCAGTCAGCATACTGAAAATCTGGAGTCCATGTATAAAAATACACGAACCGAAGGTTTTGGCAAAGAAGTACGAAAGCGAATCATGCTTGGCACGTTTGTGCTAAGTGCTGATTATTATGATGCTTACTTTACAAAAGCACAAAAAGTTCGCAGACAAATTCAACAGGCCACAGAAGACTTATTTGCTGAGCATGACATTATCATATTGCCAACTACGCCAACTACAGCCTTCAACATCGGCGAAAAATCTGACGATTCTTTAACCATGTACCTGGCCGATATTTTTACCGTGCAGGCCAACATTTCGGGCAATCCTGCCATTTCTATACCTGCAGGACTTGACGAAACAGGCATGCCGATTGGCATTCAGGCCATAGCAAGACCATTTGAGGAAAATACACTGCTGAGTTTTGCCAAAGAGTTGACGTGAAGTCGTCTTTAATTAGAAACTACCGTGCTCAAAATGCGATCTTGAAAGGTGATAAGGAAAAATCAAAGTCCTAAAATTCATTCAAGAACAAGTTTCATTTTTCTGCATCACTTGCTTTCTCTTTTCACGATTAAATAGAAGTCGCCCTCAAGCGGCAAATACCCAAACTCATAGCAATATGTGTAAACGGCACCTGCTCTGGTGGTGTACAAATGTGTATGGTGTGAAAAATTGAACCCAGAAGTGAGCAGCGTTTTTACAGAAACCTTTGTCATTCCATCAGGAGGTAACAAGTCTTCCAATATCTTTCGATTTTTCCTCAAAATGCCATTAATCTGCCTCACGAAATCGCTGGCATCGCTATTCATTTGGTTGTTGTAGCTGTTGCGGCACTGATCGTCGCAATACTTTTTATCCTTTCTCCCTACAATCTCCTTTCCACAATACAGGCAATTTTTCATATTTTTACTTTCCTATTAACATTTTCATAACAAATTGAATGTCAAAGATAAAATCGTTTTTAAACGTTTACAAACGAAAAATAAACGACTATAAGCGTTTAACAACCGACTCGCAAATTCAGCACACCCCACCTTTGCATCGTCCAAAACAGGACAACATGTTTCATTCATTTTAAAAACAAAAACCATGTACACACTCACAAATTCCGTTCGTCTCATTGGCAATCTAGGTGCAGCACCTATCGTAAAAGACACCAACGCAGGCAGCAAAGTTGCCAACTTCAGTATTGCTACTCGTTCCTATACGAAAGACAAGGAAGGAAACAAGATTGAAGAAACCGAATGGCATAAAATTGTAGTTTGGGGCAAGCAAGCAGAAACTGTAGAAAAATACCTGGAAAAAGGAAGTCAGGTAGCAGTGGAAGGCATGCTCAAAACACGAAAATATACTGACAAAGATGGCGTAGAGCGCTACAGCACCGAAATCGTTGTGAATGATTTTCAAATGCTAGGCTCTAAAAAAGGAGAATAATTTTTCGGCAGATTTATAGAATCGAATAATAAACCCTAAATAAAGGCCATGTTGAATTTTTTCGACATGGCCTTTTTGCATGCTGCAACCAAAATTTAAGAACCAAATCCATGATCTAGTATGGTTTATTAAAAAACTTTTTAATTTTGATGCGATCCAAGCATTCAAAATACAATGAAAATAAAAGAAGAATTACAAAATGCATTTCAATATCTGATAGCCCTCAACCATAGGGAAGTAAACTCGATTATGCTCATGAGTGCAGGAATAATTGTAGTCCTTTTGATTCCAGCCTTAGTAAAAGAAATTCTATATCGGGTTCAACCGCCAGTGTTAAATACTGAGATTCAAATACTAGACAGTTTGCTGGTGGAAATTGAAGAAACCCATCATGAAAAATTTTCCCGTGCAACAAAGGTTGCTTTCCGTTTTCAAATTCCCTTCGATCCCAATGCTGCTTCAACAGGTTTGCTAGATTCTATAGGAATTCCTCCTTGGGTGGCTAAAGGAATGGTGAATTATAGAAACAAAGGAGGAAAATTCAAAAGCAAAAAAGATGTGAAAAAGATGTATGGCCTGGCCGATTCCGTGTTTGCCAGAATACAAAACCTAATTCTTTTACCTGATAGTATTCCAAAAGGTATGTTTGGAAATCGACGTGACTCATCAACATTTGCTGGCAAAAAAACATTTCAACCTAAACCAAAATGGGCACCATTTAACCTGAATCTGGCTGATACGTTTCAATTGGATAAGGTATTCGGCATTGGCATGAAATCGGCCAAAAGAATCGCAAAATACCGTGATGAACTAGGTGGGTTCATAAACTATGAACAGCTTCATGGTGTGTGGGGACTGGATTCTTTAGTCATTGAAACGCTTCAGGAAAAAAGCTTCATTGCTCCAGATTTTGCACCACAAAAAGTGAAAATAAATAGTGCAACTGAAGAACAATTGGCAACTCATCCATTCATTAGAAAAACCTTAGCTCGTTATATTTCCAGGTATAGAAAGCAACATGGGGCTTATCACTCAGTGGATGATATATTGAAAATTAAAGTCATTCAGCCAGGTATGTTAGAAAAACTCATACCTTATCTTGACTTTGAACAACCACAATAGAAATAATACGGCAAAAAAAAACCGGCTTACGCCGGTTTTTTTTAGGAGCAATATTCTTCGAATACAGCTTCAAGATGTTGTGCAATCATGTCGGCGTTTCGGCCTTCGATTTGATGTCTTTCAATGAAATGAACTAGTTCGCCATCTTTAAACAATGCAATTGAAGGTGAAGAAGCAGGGTAAGGCAACATTTTCTGACGCACCCGGTCAACAGCTTC
The DNA here is from genome assembly GCA_038205175.1 of Cytophagales bacterium. Taxonomy (GTDB): domain Bacteria; phylum Bacteroidota; class Bacteroidia; order Cytophagales; family Flexibacteraceae; genus JBBRCC01. Next base: position 6,937 of record JBBRCC010000032.1, on the reverse strand, counting down.
TTTGTCTACACCAGCAAAAACTGTGAGCAAATTGCCTGGCTTATTAGCACTCCGCTGAAGAGCCAGCTTTACCCCTGGCCGAGCAGCTCCAGCTGCACAGCCACATACTGAGTTGACAACAACAAGCGCCGCACCTTCGAGATTGTCGAAAGTTTGATCTACTTCCTGTCCTGATTTTAATTCTGTGAAACCCGCTGAGGTCAAGTCTTGCCTCATGGGGGCTACTAATGGTTCTGGATACATAATGATAAATGATTAAAGAAACCCAAGTTCAAGTTTTGCCACTTCCGACATCATATCCTGAGAGTAAGGTGGGTCGAAGGTAACTTCTACATCCACTTCATTAACGCCAGGCACCTTTTTTACGCTGGCCTTTACTTCATCAGGAATGACACCGGCAGAAGGACAATTTGGTGAAGTCAACGTCATGAGAATGTACACATTGTTGATTGGATAAATTTTGATGTCATAAATTAAACCCAACTCAAGAACATCTACCGGAATTTCAGGATCATACACAGTTTTTATAGCCTCCCTAATGGATTCTCCCGTTAGTGTTTCCTGCATATTTTCGATCGTCTCGCTCATTTCCTCTTTTTATTTAGACATAAAATTAACAAAAAAAGGAACCGATTGTTCCGGTTCCTTTTAAATGATTTGTAGTTACAACTACTCCTTGTCTTTTTTCTCTTCGTCAGAATCTTCAGTAGCAGTTTCTTCATCAGGAGCTACGCTTGTTTCTGAATCTGTAGATGCTTCCACTTCAGAGGATGTTTCTGTAGCCACTTCAGCTTCAGCAACAACTTCTTCAGCCACCGCTTCAACTTCCGGAGCCACTGCAGCTTCAGCAACAGAAATTTCGTCAACAATATCAGAAACTTCAGGAGCTTTAACAACTTCAACTTCCTCTTGAACCGGAGCAGCAGCACCTGCTTCAACACCTTTTCCAGATCCACCTTTACGTGACCTTCTGGTCTTGGTTACGGCTTCTGTAGAAGTTGTAGTATACGTTTCGTTGAAATCAACTAGTTCGATCAGAGCCATTTCAGCGTTGTCGCCCAACCGAGCTCCAAGCTTAATTATTCTGGTGTAACCTCCCGGCCGGTTTGCAATCTTGTCAGACACTTCACCAAACAAGGTTTTAATAACTTCTTTGTCTCGCAAATAGGCGAAAATAAGACGTCTATTGCTGATGCTATCTGTTTTTGATTTGGTGAGCAAAGGCTCTACATATTTCCTGAGCTCCTTAGCCTTGGCTACTGTTGTCTCAATCCTCTTGTGAAGGATAAGAGAATTGGCCATATTCTTCAACAACGCTTTGCGGTGAGAAGACGTTCTGCCTAAATGATTAAATGTCTTACCGTGTCTCATATCTAAATTAGTCTTCGTCGAGCTTATACTTCACCACATCCATACCAAAACGAAGCCCTTTTTCGGCGATGAGTGTTTCAAGTTCAGTTAATGATTTTTTACCAAAATTTCTAAACTTCATCATGTCAGAAACTTCCAACCTGGCCAAATCTCCAAGAGATTTAATGTCGGCAGCTTTCAAACAGTTGTATGCCCTTACAGATAAGTCGAGATCTGTTAGCGGGGTTTTCAGCAGCTTGCGCATAGCTAACCACTCTTCGTCTACAGTTTCTTCTTCCGGCGGCTTAGGCAATTCAAACGTCATGGTTTGATCGCTGAACAACATGAAGTGTTTTATCAAAATAGCGGCGGCACCTTTCAAGGCATCTTCCGGATGAATTGAACCATCGGTAGAAACTTCAAGGATCAACTTTTCAAAGTCAGTCTTTTGCTCAACCCTGAAATTTTCAACGCTATATTTTACATTTTTTATAGGTGTAAAGATGGCATCGATGGGTACAGTACCAGTCATCTGTTCGCCTTGCTTAAACTCTTCAGCACCAACATAGCCACGACCTTTGTCAACATTCAGCTCGATCTCGAAATTGACATCGGTGTCGATATTGCAGATCACCAAGTCAGGATTAAGCACTGAAAAGCTTGCTGTGAATTTTTCAATATCACCAGCAGTAAACTTATCTTTTCCTTTTAACTCAATGTGAATTTTATTGTCAACAACATCAACAGTTTTTTTAAACCTAACCTGCTTCAGGTTAAGAATAATTTCTGTAACATCGTCCATTACACCAGGAATGGTGGAAAATTCATGTAAAACACCTGGAATACGAATGGAAGTAACAGCATAACCTTCAAGGGAAGAAAGCAGGATTCTTCGCAAGGCATTCCCTATGGTAACTCCGTAACCTTTTTCTAACGGTTTGAATTCAAAAAACCCGTGGAAATCGTCGGCTTTTTCCATGACGACTTTATCGGGCATTTGAAATGATAATATTGACATCTTTCCTGAGGTTAAAAGTTTTTTAATTATTTTGAGTAAAGTTCAACGATGAGCTGCTCCTGAATATTTTCAGCAATTTGAGCACGCTCAGGATAAGTAAGGAATTTACCTATCATGTCTTTACCATCCCACTCAAGCCATGGGTATTTTTTAGTCACCCGTGTGCTTAGAGAATTGGTAATGCTTTCAAGAGACTTGGATTGCTCACGAACACCAACCTGATCGCCAGGCTTTACAGCAAAAGAAGGAATGTTTACAACATGTCCGTTTACTACAATGTGTTTATGAGAAACAAGCTGACGAGCTCCACGACGTGTAGGCGCAAGTCCTAAACGGTAAACCACATTGTCGAGACGGCCTTCCAAAAACTTTAGAAGGTTTTCACCTGTAATACCTGATTTTCGGTGAGCTTTGTCGAACAAATTAGCAAACTGTTTTTCCAAAAGGCCATAAATGTATTTAGCCTTTTGTTTTGCCTGCAGCTGCAAGGCATATTCAGATTGTTTTCTTCTCCTTCCACGACCATGTTGTCCTGGAGGATAGTTTTTCTTTTGCAATGCTTTGTCGGGACCAAAAAGAGCTTCGCCGAATTTTCGGGAAATCTTGGTAGCCGGACCTGTATATCTTGCCATGATTAAATCTCGTTCTTAACTAAAATTAAACTCTACGTTTCTTTGGAGGCCTGCAACCGTTGTGAGGAAGAGGAGTTACGTCCTTAATAGTCATAACCTCTAAACCACTGTTTTGAATGGTTCTGATAGCCGACTCACGCCCCGATCCTGGCCCTTTCACAAACACATCCACTTTTCGCATTCCCAGGTCAAAAGCAATCTGCGAACAGTTTGAAGCAGCCTGAGAAGCAGCGTATGGTGTATTCTTTTTTGAACCTCGGAAACCCATTCTACCGGCCGAAGCCCAACTCACTACCTGACCAGCAGTGTTTGTGATAGAGATGATGATGTTGTTGAATGAGGCACGAATGTGAGCCTGGCCAATTGGCTCAACTATCACTACTCGTTTTTTAGCCTTATCTTTTCTTTTTTGACTCATTGCAATCTGCTATTACTTGGTTGCTTTCTTTTTGTTAGCAACAGTTTTTCTCTTTCCTTTTCTTGTCCGGGAGTTATTTTTGGTGCGCTGACCACGAACGGGAAGACCCTTTCTATGGCGCAAACCTCTGTAACATCCAATGTCCATCAATCGCTTAATGCTCATTTGAACTTCTGATTTAAGCACACCCTCGACCTTAAATTCGGTACTGATGATACTTCTGATTGAATTGGCTTCATCTTCAGACCAGTCTTTCACACTTTTGCTCACACTGATCCCAGCTTTGTCAAGGATCGACCTTGCAGAGCTTCTTCCAATTCCGTAAATATAAGTAAGGGCTACCTCACCTCTTTTTTGACTTGGTATGTCAATTCCCGCTATCCTTGCCATTTGTTAACCTTGACGTTGTTTGTACCTCGGATTTTTTTTGTTGATCACGTAGAGTTTACCCTTTCGGCGAATGATCTTGCATTCGACGCTACGCTTCTTGATTGATGCTTTTACCTTCATCTTTATTTGTATCTGAAAACGATTCTGCCTTTTGTTAAGTCGTAAGGCGACATTTGAAGCCTTACTTTGTCTCCCGGCAAAATTTTGATGTAATGCATCCTCATTTTACCGGAAATGTGTGAAATAACCTCATGCCCATTTTCTAATCGAACACGGAACATTGCATTCGACAATGCTTCCACAATGGTTCCGTCTGTTTCAATCGATGCCTGTTTGGCCATAAGTTAAAATTTCATTTTCTGATCAATGTACTCAAATGTAGTCAGCACTTCCGGTTGCCCGTCGATGATGGCTACTGTATGTTCGTAGTGTGCAGAAGGTTGTTTATCCTGGGTTCTAATGGTCCAGCCATCACGATCCTGTTTCACAAACCTCTTTCCCATGTTTACCATAGGCTCTATGGCAACCACAATACCCTCGGTTAAAGTAGGTCCTTGACCACGTTTTCCGAAATTAGGAACCTCAGGTTTTTCATGTAAGTGTTTTCCAACTCCATGACCAACCAATTCTCTCACAATGCTAAAACCTTCCTTTTCCACATGCTGTTGAATGGAAGAGCTGATATCTCCTACCCTGTTTCCTTTTCTGCAAGAATTAATTCCCAGAAAAAGTGAATCGAAGGTGGTTTTTAGCAGCATCTTAACACTGTCAGGTATTTGTCCTACAGGATAAGTAAATGCACTATCAGAGTGAAAACTCTTGAAGTAAACACCGCAATCAACTGACACGATATCGCCTTCTTTCAGCACAATTTCTCCTGGTATTCCATGTACCACTACATCATTTACTGATATACAAAGACTGCCAGGGAAACCCCGATAGCCTTTGAAAGAAGGAACAGCGCCCTGCTCCTTTATAAACCCTTCGGCGAACGTATCAAGTTCAAGGGTGCTTAGACCAGGTGCAATCATTCGGGATACTTGTCCGTGAACTCTTCCCAAAATATCTGCACCTTCTTTGATGATTTTTATCTCATCTAAGGTCTTGTTGTATATCCGCTCGGCTTTACTCATGAAGCCAATGCGGCCATACTATCGGCCGAAGCCTTAAATTTTCCAGTCTTCATCATACCTTCGTAATGACGAATCAGGAGATAACTTTCAATTTGTTGTAAAGTGTCTAACACAACACCAACTAAAATAAGAAGCGATGTTCCACCAAAGAACTGGGCAAAATCACGACTTACCCCCATCTTAGCAGCGATCGAAGGTAAAATAGCAATGATAGCCAAGAAAATTGCGCCAGGTAGTGTAATGCGATCCAACACCTCTGCGATATACTCAGTGGTTGTTGGGCCGGGCTTAACACCTGGAATAAAGCCATTGTTGCGTTTCATATCGTCAGAAATCTGCTGAGGGTTGATGGCAATTGCTGTGTAAAAGAATGTAAACACAATGATCAACAAGGCAAACAACACATTGTATTGCCAAGATGTATAGTCTGAAAACACAGTTCCAATGGTGCCAGCCAAATCGCTGGTCTCACGGAATGCTGATGCAATCATAGCAGGCAAGAACATGAGCGACTGAGCGAAAATGATTGGCATTACACCAGCAGAATTCACTTTAATCGGCAAGTACTGACGCTGACCACCGAACACTTTATTGCCAACCATTTGCTTGGCATATTGAACCGGAATTCGACGGACGGCTTGGGTAATCATAACAACACCCATCACTACAAAAAACAGCACGCCAATTTCCAAAATAAAAGTTAAAGCTCCACTCAATTTCAAGCTCATAGCCTCTTTCAAGATGGCACCTGGAAAACGACTTACAATACCAATCATGATCAACATACTGATACCGTTGCCTATTCCTTTCTCAGTGATTTTCTCGCCCAACCACATACAGAAGATCGTTCCGCCCGTGAGCACTACCATTGAAGTAACGTTGAACATTACCCCTTCAAAACCTGGCTTAATAGCCTCAGCTGGAATGGTTGCAGCGATATAACCTACTGCTTGGGCAAGCGTGATAGCAACTGTGAGCAAGCGGGTAAGTTGATTGATCTTTTTGCGACCTGATTCACCCTCTTTTTGTAATTTCTGGAAATAAGGAACCGCTACCGTCAAAAGCTGCAACACGATGGAGGCAGAAATATATGGCATGATACCTAAACCAAAGATGGAGGCATTCGAGAATGCACCACCTAAAAGTGTGTCCAACAAGCCAAAAATTTTGTTGGTTGAGGTTTCGAGCTTGTTTGGATCTACGCCTGGCAACACAATGAAAGAGCCCAAACGAAAGATAATCAAAAACATGAGGGTGTTGAAAATCCTTGTCCTCAGGTCTTCTATTGAAAAGATATTTCGTATGGTCTCAATTAACTTTTTCATTCGAATTATATCGCTGTGAACGAACCTCCTGCTTTTTCAATTTTTTCTTTTGCTGATGCCGACATAGCATGAGCAGAAACAGCTACCGCTGAAGAAATCTCACCACGTCCAAGCACTTTTAGTATGTCTTTTTTAGACATAAATCCATGCTTTTTCAAAAACTCAGGATTGATTTCAGCTGTGCTATACTCCTCAACCAATTTAGTTAAGTCATCAAGATTAAGCACCTTGAAAACTACTTTGTTGGGGTTTGTGAAACCAAACTTTGGCAATCGTCGCTGAATAGGCATCTGACCACCTTCGAAACCAGCTTTAGCAGAGTAGCCCGATCTGGACTGAGCACCTTTGTGTCCTCGTGTAGCAGTTCCGCCGCCACCTGAGCCTTGGCCACGTCCTAATCTTTTATTTTTTCTAACCGACTTGTCAGCAGGTTTTAATGAATGCAGATTCATGATTCTTAAATTTCAGTTACTTGAACCAAATGTTTTATTTTATTCAACTGGCCTTTGAACGAGTCGTTTACCTCGTGTTCAACCACACTGTTGATTTTTCTTAAACCAAGGGCTTCCATGGTTTTAACAGTAGAATGATCTCTACCGATTGTGCTTCTGATTTGCTTTACTTGTACCCTTGCCATGATTATCCTTGAAAAAGTTTAGTCATTGAAATAC
>JBBRCC010000031.1:0-39742 GCA_038205175.1 Cytophagales bacterium | reverse complement strand
ACGGCACGGCTAATGATCTGCGTGAGTGTAAGTTGAATTCTGGATTGATCCCAACCAAGGTTCTTTAGAAATTCTTTTACCCCCAGCTGTTCAAGACTTTGGAAGCAAAGCCACTCAGCCCCAATTTTCCCTAACCTGGGTGTGTTTGAGTGTATCGGCATCTACCCATTTGTTGGCGTTGGCTGGGTTGTCAAAGCTGCTGTCTATCTATTTATCCGAAATAAGCTGCGTCCAAAATTGAGCAACATATTGATTTACAGACAAATCAAGCTGTGTCACTACAAATCGAGTCCAAAAAAATGCACCCTTCATTATCAGCAATTTGTAATTTCGAACCACGACCAAAACATCGTATTTCTTCGAAAATTTAAGAATATTCTTTGAAAATTGCAATCAATTGGTGGGTCGAGCTGCAACCCGAGTTAATTTGCGTGAAAAAAATGCAACCTCGTTTTTCTGCTGGTTTTGAAAAGTTGCCCTGCCGTTTCCATTTTCAAAGGTTGAATTCAATGTGATCTGAGCCGAACAAAAAAGTAGCTCCCAAAAACGGTGTTTACTAATATGGCTAGACTTACATGTTTTAGATGGTTCATACTCATAGTCAATGGATTTGCATGTGGCCTATTTCCACAATCTTTTTTTACCCATGCAACACGCCCTTTGTTTGCAATTCTGGTATGTAGATATGGTTTTCTTCTATGATAGACTCTGGCATGAAGACAAATTTTTTGTCGTAGATTTTCGAGCTTAATTCACTGGTGTAGTAGCTCAACCAATACTCATTGGCCAGGTGAAACACCGACGGGTCTATCACTTCTACTTCGGCTACGCTGTTGGCCTCCACTTTCACAAACATGTGCCTGAGAATTGAGGTCTTTTGCGGTTCACCGTCTTTGTGTCCGTATCCTTTGCTGGCTATCAACACATTGAAAAGCGGGAATGTGTTTCGGTTAATCAAATATACTTTCCACACATTGTCTTCCACATCTTCATGGGTTTTCTGGGCCACGGCCAAGCTCACGCCTTCAACTTTCGGAAACTGAATGTCTTTTTTCATGATCAATTACATGTTTCTGGCATCAAAAATCCTTTCAAAATGCCTAATCAATTTTTCAGAAATCTCGTTTAGGTTTGGTTTTAGGCGTGTTTCTGATGCTATAGATGTTACGCCTTTGTCGCTAATGCCGCACGGCACTATTTTTTCAAAATAAGATAATTCGGGGCAAACATTCAAAGCCAAACCATGCATGGTGACCCATCGGCTGGTGCGCACACCCATGGCACATATCTTTTTGTCGTTCACCCACACGCCTGTTCTGCCTTCAATTCTGTAGCCTGAAAGGCCATATTCGGCTATGGTGTCTATCACAGCTTCTTCGAGGTAGCGCAAGTACCGGTGAATGTCGGTGAAAAAATTGTCGAGATCGAGAATAGGATAGCAAACCAACTGCCCCGGACCATGGTAGGTAATGTCGCCACCCCTGTTGATTTTGTAATAGGCCACCTGTTGTCGTTCACGCTCTTGTTCATCGATGAGCACATTTGCTTCTGATCCGCTTTTGCCTAAAGTAAATACATGAGGGTGTTCGCACAAAACAAGGTAGTTGGCTGTGGGCTGTTGATCGTCTTTTTCCTTGGCTCGGTTGGCTACTTTTTGTTCAATAACCGATTGAAAAAGAGATTCTTGCCTCTCCCATGCCTGCTTATAGTCTATAAGACCCCAATGCTGGATTTCTACCTTTCGGTTTTGCATAAAAAAACCCGGAGATCCGGTTTATCGGTTCCCCGGGTAAAAATTGATTTTTCTTAAACGTGTTTTGCCAACTCAACTTTCAGGTAGTTGATCACATCAACCGGAAACGGGTCAACGTTATTCAATTCCGCCAAAAAGAATGAAGTCCAATCGAGCAGGTGAATGAGGTAAATGCTTTGCTCGGTAAATGACTCGCCTTTGGCAACGAGTTCAACGGTTTCTTTCACATGTTCTTTGAAAATGCCTTTGCAGACCTCCATGCGAATGGAGTTGCGTGGATGTTCAAACGATGTGCGAGCCAAAACCACCATGGCATTGGCATAAATGCCTTCCGGGTATTTCCAACCTACCAATTCGTTGTGGTTCATTTCTGGAAATACATTCACATGGCTGATATGCTTGCTGTTTTCGGCAATTTGCTGTTGCGTTCTTATCAGTACAGCTTCCAGCTTGGTGTCGCCATACAAAAACACAAATTTGTCTTTCATTTGGCCTGCCAATGCTTTAGCAACTTGTTTTACACCGTCTTGGTCTTCAATCAGTTTTATGGAGGCTTCCAGTTCGCTTGTATACGCCGATTTGGTCAACCCAAATGCGTGGAAAATATGCAACAGCTGCACAAAAGAATACCCAATACTTGCTCTTGGGCTACCAGAACGGCCAGGAATGTTGATGGTGTCTAGTTTGTTGGCAGAAGCCAATTCGCCGAGCTTACCGCCTGAAGTGATGCAAACTATTTTTGCTCCCGTTTTCAAAGCCTTTTTTGTTGTATCAATTGTTTCTTCGGTGTTGCCCGAAAAAGAACAAGCAATAAAAAGGGTGTTTGAACCTACAAAAGCAGGAATATCGTAGCTCTTGCATAAGGTAATGGGGCAAGAAATGTCGTTGGCTGTGAGGGTAGTAACCAAGTTTCCACCAATGCCAGAACCACCCATACCGGCTATAACAATGTTGTAGATAGGTTGCGAAGGTTTTGAAAGCGTGGCTTTAGAAGCAATTTCGAGGGCTTCGGACAACTGAGCTCCAAACCCATCAATAAGATTTTGCATCATAATGCGATGAAAAATAAGTGTTTTGTTAAAAATTCAAGGTGCAAAACTAAACTTTTTACGTCAGTTTGCTTTTGAAATGGCAAAGAACAAAGATATAGGTGAAAAAGGCGAGGCTCTGGCCGCTGAGTTTCTTTTGCGAAAAGGGTATGTAGAACTGCTAAGAAACTACCGACATCGCCGAAATGAGATAGACCTCATTGTTGAAAAAGAAGGAATTTTGGTATTTGTAGAAGTGAAACTGAGGAGAAATAATTCCTTTGGCTTCCCTGAAACTTTTGTAGACAAGGCCAAAATTTCAAGGTTAAAAAACTGCGCCGAACAATATTTGGTTGAAATCGATTGGAATGGACCCATCAGGTTCGACATTCTGTCTATCACTGGTGAAATTGACAAGCATCTGACAATCAATCATTTCGAAGACGCTTTTTAGCCAGGCGAGTTTTCCCGTCGAAAATTTCTTCTTAAAATTTGCTAAATTATTGATTCTTTTTGCACAATATTTTTGCAGTCGCTTATATTTGCATCGTTATCAAAAGGCAAAAGGCCTTTTTAGCCAAAGAAAATTTTCCGCTTCGTCGGAGTCAAGATATATTTTGTTTAGGGTTTATTATCTACAACGGTTCCCGCTCATGGCGGGATTTGTTGTTTTTAAGCAGTTCTTGAACAAGGGTTTTTTGCGGTTCAAGACCCTTATAGCTTTACAATTTCCAGCTCGTCGATAAGAGCCTGATTCACCTCTCCGTGCATGTTTTCATTGGATGCACCGAGGAAAAGAACAAATATATGCTCTCCCAAAGTCAGGTCAACAATCAGGTTGTTGCTGTAGCCCCAGTTGCTCCATTCGTTTGCGCCTCGCTGCGGAAAAACAATGGTTCCTGGCTTTTGCTTCTTGAAACCCAGGGTTCTGATGGCACATTTGTTTTCGGTGTTAACTGGGCCGTTTCCATTGGCATACCGAAATCTGAGGGCATATTTCCCGGCTTCAGCTACAGTCACTTTTATGGGCAAGCTTCGGTTCTGGGTTTTGCTGATTTCTACAAAACCTTTGCCCAGGAAATCCTTCACTTCCCAACCTAATGCCGGGCTATTGGCCAGTTCTACTGTTGTTGTTTGCTTTGCCACTTGTATAGGTTCTGAAGCAAAGGATTGGTGTTTGTTTTTGTCTACCGCTATTACCTGCCAGCAAGCAAAAGGCAAGTTGGCGGTGTCGAATGTTGTTTTTGATGTAGAAGACACTGTTTTTCCCTCATTCAACACCAAGTACTCAGAAGCACCTTCCACTGTTTCCCAGGTTAGTTTGCTGTTTTCAAACTTGACAATAGGCGTATTTGGAGAAATAGCGTCAGGTGCTAAGTTTCGTTGTCCTTTCTCCGGCATGTTGTTGTTCATTTTTATCGAAATGCTATGATTTCCCGAAATGCCTGCAGGAATTACAGCGTCGGACATGGGCACATTGTCGAGCCTAATTTCGCTTATCTGATCGCCGTAACCTTCCAACGTGATGTCTAACATTGAACCCCTGTATTTGAAATTTTTCAAACTGCGGGTGCCTGCCAAAGTCTGAGGAACAAAGGGGGAAAAGTATAAGCTATTTTCCCTGAACTGCATGCCAAATAAACCTTTGTACACCAGTGCTAAATTGCCAGAAAGGCTCCACAGCATTACGCTCGAATTGACTTGGGTGCCTGCATAATCGCCATTGGCGGCTACCATGTTTTCTTTGTTGGTGAGAAACAAAGCAGAAGCCCTGTAGATGGCGGCTTGGCTTTCTAAAAACGATGTTTCATTTTTTACAGCTTGTGCAGCAAGTGCCCAATAACTTTGCACAAATGGCCAAATACCATTGTTGTGGTACGGCGGAATGCCAGCAATCTGCGGATAAATGCATGGAATACCAAAGGTTGTAACAGGTGTATTTTCGACCACTCGTTTCGCCCTTTCGCCCTCAGCTATGCCAAAGAGCACACAAAGTGCTTCGCCGAGAGCTTCTGCCTTTGGACTCAAAATTTTGTGGGTGCGGCCATAAATAAATTGCCCATAGTAGCCTTTGTCTTCCATCCACAAATGTTGGTTCACGCCTTTTTTGATGGTTTCGGCCATGGCCGCAAATTTTTCAGCTTCAACTTCTAAATCCAATGCTTTTGCCATGAACGCACAAACCCGATTGGCTTGAACATGAACAGCATTTGTTCCCAAACAGGCAGATTCAAAAATGTCGGCAGGTTGCATCCATTTCGGATAGGTTTGTTCCCTCCAATCGAGAAACGAAGACTCACCTTTCATTAAACCTGTTTCTTCGTCAAATGCTATTTGATGGTCGTCGTTGAGGCTGTTTTTTACCACCAGATAAGCATATTCTAGCCAATCTTTTTCGCCTGTTACTTTGTAAATTTCCCAGGCAGCAACAGCCCAAATCATTCTGTCGGTTGATACTGGCCACGCCCCACCTGTGCCTGTATCCTGAATAATCCGGTCATTTTTTACCTTTTTTCGCAAGCTAATTTTGGCCACTTCTGGTTGCAAAATGGCCATGCTCAAAATAATGCTGTAGCTAATATCACGTGTCCAAACACCTGCCCATTCCTTGCCAGTTCTGAAGGTTTTGTCTGGCTCAATGGCGGTCATCATTTCGTCGATTGACAGATTGTAGATGGCATCGGCCAATACGTGAGGAGATTTGTATATTGGAAATGCAGACAAGTCGTGCACTGGTTTCCATGTCGATGCCATTTGAAAGCTTTTGTCGTGCGCATTGAACACCAATTCTATTTCATAGATGCCATCGCCGTCAAGGTCTTGAAGCTGCATCTCTTTTTTCCGGCTTAGGTTGTCAAAATCCCAGGTAAGCGGAGAGGTGCCGCCTGCAATGAAAACACCTTGAAAATCTTGTTTAAAAATCTTATCCCCATTCCATGCCTTGAAAAAACCTTGTTCCTTCATTTGCTGCAGTGGTGCACTGAAATCTAGCTTTATTTTAATGCGGGTGTTGGGCTCCAGGTATTTGCCTTCGGGGGCAGGTGGGTTGAGGTGTTGGCCAAACACAATGACAGGAGTTTCCGCTGTTCCGGGTTGGATGTAAAACTTGTGGTCTACCCCGGGCATCATTTCATTGTCACGTCCGTTGATGGCAAACTTGAATATGATTTCTGCTGGCTTAAACTCACTGGCCGGACTTTGGTAGTTGCTTTGTAGTTCTGTAGCTGAAACAGCTTTTGCCGTATATTGGCCTTGAACCACTTTGTCTGCAAACACAGCGTAGGCATCAGACTGATAAATGGCCGTTTCTTTGGTGGTGCATTGCATCATCATGGTAGTTAAAGCGAAGCAAAAGATGAGTTTGGTGAATTGGTTCATCAGGCAAAGAAAAGGAGTTGCGGTCAAGGTGGAAATATAAAGGTAATGGTTACTTGATTTACATAAAAAAAAGCCAGCTCTAAAGCCAGCTTTCTATTCGTTTTGGTTTGATTTTTTACTCCTTCACCACTTTTTTCACCACACTGCCGTCTTTGCCCAACAGCCTGATAAAATAGATGCCCGGCGAAACAGCACTTCCTCTTTCGTTTTTGCCATTCCAGCTAAATGTTTGCTCGCCATCTGCTACAGTTGTTTTGTTAGCCAGGGTAGCAACCAATCGTCCGGTTGCATCTACAATCGACACTTCAACTTCTTGCGGGCGGCTCAGGTAAAATGAAAATTGAGTGCCTTCTGAAAACGGATTGGGATACACCTCAAAATCGAAAACAGAGGCATTGAGACCTGCTCTTTCTTTCACAGACACTAACCCAGGCTCTGGAGACGATAGCCGTCTGGTGGTGTAAATTCTAAATTCAGCCGGGAAAAGCGTAAACATTTGGTTGACGTCGGTAACAGTAATGCTGTCGCCAGAAAAATATTCATACCACTTTCCGGTGTTTTGAAACTCGGCTCTGGCGCTCACATTGCCTACGCCAAAGTTGCCCATAATGGTCACATTCATGCTGCTGTGGGTAAGCCAAATGCGTTTGAAGGCATTGGTTGTGGCCAACCTGAAATCGGTAGTATTAAATGCAGGTTCGGTGGTTTTGAGCTTAATCATGTTGGCATACACCTGAAACAGCCTTTGTCTTTCTGGATTTCGAGCCAGCGAATCCCAAAGCGGTGGTTTGTTCGACGTCCGGCAGTTTTCATTGACGGTGCCATTTTCGCAACGGTTTATGCTCAGGTCGAAGCCATATTCCCCAAACTGCCAGATCATTTTTGGCCCTGGGATGCTAAACAAAAATGCCGCCGCTGTTTTCATGCGGTTGAGGGCAATATTTCTGTTGTTGGGGCGGTGAGCCGGGTTGGTTAAAACTGGATTGGTGAGGGCTTCAACCATCAGGCGTTCTTCATCGTGGCTTTCTGCATAGCCAACCACATGTGGTTGTTGCCAGCCTCTTGCCTTATACGACAGCCAATTAAAACTTGAGTTATTAGCTGCTCCTCTCACGGCATTTTTAAAATCACCGTTCGCACCTCCCCAAAGCATAAAACCGTAATTTGCCAATTCAGTTTCTTCATTGTTTTCAGCAAAATGCTCCAAAATCATATAAGCATCTTGTGAAACTTCTCTGGCCCTGTCGTACATGCGTTTCAACAAAACTATTCTCGAAGGGTCCCGTTGCCCCCATGCGCCCACATTGTCTGGATTGTTTGTTTGTGTGAATCCTTTTGATAAATCGAACCGAAACCCATCTACCTTAAAAGTTGTCATTAGATTTTTGAGACATTTGTCCATGTAATATTTGGTATGAATGCTTTCGTGGTTGAAATCATAGCCAACATTGAAGGGGTGTCTTGGAGTTACGTTCAGCCAAGGATTGTTGGCAGCGGGTCGGCTATTGTTTCCATCCCAATACAATTGAGCGAGGGGATTTTGTGAAAATCCATGATTGAACACCACATCAATAACCACCGAAATACCATTCCTATGGCATGAATCTACCAAGGCTTTGAATGCATTTTTGCTGCCATAATACTTGTCTATGGCGTAGTGATAGCTGGGATTGTAGCCCCAACTCAGGTTGCCTTCAAATTCGTTGATGGGCATTAGTTGAATACAGTTGATGCCCAATTTCTTAAAGTAAGGCAGCGAATCCATCACAGTTTTGTAGCTGCGCACCGAGCCAAAGTCCCTGATTAGGAGTTCATAAATAACAAGGTTGGTTTGGTCAGGTTTTTGAAAATTGTTTACCCGCCATAGGTAGCCTGGCTCATCCGGATGCATTATACCTACAAGGCCATTTGTTTTGCCAGTGGGATATGCCTTGAGGTTTGGATAAACTGATACGGGTATATTCCTGTCATCATTTTGGTCTAAAATAGTTTCGCAATAAGGGTCGGCAATTCTTATAGAACCGTCCACCAAATATTGAAATCCATATTCAGTATTTGGGGTGAGGCCTGCTATGGTTTTCCACCATTTTAGGCCATCAGGAGTTTTATACATAAACTGGGCCGTGTCGAGCGACCAATCGTTGAAATCGCCAATGATGAAAACATCTTGTTTATCAGGCGCCCTAAGTACCAGGGTTACTGTAGTTGCATTGATGTAGTTTATACCGTCTTCAAGACCCGCCGGAAGTGCCCTTGTTTGTGGTATTCCTTTTGAAAAAACGACAATAGAGTCGGTGGCAAAACCAGTGGCATCGGTTGCAATTCCTCTAATGATGTTTCTGCCAATTTGGGTTGGTGTAAAATTGAAGCCAATTCCATTGGTGTTGTTTTGTTGGGCTTGCTGAACCCCATTTACCAACAGCTGAAGATTTCCGGTGAAAGAACTTCTAAAGTCAATAGCAATTTGCTGCCCCTGACTGACTATGGTGTTTCTTTCTTGCGGACTAACAAAAGAAACGGCTCTTGCCCCAGGCTGATACATGGGCATAAAAAAGTCTGCTCCGCCAGCAGCACGGGTAACAGCTGTTGAACCAGCGTTTCTAAACAATAAGCCTAGCCGGTACACGGTTTGTGCAGCGTTAACATTGAAAAAAGTGCGAGGTAGAAATTTGATGCTGTGTCGGTTGTTGCCCAAGTTGGTGAGTAGCACCCTTGGGTCTGCAGTGCCCCAGGCTCCTTGTACATTGGCCCATCCTGTACCGTTGGGTTGGGTCACGATTCCTACGTGAATATAAACAGGAGAAATGCCTTGAAGGTTGGTTCCCTGAGCGTTGAAAGTGATGGTCAGTGAGTCGTCAATAGTGGGGAAAACAGGATCCCAGTTAAAAACCTGGGCATTTGTCAGAAAAGGAGAAAGAGATAGAAGTAACCCTGACAAACAAACTATAAAATAACGTTTCATGATTAAATTGGTGTGTGAAAAGAATTCGAAAGTTATATAAATGAGTGGAAAACCTTCTTTTATTTTTTAAAATTTAACGAAAAATTTAGGTTAGTTGCAGTTGAAAAGAGTCAATCCTCCGGCATAAACGTAACCATGCACATCTTCTCAGGTACAAAAATGCGGTTGGCTAATTCCAGCAAATGAGAGGCTTTTACAGCATTAATTTTTTCAAACAACTCGGGTAAAGTTTCCATTTTTCCACTGTCGAGCAGCGACTTGCCAATGGTGAGCATGAGCGAAAGATTGTTTTCTTCGGCCATGGCAATTTGACCCATCAATTGTTCTTTGGTTTGGTGCAGTTGCAGGGTTCCCAAAGCTTTTTCTTTCACCAGTTTAACTTCTTCGAACAGCAACTTTAAACTTTTTTCCAACCTCGATTTTTCGGTGGCAAAATAGAAATGATACTGCCCCGTATCTGAATAGGGCGCAAAGCCGGATTCAACACTGTAAACCAGTCCGTTTTTTTCCCGCAGTTTCATGTTTAGCCTGGAAGTCATTCCCGGCCCGCCTAACAAATTGATAAGCATAAAGAAAGGCAACCTCTCTTCATCGGTAAACGAAAAACCCAAACCGCCCAACATGCAATGAGCTTGCTGAATGGGTTTGAAAATGGTGGATTCCTGGCGCTCGAATTCGAAAAAAGGTTTTCGCTTCGAGGGAGCCGAGTAAAGTGGCAAATCTTTCACGTATTTGTCGCCCAACTTTTTAATTTCCTTGGTAGTCAAATTGCTCAACGAAGTGAGAATCATACGGCTACTATCCAGATTTTGATCCAGAAATTCCTTAAAATCTGTTTTTGAAAAACTGTTCACCGTTTCTTCCGAACCCAGAATTTTATGCCCCAAAGGATGTCCGGTGAAAAGCAATTGGTCGAAATGATCCTGAATATCGTCTTCTGGTGAATCTTCATACATCGACATTTCTTCCAAAATCACCCCTTTCTCTTTTTCAATCTCTTTTTCTGGAAAAACAGAATGAAAAGTAATGTCGGTAAGCAATTCAATAGCTTTGTCGGCGTGGTTGTTCAGTACTGAAGCATAAAAGCAAATTTTCTCTTTGGTGGTGTAGGCATTGAGTTCTCCTCCAACTACTTCAAGTCTATTCAAAATATGAAAAGAACGACGTTTCCCGGTGCCTTTAAATGCCATGTGCTCCCAAAAATGAGCCATTCCTTGTTGGGAAATCTTTTCGTCACGACTGCCAATGTTTACCACATATCCCACATGCTGAATGCGGGTGTGCGGCACTTGTTTGTGCATGATGGTTAGGCCGTTTGGATATTCTATCAGGTCGAAATCTCTCAAAGTAATGTTGGTTGATGAATTTGTTTTGGTCTGCAAATTAGAATAAACCAATTTGCCATCGCCAAAGTTATTTTTGCACTTTGCAAAGCAATTACTCACAAACGTTTCCGTTTGAGTTGGCATGAAAATGATAAAATACTGTTTAGTTCTGTTAGCCCTATTTTCATTTACGTTAGTTCAGGCTCAGATTGAGAAACCTAGTACCTGGTCTTTTGAGGTAATTCCGGCGAACCCTGCCCCGGGAACTGAAGCCGAATTTGTGGCGCACGCCAGCATCATCGACAAGTGGTATTTGTATTCAAATGATTTTGACCCAAAGCTTGGGCCTTTGTTAACGGAGTTCAAATTCGACAATCCCAAAGGGTACACTTTGATTGGAAAACTCCGTGCCATCAAGCCCAAAAAGAAGTTTGACGATGTATGGGGAGGCGATATTACTTACTTTACCAAAAAAGCTGAGTTCCGGCAGAAAATCAAAATTACGGGAGAAAATCCTGTCGTGAAAGGCGTTTATGAAGCTCAGGTCTGCACCGATGTAGATGGAAAATGCATCAATATTGAAGGTGATTTTGAGGTTGCTATAAAAACAGCAACAGCCAAGCTTGCTTCTACAAAACAGGAGTTGGTGGTGGAAACCAAAGAGGAAAAAACCAATGTAGTTTCCTCAAAACCAGAGATAACAGCCCCTATTGACAGCTCGAAAATTACACCTGAAAAAGAGCCTAAGCCAACGGCTCAAGCGGGAACAGTTGAGGTGATTTCTGACGAAGATTTGCCCGGTGGCAAAAACCAAGGTTTGCTGGCTTTTATGCTATTGGCTTTCATTAGTGGTCTTGTGGCACTCATCACCCCTTGTGTTTTTCCCATGGTGCCCATGACGGTCACTTTTTTTACCCGCCAAACCAAGTCAAAAAGCGAAGCCATTATTAAAGCCTTGTTTTTCGGCTTTTCCATCATATTTCTCTACACGGTAGCAGGCACCATTGTAGCACGCATCAATGGACCAGAGTTTGCCAATTTTTTGAGTACCCACTGGGCGCCTAACCTGTTTTTCTTCCTTATCTTCATTGTGTTTGGGGTTTCTTTTCTGGGTTTGTTCGAAATTGTGCTCCCCTCTTCTTTGGTCAATTCTGCAGACCGCCAAGCCGACAAAGGCGGTTACTACGGCATCTTTTTTATGGCTTTCACCCTGGTGTTGGTCTCGTTTTCATGCACAGGCCCCATTGTGGGAACCATACTCGTAGCCTCGGCTGGCGGCGAAGTGCTGAAGCCTATCGCAGGTATGTTTGCCTTCTCTGCTGCATTTGCCATACCCTTCACTCTATTTGCCATTTTTCCACAGTGGTTGCATGGTTTGCCTAAGTCAGGCGGTTGGCTCAATTCGGTGAAAGTGGTTTTGGGATTTTTGGAATTGGCGCTCGCACTTAAGTTCTTGAGTATTGCCGATCAGGCTTACCATTGGGGCATTCTCGACCGTGAAATCTACCTGGCGTTCTGGATTGTCATTTTCTCATTGATCGGGGTTTATTTATTGGGCAAAATCAGGTTGCCACACGATAGTGTAGTAGATGCGGTAGGTATTCCCCGGGTACTGATGGCCATTGTTACGTTTACCTTCGTGGTTTACATGATTCCGGGTATGTGGGGAGCGCCTTTGAAAGGACTTTCAGGCTATCTGCCACCCATGACAACACAGGATTTTCAGCCTGCTCAAGGTGGAGGAATTGCTATAGGAAAACAGGAAAACAACTTGTGCGACAAGCCCGTATATGCCGAAAATTTACATTTGCCACATGGCCTGCGAGGGTATTTCGACTACAAGCAAGCCATAGCATGTGCCAAACAGCAGAACAAACCAGTTTTTATCGATTTCACCGGACATGGTTGCGTGAATTGCCGGGAAATGGAAGCCAATGTTTGGAGCGATCCTGCTGTACTCCAAAAACTGAACAGCGATTTCATTGTATTGGCATTGTATGTGGACGACAAAACTGAACTTCCAGAAGCACTTTGGTATACCTCTGCTTACGACGGACGGGAGAAAAAAACGATTGGAAAACAAAATTCCGACAGGCAGGTAACTCAGTTCAAAAACAATGCACAGCCCTACTACATTCTGCTTTCGCCTGATGAAAAACTGTTGGCCATTCCCAAAGCCTACGACCTGAATGTTGGGAATTTTGTAGCCTTTTTGGAATCAGGAATTGAGCGTTTTAAAACAGGTAAATCGCTTGTGATTCCAAATTAAGATTTCACACCTGTTGCCCCAGCATTTTCGCCACATACTTACCAATCACATCAAATTCCAAATTTACGAAGCTGCCTTCCGACAGTTTTCCAAGATTGGTGTGTTCCCAGGTATAAGGAATGATGGCTACTGAAAAAGTATTTTCTCCTGAATCTACCACCGTAAGGCTCACTCCGTTGATGCAGATAGAGCCTTTTTCTACTGAGATGTGCTTAGTGTTGGTGGGGTATTCAAAAAACAGGCGCCAGTTGTTTTCATAGCTTTCAATGCGTGAGCAACGTCCAACAGTGTCGACATGGCCTTGCACAATATGACCGTCAAAGCGACCATGAGCCGAAAGGCAACGTTCCAGATTCACGAGAGTTCCGACGCTCCAATTATCTAAGTTGGTTCGGCTCAACGTTTCAGGAATGGCGGTAACCCTGTAGGTTGAATCCTGAATTTTGTCCACAGTAAGGCAAACCCCATCGTGGGCAAGACTTTGGTCAACTTTTAACTCATTTACAAAAGGGCAACTCAGCCAAAAACTGATATTCTCGACTTGCCGATCCACTTTTTCTACCTGGCCAAATGCTTCTATTATTCCGGTGAACATGATTTTTTCCAAAGGGTTATTGTTTCTACAGCAGCTTTCACATCGTGTACCCGCAAAATATTTGCTCCATGTTGCAAGGCAACCATGTTCAGGGCAGTGGTGCCGTTCAGTGCTTCATTTACAGTGGTGTTAAGTGTTTTCCAAATCATCGATTTGCGTGATATGCCTACTAAAATGGGCTTTCCGATCAAAGATAAAGCGCCCAGATTTTTCAACAACTCAAAATTCTGGTCAATCGTTTTGGCAAAACCAAACCCAGGGTCTAATATTACATCATACACACCAGCCTGTTCCAATTTATAGAGCCGCTCCCCAAAATATGCCATCACATCGGCAAGCAGGTTTTCGTATTGCGTAAGTTGCCGCATCGTTTGCGGGTTTCCCCGGCTATGCATGCATACATAAGGAGTCTTGTTTTTGGCAATAAGCGGAAACATGTGCTCATCGGCATCGCCACCACTTACATCGTTTACCAGGTCTGCCCCGACGTCTAGGGCTTTCTGCGCTACTTGAGCCCGAAAAGTATCTACTGAAACGATACATGTTGGAAATTCCTTTTTAATGGTCTCAATGGCCGGAATTACCCTCGAGCATTCTTCTTCAATGCTCATGTCTGTTGCACCAGGTCGTGTACTGTATCCGCCAATATCCAATAGTGCAGCACCTTCTTCGAGCATGTTGGTTGCCCGATCTAAAATTCCTGAAAGAGAAGCACGGCTTTCTGCATAAAAGGAATCGGGTGTTGTATTCAAAATGCCCATCACAACGGGTGTCGACAAGTCGAGCACCGTGTTTCCGATTCGTAAGGTATGTGCTTGTTTCACCAAAACTTAAACCAGTTGATACAAAGGTTTGTACTGACCAAACTCCTGAAAGTAGGATGAATTTTTGGCCATTTCAGATTCAAACTTGTTCACGCCAATCAACTCAAGCTCACCGCTTTTTAGCATTTTGCTTCGTTTTGAAGCAGTTTCTTGTATGGCCTCCAACAACATTGCTTTTCCCGCTTCTTCTAAAATTCCTCCAATTTCTTCCAATTTTTGAAATAATGTCCAGGCGTTTTCTGCCAATAAATCTGTGAGTTGGTCTATGTAAAAACTCCCACCCGCAGCATCTACAGTTTTGTTTAGGTGCGCCTCTTCTGCCAAAAGCAAACTTAAGTCAAGGCTTAATTTTTCAGCAGCTTGCCTATGGTTGTTTTCAAGGGTGTAGGGTAAAATGCTCAATTGTTCGGCACCGCCCAAAATGCCCGATGCAGCTTCTGTTGTGTGGCGCAAAAGATTCATTTCTGTATCCTTGCCCGACCAGTAAGCCGCCGAAGTAGAAACATGGATGGAAAATTCAAATGGCTCTACTTCATAAATAGCAAATAGATTCCAAACCAACAGGCGCAATGCCCTCAGCTTAGCTATTTCCAGAAAAAATTGCGGCCCTACTTGCGTAGAAATTAATATTCTCGAAGCCACATCTTTTGGCTCAAGGCCCTGAGCTGTTCCAACATGAATGGCCGAAACCAAACCCGACAATATGGCTGCCAGTTCCTGAGTTGCATTTGCTCCCAGTAAATGATAAGCAGAACCATCGAAGCCAATGTTGGCTCCAGGCAATGCAACGACTTGTGTAAGCCAGGCTTCAGATTGCTTCTGTTCAAATTGGTTTTTGACAAACCAGGAAATGCTATCGGATAGAAGCCAGCTATTTTCTTTTTTTTGTTCAGCATGAAATTCAACCAGATTTTCCATTGCAACTGGTGCATTGAAAATAAGTCCGATAGCAAGTCCTGCCTGTTTTGCCTGGTCAATTTGGGTCAATAAATGATCATTTTCAAACAACAAAACCCCTGTTGCTCCAAGTGCTTTCACCTGATCCATGCTAAGAGAATTTGCTTGCAACATGGGTTGAAAATAGGTCCAACCTGGATTTTTAAGCGCATTCATCCACGCATGAAAAGTTTGCATATGTGGTTTTGACTGCAACTCTTGAGCAGTGTAAAGCGGTTCTGCCGAAAATCCTTCCAATGTATGCCATTGGAGGTCTTCGTAGGTTTTGTTTTTCAGATCTTTGGCCAGCCGCTCTTTCCAGGCAGCTTTGCTTTGGGGTTGGAAATCAGTTTTGGTAGACATAGGCAGGTAAATCGCTTTGCAAAGGAAAGGAAAGTTTCAGTTGACTGGGTCTCTTTGGCCCGAATTCAAATCCCATACTTAGGGTATTGAGAATTAATATTTTGGGCTACCATAAAAAATTTCAAGGAGCACTTTGCTTTTTAGTCAGTTAACGCTATTTTTGCAGCCCATTTTGTAAAATTTGGTTAAAAAACACAGTTATGTTCAACAACTATGAGGCGGTATTCATCCTTACTCCCGTTTTATCTGACCAGCAGGTAAAGGATACCGTAGAAAAATTCAAAAAAGTGCTCACTGGTTTGAGTGCTGAAATCGTGAATGAGGAACTAATGGGCTTAAAAACATTGGCTTATAAAGTTCAAGGAAAAACCACCGGTTTTTATGTCATGTTCGAGTTTGCGGTCGATCCTTCGGCCATCAAACCTTTCGAAACCGAGTTCCGTCGTGACGAGCGAGTGCTTCGTTTTATGACTACCAAACTCGATAAGCATGCCTTGGCATACAATGAAAAGCGTCGTTCCGGGGCTTTCAACAAGAAAAAAGAAACAGTAACAGAAGAAGCCACAGCCTAATCATGATTCATTCAGATTCAACTAACATCAGCAATTTTCCAAAGAAGAAATATTGCCGTTTTCGCAAAGCAGGTATCAAATACATCGATTACAAAGATCCCAACTTCTTGTTGAAATTTTTGAACGAACAAGGTAAACTGCTTCCAAGGCGTCTGACAGGTACCAGCCTAAAATACCAGAAAAAACTTGCTCAGGCAGTTAAAAAAGCAAGGTATATGGCTATTCTACCTTATGTAGCCGACGGTCTTAAATAATTTTAACCCTTTTCAACAGACATCATTATCATGGAAATCATTCTGAAAGAAGACGTAAAAAACCTGGGTTATAAGAACGACCTGGTGAAAGTAAAAAATGGTTATGGCCTCAATTACCTCATTCCTCAAAGGCTTGCAATAATGGCTACAGATGGCAACAAGAAAATGTTGTCTGAAAATCTGAAGCAAGTAGCCCACAAAGCAGAAAAAATATTGACTGCCGCTAAAGATGTTGCCGCTAAAATCGGCGACGCAGTTTTTCAAATAAAAGCCAAATCAGGAGAAAGTGGTAAAATTTTCGGTGCAGTTACTTCCCTTCAAATTTCTGACGCATTGAAAGCCAAAGGCATTGAAGTAGATCGTAAGCGCATCAGCTTCGACTCTGACGTGAAAATGCTTGGCACCTACACTGCAACAATCAATCTACACAAAGCAGTGTCGCACAAAGTGACGTTTACTGTGGTAGAGGAATAATCTAAAGTTCAATCATAAAAGGCGACCTTCGGGTCGCCTTTTTTTTGCCCTTTTCAAAAGACCTTTAAAGCAATAGCTATTTTTCTTTTGGGAGAATAAGGACCATTTCTTTTGTGTCGATGGTGTAACCACACTTAAAGTGTCCTTCAGGGCATGCCTTGAAGCCATGGAGGCCACAAGGTTTGCATGGGAGGGGTATAGTGGTTTCAATAACAGTGCGTTGGTCTGCCAGCGGGCCAAAACCAAACGAAGGCACGGTAGAGCAAAAAATAGCACAGGTAGGGGCATTTACTGCAGAACACAAATGCATGGGGGCAGAATCGTTCATGTAGTTCATGCTTGCACCTTGCATCAAGGCTGCAGACTGCAACAAACTTAAGCGCCCAGCCAGGTTAAGCAGATTTTTCCGCTTCACATTGTTGGCTATGGAATTGCATAGCTTCAAATCTTGTTTCGACCCTAATACATAAATATAATAAGAATCAGGCACATGAGAAACAAATTCAATCCACTTGCTTTCAGGCAGTTGTTTGGTGAACCAAACCGAAGCCGGGGCAATGCAAATGTATTTATCGTGGGCAGTTTTCTGAAAGTGAAGCACAGATTCAAAATCGCTTTTTGAAGGATAAAGTTTTGGTTTTCTACAGGCCATGTTTCCAACCAGATCCGCAATCAATTGGTGGTTTCTTTCCGTCTCATGAAGGTCATTGCTGGTGCTGAATAGCACTTTAGATGTGAAAAAACGGCTAAATGGATTTTGAGAAAAACCTATATTGATGTTGGCTCCGGCATAGTAGGTTAGCCAACCCGTTGAAGCAAAGCGCTGCAAGTTTACTACCACATCATAACATTGCTTTTTGACGTATGTTCCCATTCTAAACAAGTTCAAATGCTTGTTGCGGGTTTTGTCCCAAATCAATACCTGATGCAGAAATGGATGGTTTTTCAATAGGCTCTCGTTGTCCTTCCTGACCAGAAAATCTATTTCAGATTTTGGAAAACATGCGTGCAAAGTTTCGAGAAGCGAAGTAGCCAAAATAACGTCGCCCAGAAATGCTGTTTGAATAATGAGAATTTTCTGTGGCTGCTGCTGCATGCTGCAAAGTTAGTTCGCAATCGTTAACATTCGATGTCTATTCTATTCTAACTTATTTTTCCCCCAAAAACAGGATATCTTAAAGCTAATTCCATTTTTGCACATAAGAATTATGGTGAGAAAGAAAGATAATGAGTCGTGGGGAACCAGGCTGGGGCTCGTTTTAGCCATGGCTGGCAATGCAGTTGGGCTTGGCAACTTCCTAAGATTTCCGGTTCAGGCCGTTCAAAATGGAGGAGGGGCATTTATAATTCCGTATTTCATTTGTTTTTTGCTTATGGGCATTCCCTTGCTTTGGGTTGAGTGGGCCACCGGGCGTTTTGGTGGAAATAAGGGACACCATTCCACTCCCTTCATTCTTGACTCCATGACCAAACAAAGCATCTGGAAATATGTGGGTGTGTTTGGTATTTTTACAAATCTGGCTGTGGCTGCTTACTACTGCTACATCGAAAGCTGGACCATGACCTATGTGGTCAAAACTTTGCTCGGACATTTTGTAAACACCACACCTGAGAAGGTATCCGCAGCTTTTGACTGTTACCTTGATTTTGACCCAACCTTCACTGGTTTGCCATTTGAGGCAGTTTTTGCTTTTGTGATTTGTGTAATCCTCAATGCATGGGTGCTTAGCAAAGGTTTAGTAGATGGTGTAGAAAAGGCTGCCAAAATTGGAATGCCCATGCTTATTTTGTTTGGTGTTGCTTTGTCGTTTTCCGGCATTACCCTGCAGGCTGGAGAGCGGGGAGCCATTTATGATGGCACGGTTGGTCTCAATTACCTTTGGACACCCGACTTTACCTCATTAACCAACCCCTCTGTTTGGTTGGCGGCTGCAGGCCAGATTTTTTTCACCTTATCTGTGGGTATGGGCACCATTCAGTGTTATGCCTCCTATGTGAAAAAGAATGATGACATAACCCTAAACGCCATGAGTGCAGGTTGGATGAATGAGTTTGTAGAAGTTTGTCTGGGTAGCGCCATCCTCATTCCAATAGCAGTTGGCTATTTAGGTATCGACAAAGTACTTGAGCTCACCCAGCAAGGAGCGCTTGGACTCGGATTTCGCACCATGCCTTATTTATTTTCACAATGGGGCGAAGTGCTTGGTATAGTGGCTGGAGCCATGTTTTTTGGTTTATTGTTCTTCGCCGGACTCACTTCTTCTTTGGCCATGGGTACTCCATGGGTAGGGTTTTTACAAGACGAATTTAAATGGAACAGAAAACAGGCAGCATGGTCGTTTGGTGCCATTGTTTTCATGTTGGGCTTGCCAACAGTGTTGTTTTTCAGGCAAGGCGTTTTCGATGAATTTGACTACTGGGCCGGCACCGTTTCATTGGTGTTGTTTGCTTTGCTGGAGTCAATTTTGTTTGCCTGGATTTTTGGTATGGACAAAGGATGGAAAGCCATCAACGATGGTGGCGATATACAAGTCCCTGAAATTTTTAAATTCATAATCAAGTATGTGACCCCTGCTTTTCTATTGTTGGTTTTCGTAGCCTCGTTGCTTGCACCCGAAGGCAGAAACTGGTATGTATCTGTTGGTCAGTTGCTTGATGGGCAAGGTTGGTCGTTTAGCGATCAAGCCATTGTGGCCAAACTGATGAATCAGGATATCAATAAAGCCATATTAGTTGCTGATGGGTTCCAACAGAAAGCAGATATGTTGTTTAAAAAGGAGTTGATCAATGGCTCAAGACTTTTGCTGCTCCTGGTTTTTGGCGGCATTTGTCTTTTAGTTTATATTGCAGGAAATAACCGGAAAAAACGATGAATGCTTCAGCTCTTTGGATGATGATAAGTGCCAATGTGGTGATTGCAAGCCTGGCTGTTTATTTTTTATGGCGGGTATTGCGGGCCAAAAAACGCCCAGAGCCCGACTCATTTTCAGAAAATGTTGAAGATTAATTGGGGCTTAATCGCCGCTACTTTCGTTCTGCTGCCTCCCACCTAAATATTTCTCAATAACTTTTGGATATCTGATTTGAAGACCCTACTTTTGCAGTCCTTTTTTGAGAAGGAGTTTCATTCATTGAAATATAAAAGCGTAAAAAGTGGATCCTATAAGTTATAAAACCTCTCACCTCAACGAATTTTCTGTTCAGAAAGAGTGGTATTTCGTAGATGCAGCTAAGGCACCGGTAGGTCGTCTGGCTTCTCAAATTGCAATTGTGATCAGAGGTAAGCATAAGCCGACCTATTCTCCCCACGTAGATGGCGGAGATTTTGTCATAGTGCTAAATGCAAAAAACCTTCGGTTTACCGGCAAAAAAATGAGTGAAAAAGTGTACACTCGCCACACCGGTTACCCTGGTGGTCAGCGTTTTTCTACACCAAAATCTCTGATTGACCAAAAAGCATCCCGCATTGTTGAACATGCTGTAAAAGGCATGTTGCCAAAAAGCCGATTAGGCCGCAGGTTGTTTACCCGGTTGTTCGTTTACGATGGCACAGATCATCCGCACGCTGCTCAACAACCCAAAGAATTGAAGCTTAACTACTAAAAAGTAATATTCCAATATTCATGGAAATTGTAAACGCAATAGGTAGAAGGAAAACAGCTGTAGCCAGGGTGTATGCTAAGCCTGGCAGTGGTAAATTTACCATCAACCACAGACCAATCGAAGATTATTTCCCAACAGAAGTTCTTCAGATTATCGTAAACCAGCCACTGGAATTGGTTGGTGAAGCCGGAAAATTTGACTTCAACATCAATGTAACTGGTGGAGGTATTTCAGGTCAGGCAGAGGCAATTCGCCTCGGTATCTCCAGAATCCTTACTAAGGTATCTCCGGAAAATAAACCTGCCTTGAAAAAAGAAGGATTTATGACCAGAGACTCCCGCATGGTGGAACGGAAAAAGCCAGGTCGCAAAAAAGCAAGAAAGAAATTCCAGTTCAGCAAACGTTAATCATTTTTATTTCAAGACTCACAGCTCATGTCCGTTAAAGTCGAATATAAAACGCTTCTGGATGCAGGTGTACACTTCGGTCACCTTACCCGGAAATGGAATCCTAAAATGGCTCCCTATGTATTTATGGAGCGAAACGGCATCCACATCATCGATCTGAACAAGACGCTGGCATGCCTCGATGCTGCCACAGCTTCTATTAAGCTTATGGTGAGAGGCGGCAAAAAGATTTTGTTTGTGGCCACTAAAAAGCAAGCAAAAGAAATCGTTTCTGAAGAAGCCAAAAGGCTTAAAATGCCTTATGTGACCGAACGCTGGTTAGGTGGTATGCTTACCAACTTTTCTACCGTAAGAAAGTCATTGAAAAAACTGTCTTCTATCGAAAGATTACAGAAAGACGAAGCATGGAAAACCATGGCTAAAAAAGAGCAGCTGATGATTTCCCGTGAAAAGGAAAAACTTGAAAGAGTTCTTTCAGGTATTGCTGACTTGAGCCGTTTGCCATCTGCTTTGTTTATTGTAGATATCAAAAAGGAGCACATTGCGGTTTCTGAAGCTCATCGATTAGGTATTCCTGTATTTGCTTTGGTAGACACCAACTCAGATCCTGATGAAGTTGAATTTCCGATTCCAGGAAATGACGATGCTTATAAATCCATTGCTATCATCACAGCTGCCATTGGTCAGGCTATTGAAGAAGGTCTGATGGAAAGAAAGCGTGACCGGGAAGAAGAAAAAATGAAAGAAGGCGAGGAGTACAAAGCAGACGAGAAGCACGACGATGAAGATGTTGTGGCTGCTGAAGTAGAAATAGAGCCTGAAACAACTAAGAAATTGGCTAAATTAGACAAAGAAGTAGACGAAGAGTAATTCTTCAATCTACTATTAAACCAAAAAAGTCCTGCCATTCGGCGGGACTTTTTGTTTTATAATGCTTTGATTCCGCAGCATAGATGCCATAAACTTTTGTTGCATTGACTATCACTAGCTTTAAAAGTGAATGTTTAAAACATGAAATTAGGATCAGCTAATGCCGGATTGATGTTACCGGGCAACTACCCATTTCTTTACCACCCTTTTGCCGTTTCCGGTTGAAGCAATGTAGTAAAGTCCATTTGGCAAACTTAGGTTTACATGTGATTTCAACCCGGTCTCATGAGAAACCTGCACCTTGCTGATGAGCTTGCCCTGAGGGCTGTAAATTTCAAACTGAGCAGGAATGGACGAAATGATGGTTAATTCTTCTTTCCCAGGATTTGGAAAAATAGTAAACCAATCACTTTCGGAAAAAATTGAAGACATTTCTGTAATGGTTCGTGAGTTGCACAAAAAATTGAAGTTACTGATGATAGTTCCATCTCCCAACTGCCCAAATTCATTGTTGCCTGTTGCGCATAGCCTTCGTCGTGTTGAACTCAACAAAATTTTGTGCTTTGAGCCTCCTGAGATGTTCACCCAATCGTCGTTCGAACCTATTTGTTTGGGTCGTATACATGGTTCAAGGTCTATGCTGTCGTTTCCAAATTGACCTTCTGTGTTACTTCCCCAGGCCCAATGTGTGCCGTCCATTTTTATTCCATAGCTACTTTGGCCCGAAGACCCAAAGAATCGCCATAGGCCTGGGCTTTGCACCATAACCGGGGCGCTCTTATTATTGGTGCTTCCATCGCCCAATTGACCTGCATCGTTTTTTCCCCAGGCCCATAAGGTTCCATCTACTTTCAGGGCCATGCTCACGTCATCACCGGCCACCAGCGAAATCCATTTTTGCTCAACACCGATCTGCACAGGCATATTTTGGTCGATGGCATTTCCAATGCCTATCTGCCCGAATTCATTGTTTCCCCAAGCCCAAAGTGTGCCGTCGGCCTTTAAGCCTAAACTGTGGCCATTTTGTCCTGCAGAAACTGAAATCCAATTTCTTTCTCTGCCTATGCGTTGAGGTGTATTGTGGCTCACATTGTTACCTAAGCCAAGTTGGCCTTTTGGGTTGCTGCCCCAGGCCCATATACTTCCGCTTGCCTTTAATCCTAAGCTATGATTGCCACCTGCCGATGCCCCTTTCCAGTCTCTTTCGTTTCCGATTTGCAATGGAGAGAATGTAGGCGATTGATGCCCCAGACCTAATTGAGCCTCCCAGTTTCTTCCCCATGCCCACAGTGTTCCATTGGCTTGTCTGGCTATGGTATGTTCTTTTCCAGAGGTAAGGCCTGTCCAACCAGGACCAAGATCTGTTTGAAAAACGGGTGAAAGTCTATCAACCGTGTCTCCCATGCCCAACTGGCCTAAGTTGTTTTTACCCCAGGCGCAAATCCTGCCATCAGAGCGAAGGGCGTGGCCAAAGTCATGGCCTGCTTCCACGCTTACCCATTCTATTACAGAATCTACTGGAGTTGGGCTGCTGAGCGTAGTAGCTTGCGGAAAATTGGCGCCTAATTGCAAGTGATTGTTCCAACCCCAGGAGTGCAAAACTCCCCTGGAGTCTATGGCAAAACCATTCAATTGAGGTGACCAGCATGTTACCCAATGCCTATCTTGGCGTATAGGAGTTGGGGCCCGATGATAGAAATTTGAATTGGTTTGTCCGGCTCCCAAGCGGTGATAAATCGAATTCTGCCCTGCCGTGTGCATGGTACCATCTGCTTTGAGACCAAGCAAATAACCGCCTGCATTCGCCTCTACCCAATTACTATCTGCCTCTACCAAGGTTGGAAAAAATAGATTGCCGTTGGAGGTATCACCACCAATGCCTACTTGGTTTCGGTCGTTAGTACCCCAGCCCCAAAGTGTACCATTTGATTTTAAACCAATAACAGCACCAATAGGATTTGCCCCATATAAACTATATGATATTTTGATCCAATCATTTGCAGAATCTAGTCGAGTAGGCACAAGTCTTTCATCTACAAATTCGCCTAAGCCTAAAGACCCACTGGTTGATTTACCCCAAACCCACACACTTCCATTACTCTTTATTGCAAATAAACTACCTCTATCCAAATACTTCCAGTTCGTTGAAGTATCGATTTGTGTGAAAGTATTTGCTTCTAATGTAGGGTGAATTATGCCTCTGGTTTTCCCAGAAAACCAAAAAGTGCCATTAGCTTTCAAAGCGAAACAGAGGTACTGGAGTATTGATATTGAGGCCCAATCGATATCCAGACCAATCTGCCTTGGGCTTAACTGATAGCGGTTATTGCTGATATTTGGGGCGCCTTGCTGTAGCGAATCATTGTTACCCCATGCCCACAAACCGCCATTAGATTTAAGGCAAAAGGTTGTAGATGCACTATTTGCAATTGTGAACCAATTTGAATCGGAACCAATCTGAGTAATTCTTTCACCACTAGCTGAAAAAGTTATCCTTCCTATTCCTAATTGTCCTTCTCGGTTATTTCCCCAGCCAAAAAGTTTTCCGTTTTTCGAACGAAATATATTCCTATTATATGGTCCAAAGCCGCTGTTTTCCTGATACATCAGTAAATTTAAGCGTTGCCTGGTAGCATATTGTGCGATTGCAAAATGGCAAAGGAATAATAACAGAATGCTGCAAATTAACATGTGTCTCATAACTTATATTTTTTAATAAAGGTGAAGCAGGTATGGCCTGCCTCACCTTGGTTGGTTTAATTGGTAAAACTTATTTAACTAACAATTTTTGGCTAACAGGTTGCCCATTCGGGGTTTGAAGTGTAATGATGTAAACTCCTGGTTTTAAACCTTGCAAATGTAAATCGGGGGGGGTATTTGTCATGTTTGGCGTATGCTATATGGAAGTTTAAATGTAAATAGTTTACTTTTTAAATTCCAAATATTTTTTTAAAATATTTATAAGTCTATTGTTTTACAGACTATTATTTCAATAATTATAAGTTGTGTGGATATCAAAAAAGATACCCGACAATTAATTGCCGGGTATCTAAACAGTACAAAACTATACTTATTATGTGCTTAAAAACTCACTGTTACATCAACTGTTGTAGACACATCTCCTGCACAAATTTTAACCTTGGCAGATCCAGGAGCTACAGGAGTCATTTCGCCAGTTGTTTCATCCACGATTACAACAGTTGCGCTGTTTGAACAGAACCTAAGCTGTGCACCTACCACATTGCCACCCAAAGCATTTTTTGCCGTGGCCGTGATGCGGGTAGGAAGCGGGTTGATTAAACTTAGGTTGTAGTTTGTCGGGTTTGCTTCAATAGAAACTATTTGAGGGTTGTCTGTACCACATTCGCAAGGGAAAGAAATTTCTGAATTGATAAGTGCTCCACCTTCCGCTATTCCGGTTCCATTCACATAAGCAACAATAAAAGAACTTAAGCCCACAACGGTGCCTGATTTCATGCGGATATTGGCTTCGTCTTTGTTTTGGCTCAAAAGTTCCAGGATGTTGAATGGAGGGAAACTGGCCAAAGGATCTTCCCAGGTTGTATTAGGATGGTTTGGAATTAATGAAACAGCTCCGGAACTTCCGTTTCTAAAGGCTGTTCTGTCTGTGACCCGATAGGTTTTTGCCTGAAATCTTTTGGTGTCTCCTGCACCCATAGTCCACACAAATGGCTCCACTATAATGGCTGTGTCAGGGTTTACAGTAATGTTGCACTGACCAATAATGGCATCTGATTCGGCGTACAAGGTTGCTTCACCAACCCTCCTTGGCGTTACCCTTCCAGATTGATCCACGGTCGCAACCACGCCATCTTCCAATGAATCAGAAGCCACAATCCACCACCTGAATGTTTTGCCCGTAGCCTCTTGACCCGAAGCAGTGTATGCTCTGGCAGTAAATGTTTGCGGCTCAGAACGGAACATAATGTCTCCTCTTGGTTGAGCTGGGCGAACCAAAATCCTAACAACGGGCAGAGGAGCATCGGGAATTCCTACTATCAGAACAGGTACAGATACAGAAGGTTGGTTTGCCAATCCTGAGGCTGTAACCGTGATGTTGCAGCTGCCTATTTTCAAAACCTTAACTGTGCCATCGGAAGTAACGGTTGCTACCGAAGCATCAGAACTTGAAAAAGTGAAATTTGGAGTTCCAACCCCAAAATAGACAGGGGTTAACGGAAATTCCTGACCATCTGCTACCCAGAGAATCGCCCAGGGATTTACCACAAATACACCAGAAGGTGCATGAATGGCAAGTGGAGCCTGAGCTGAGTATTCTTTGCCCTGGTAGGTGATTCTCGCCGAAACAACAGTTGACCCAATGCCAACACCCGCCGCCACATTGCCGGCAAAAGTAACCACAGAAGGTTCACTCGACGACCAGTTGACACCAGAAACAGCCAGGTTTTCACCTGCTGTACTCACTATTCTGGCTTCATAGCTGATAGACTTGCTGAGTTCGGTGCCTTGTGCGCCATTGGTGATAATGAGGGCGTATTGGGTGTTGCCGCTTGGATTATTGTCTTTGTCGCTGTCTTTTTTACAGGAGCTCAACAGCATGAATAATGCAGGAACAAGCACCCAAATATATGTGCTGAAAGAGAAAGTTGGTTTTCTAAACATATCGGTAAAAGTTGGTTTCAAAAGTGGTTTTCAAAGACCTTGCCACAATAAGATTATGAAAAAGCCTGGATTAAAAGTTGTGCTATTCTGTACCCGGCAAGCACCACCCTTCTTTCGGCAAGTGGCTGTGATTTTGAAATGTAGTCCTCTGGAACAAGCGGCGCTTCATCTTGATATTGGGGCAAAGTGCCATTCAACATTCCATTGCGGTATACATGCGTATGGGCATAAGCAAAAGATTCTTTTTTTGCCCAATCTTCTGGTTTGGTGTTCATTCTGAGTTCTTCCAAAGCGGGTTCCATATACTCTGCCTGGCTCAACAAGGCAGTTGCTCTTTCCATGGTTCGCCTGATGTTTACATTTTTACCTAAAAGCCCATCCCAATAAGAATGCAAGGAAATAGCTTTGGTTTCAGGTTGAATTCTAACATAAAAAAGATTGCCCCCTTTATCGCCTTTTGGGTACTTTTTCGAAAATAACGCTGTTGTGTGCAGGGGTTGATGCATGTCGCCTACCAAATGCACCACCCAGGCAATTGCTTCGCCAGCTGAAGTAGTAGGCGATTTTTTTTTCACTTCAAAAAGTTGCTTTTCTAATGCCGATAATACATTTACAGGCTTGGCTTCTTCCCCTTTGGTGTTATCGAATGAGAGTGGATAATTGATATAATGCCACTGATTTTGGATAGAATTAAATCCTTTAGGGTAAACAGATTTGTCTCTTCTGGCATCATCGGCCCATGTACCTGCCTTCATAAACAGGAACATCTCCTCTTCCTCTCCCTTAAGTTCTCGTTCGCTGATTTCCTTTTTCCAAAACTTAGCATAGTATGGATTGGCTTTCAGCATTTTTAGCATAGCAGGAAGCAAATGGGGGTGGGTAGCCTGGATGCGTTTATAGGCTACAGCTCCGGAAATCATGTGGCCAACCTCGGACCAAGCAAAAAGCTTTGCTTGAATGGTCAAAAGCAGAATAAGTAAAACGAGTTTTCTCATGAAAATGATGCCGCAATAAAGTCACAATCAGTCAAAAAACAGGAAACGATGTGCTTTTACGTGTTAATTAGAACTAAACCTTTCAAAGTACTTTGGTATTGACTCCCATATTAATATTGGGTATAAATAAGAACGTGGTATCGGGATTTTTGCCTCTGGTAAAGTACTTTTCTGCAACGTAGTACTTTGAGAGGGTATCAGGATTTATTACATTTTTCCCGTAGTAGTTTCTTTCAAAAAGAATATAATCAAAATTTTGATTAGCAACCTTGTTCTCAATGGTTGTGGTGTATTCACGAACCTTTTGAACAAAATCAGGGTCTGCTGTACAAGGGCAATCCAGTAAGTCGAGTGCGTACTCGCTGCATCCATTGTTCCAGATTTTCACCTGGTTATTGTATGCAAGCGAAGCCAATTCTGGAGATGCATAAATGGTTTTTCGAAGCTTAAAGTAAGGCTCAATTGCTTTGTAGAATGCTTCGTTTTTTACATGCTTTTCAAAAAGAAAATCGGTGTAAACTCCTATGCCAGCATATAAACCCCAAATCGGAACCAAAAACATAAACACTCTGAATGGCTGGTATTTGTAGTTTTTCAGTTGCTTATACAGCAAAGGAACAACATAGGCCAGTAGAAAAAATGCAAGAATATGGTAAAGATAAAAAGCCCTGTTTGAGCCGGGATGCAACCCAAGTTTCACCACGAAAAGCAAAGCCGAAACCAAAAGCTGGGTTAAAACAATATCGCCGGTTATGTTTTTAAGATCTTTTGGTTTCAGGTCTCCCATTTTTAGATGTAAGAGCTGAAAAAACTTCTTTCGGTAATGGAACAACACGAAAAAGAGCAGGCCGAAATGCAAAAAGTTGTGGGTAAAAAAATAGACCACCTGGTCGAGCATGTGCTGGAACGAGGACGGCTGATAACACTGAAACAGCTGAAAGGCAACAGTGTAGTAGCTCGAAAACGATGAAAACAAAACCCAAAACCAAATTGGTATTGGCAAAAACAAGAGAAAAGTTTGAATCCAGGCTTTAAGGGTGAATTTCGAAGAGTACAAATGAAATAATAGGATGGCAGGCACAGAAATGACCGCATATTGTTTCATGGTAAACCCGATGAGTGCTAAGCCGATGCCTAGCAAGCAAGGTATGAATCTACCGCCAAACCAAAGGGGTATTACAATGCTTGCTGCCAAAAAGCAAGCAGCTGGAGCACTCGGAAACATGTGAGACGCTGTGATGGCCAGAAAAACAAAAAATATAGTAGAAATCTGAAACGCATACATGGCAGGTAATTTTCTGCGCCTTAACGTTTCGAATAGAAGAATAGTGGTTATGGAATTGAAAATCAGACTTAGCAATCTGCTGGCTATCAATGGATTATCGATCCATTTTGACAATCCAAAAACGAGGTATGGGTAGCCAATACCATATACGTACAAAGTTTCAGGTGTTTGAGCTTCAGAAAGCGGCACAAAACCTTTCTGCATTTCAGGAATCAAACTCAACAAGGCACCTTCTCTATACTCCAATTGGAAAGGAAACAGCATGGACTCTACATAGAATGAGATCACTTTGATCAGTGTCAAAGTGCCTACCCCTATCAAAAGGTATTCAAGTGCTTCCCAAACCAATAAGTTTTTGAATCTGTTTCTGAGTTTGTTTAAAATATTCAATGCTTAGTCTTCGCAGTTGGAGTTAAATGAAATGCAATGTTGCCCGAAACAGAGCCAAACATGTGTAATGAACACGAATAATCCATACTCAGTAAGAAATTTAGGGCAATTGATTTTTATACCCTTCAATAGAATGCCTTCAAGTTTTAGATGCTGAAATGCTGTTTTTACTTGAATTCGGCCAGAAACTGAAGTAGTTTGTCTACTTCTTCTTGCTGCAACGCTGGGAAATTGGCAATTCTGAAAGTTGTTTCTTTCCACTCGCCATAGCCGCTGCCTAACAAAATTCCTGCTTTTTTCGCTTCATTTTTTATCTGGGCTATCCGTTCGACCGAAGACTGAACCGAAACCACGGTGAGCGATCTGTTCGATTGGTTTGAAATCAAAGGTGCAAACAGGTTAGACGCATCGAGCCATGAGTAATAGGTGGCTGCTCTCGTGTTCAGCAATGTATTTATGGCTTCTGCTCCAGGAAAATTTTGCAATACCCTGTTGAGTAAAAAAATGCCTAAAACATTCGGAGTGCAACTGGTTTGAAATTTTTTGATATTCTCCAACATCAGGGTGAGACTGTTGTATCTGCCTTTTTCTCCAATTTCTAATACTTTTCCAACGGCTCTTGGTGAAAGAATGAGGATACCCAAACCGGAAGGCAATCCAAAACATTTCTGCACAGAGCCAAACCAAATATCACCCAAATGGAAAGGTAATGCCTGACCTGCCAATGATGAAGTGACATCGTAGGCAATTAAAGGATTTGGATTGAGTTCCCTTATTTTCTGCATCAACTCTAAGTTGATCTGTGTTCCGTTTGATGTTTCGTTTTGGGTGAGGCATAGCATTTCGGCGGTGGCAGAAAACTGGTCTGGAGCCACTTTTTGGTTTGCAGCTACTTTGGTTGCACGGCTTTGCGGTTTTAAATGTTGTGCATATTGAAACCATTTCTCGCCAAAAGAACCGCTAAACACATGCTCGCCGCCTTGTTGCACAAGCGACTGGGGCAAAATTTCCCAGCATTCTGTGGCAGATGAGGTATAAAAAATGGTGTAATCAGTGGGAATGCCCAATTTTTCGTGCAGCAGCTCCAATGTTTGTTTGGAGAGTACATTGAATGTTTCGCTTCGGTGGCTAATGCTCAAAATTCCTTGATCGAATGCCTCATTCAAATAGTCTTTGACACGAGGATAAACCCGGGAAGGTCCTGGAAAAAAAGTAATCATACTTAGCTGAAACGGGAAATAAAGTGAACCAAAGCCAACGTGTAGCTGTCGAGCCCAAAACCGGAAATCACGCCCAACGATTTTCCGCTGATGTAACTCACATGCCTGAAATCTTCTCGGGCAAACACATTCGAAATATGAACTTCTATCACAGGTGTATCAATGGCTGCAACAGCATCGCCAATAGCTATCGAAGTGTGTGTATAGCCTCCTGCGTTGAGAATGATGCCATTATAAGAAAACCCAACCTGATGTAGGTAGTCAATAATTTCGCCCTCTACATTGCTTTGAAAATAGCTGATGTCGATATTAGAAAATTGGGTTCTAAGATCCTGAAGATATTGCTCAATTGTGTTTTGACCGTAAACTTCCGGCTCTCTGATGCCCAAAAGATTGAGGTTAGGCCCGTTGATGATAGCTATTTGCATACGTTGCAAAAGTCGGCCTATGAAGTTGAAAATAAAACCGAAGTTTTCTTTTTCATCAAAAACTTTTTAGAAAATGCCAAAATACTAGAGAAGTTACTGATTTACAGCTTTCCCTTTTCCTGCTTTTCTTCTTTGATTTTCACTTTTTCCTGATCTTCCAAGGTTTTTGAAACCAGCATATACGGTCCACTTACCACTTTTTCACCCTTTTTGAGCCCCGACAAAATTTCGATTTGATCGAAATCTGATATGCCTGTTTTCACTTCCCTTTGTTCTACTTTTCCATTTGCATACACAAACACCACTTCTTTGCGGTCTTTGCTTTTGTCGGTTTCTTTTGTTTTGCCTTCTTCGTTTCCATCAATATCCTGCTC
This sequence comes from Cytophagales bacterium, assembly GCA_038205175.1. GTDB lineage: Bacteria > Bacteroidota > Bacteroidia > Cytophagales > Flexibacteraceae > JBBRCC01. Next base: position 8,793 of record JBBRCC010000031.1, on the reverse strand, counting down.
TTCTTTTGGTTTATTATCAGTGGTTTCTTTCTTGGTATTTCGAACGCCCACTGCAGATACAGGTACTACCAATACGTCTTTCTTCCTTCGGGTGATGATTTCCAGCGTGGCTGTCATGCCAGGACGGAAAGGAGGTCGTTTGGTTGATTTGTTGACCAGCTCAGAATATGACGCAGGATCAATGGCTACTTTCACTTCAAACTCGGTAACAGTTTCCATGCTTACCGCATCTTTGGCCGAGTTGGCTATTGAAGTCACTGTGCCTTTAAACATCTTCTCTGCTGCCGAATAGCTATCAACTTCAATGTCAGCCGAATCTCCTTTATGGACCCGCACTATATCATTTTCGTTTACTTCGACTACTACTTCCATATTTCTAAGATTGGCTATGCGCATGATTTCCGTGCCTGTCATTTGAATGGTGCCAACTACTCTTTCGCCCCGTTCTACATTCAACTTGGATACTATGCCAGACATGGGAGCATAAATGGATGTTTTGCGGAGCGTTTCTGCCGCATCTTTCACTGCTGCTTCGGCATTTTTAATGTTAAATAATGCAGCTTCAATGTTTTGCCTGGCTGCCTCCAATTCACTTTTGCCAACTTCATATTGCATGCGTACTTGTTCATAGTCTGACTCGGCAATCACTTTTTGGTCATAGAGTTTTTTCTGACGGTCGAAGTCAAGTTTAAGCCTGGCCAACCTGGCCTCACTTTGCGAAGCTGCAGCTTTGCTTTGCGCAAATCCTGATTTGGTTGAATTGAGACTGGCGAGCGATCTTTCATACATGCTTTGGTAATTGTCAGGTCTTATTTTAATCAAAAGCTGACCAACAGATACCGAGTCGCCTTCCTTCACAGGAAGTTCTACAATTTCTCCGGAAACATCAGCACTGATTTTCACTTCGACGGCAGGTTGAACCCTTCCTGAGGCATTCACCTTTTCGGTGATGTTGCCAATTTGTACATCGGCCACAGTGACTTCCGCCACTTTTCCCTGACCCCACCAGCCCTGTTTTTTGCCAAAGTATCCACCAGCTATTAGTACAATAGCCAGCGCTAATAATCCCCAAATCCACTTATTCATATTGTTGGTTTTTCTGTTCTGAATGTTAGAAAGTCAAATCTCTGCCCATGTAAAAATCGATCACTTTGTTTCGAAGCAACACTTCATATTTTTGTCTTATCAAGTCAGTTTGAAGTCTCGACAGGTTGTTGGTGATCACATTGAAATCCAAAGCATTCATGGCACCCACCTGAAAACGTTGTTCTGCCGAACGAAACAATTCTTGCTGAGCTTTAATCTGATTCAGCAGCGCCTGATACCTCCGTTGCGCCAATCGGGCAGATGTTACAGCAGTTTCAATATCCTGACGGAGTGTGTTTTTTACAGTTCTCATGCTCAATTCAGCACTCAGTTTGTTGATTTTTGCTGTATTAACATTGGTTTTTACCTGCCTGTTGCTGTATATGGGAATATTGAGATTAAGTGTAACTCCTTGCCTGATATTGTTGCTAAATTGTTCATTGAAATTCAATGATTCTGTTCTGCCGGGCGTGTTTGTTACTACTTGAAAAGCACTGAGCGAAGGGTCGCTGAACACGAATCCAGGAATCTCAGCAAGAACGGGTGTGGCCAAGGGTCTGCCAGGAACAAATCGCTGGGCGATGCTTGAATAATTGGTAAAAACCCCACCCTGAAGGTTGAGTGTAGGGTAGTAGCTACTCTCTGCAATTTTGATTCCTTTGTAGGCGGCATCAATTCTTTGCATCGATGCTTTTATCTGTGGCAGCGATTTTTCTGCAGCTTCGTATACCAATCCAGGCTCAGGTATCTGCTGCATCATCCACTCTTCTTTAACCTGCATACCGGTTATTTCAATATTTTGAAATTCAGGTGTTTGCATGGCTTGAAGGAGCCTGATTTTAGCTAGATCAAGTTGATTTTCCGAAGTCACCAGGTTGGTTTCTTCTTGTGCAAGCTGGGCATCCATGTCGAACAGATTGACTTGAGCCATAGCTCCTGCAGCTACCATTTTAACTGTTTGCTGTTGTTGCAGTTTTAGGTTGTCAACCTGTTTTCGAGAAGCAATCACCTGTTCTTTTCCTTGAGCCACAGCAGCATAGGCCTCCACTGTAGCCAAAATCACGTTGTTTTCTGAGTTTTTAACATCCAATTCAGAGGCAGACTTGTTCACCATATTTCGTTGAATGGTGTAGAAAGTTTGCAAACCATTAAAAATATTGAGGCTCGTTCCAAGGCTAAAGCTATTTGAGCGCACTGTCTGGTTTTCAACCACGGTGTTGTCAAAAGGGTTTACGGATCTGCCCACATTCACTGATTGAGAACCACTTAAACCCAAACTAGGCAAGCGGCTTTCTTTGGCCAGTTTTATGTTTTCGTCGGCAGTTAAAACCTGAAGTTGTGCACTTTTAACCGTTAGGTTGTTTTTTAAAGCAATGTCTACACACTCCTGAAGGGTGTAACTTTTATTTTGTCCAAAGGCCAAATAGCCAGGTAGTAAAAGCAGTAATAGAACTATTTTCTTATTCATTCAGTTGGTTTCAATTAACATGAGGTTCGAGATACACTACGTCTTTTATCCAACTGATTGATTGGATGTATTGACGGGTTATTGGTCGCATGGGTGTATCCATTTCTATAAAGTGACAGGCCTGATCGTTTTTTCCTTTTCTGGAAACAGTCATTGTGGCAATGTTGCAGTCGTCGTGCGCCAACACATCGGCTATGAAAGCTATGGCGCCTTGTCTGTCTTCGGCTGTTATCATAATGGTGTGAAGGTTTCCCGACACATTTGCCGTAAATCCGTTCACTTTCACAATATTAATGACCCCACCTCCCAAACTTTCACCAATCACTTCAACTGACTTTTCCTGGCCATTGAGCTCAATTTTTACAGAATTAGGATGTAAAGTAGAGGCATTTCCTACCGATTTCATACTGTATTCCAGCTTTGCATTTTGGGCGAAAGTGAAAGAATCACGAATGCGTTCATCGTCTGTTTCGAAGCCCATCAAACCTGCCAAAACAGCTCTATCGCTACCATGACCTTCATAAGTTCTGGCAAATGAGTTGTAAAAAGTGATGGCGGCTTTGGTAGGCTCTTCGCCCAATATGCTTCTTGCCACAAGACCAATTTTGACCACACCTGCTGTATGTGAGCTGGAAGGCCCGATCATTACCGGTCCAATCATGTCGAATATGCTGCTTTTTTCTGCCATCAGGTGTTACATTTGGTGCTGTAAAAGAACCAAATTTTTCGGGGTAAAATCGAAATTGAAGTATTGTGACGCCAACAAAAAATAAAGTATTACCAAAGGCAATCGGTTGAGACCAGCGGTAACATTTCTACAGGAATTCATGCAAGTAATTTGGAATGGTGAGCTGCTCGACGAAACGCAAGTACCTGCTTTAAACAGAGGGTTACTTTTTGGCGATGGTTTATTTGAAACCATGATTGTTGAAAATAACAAACCAAGATACGCAGATTTGCATTTGAAAAGGCTTCAACTAGGTTGCGTTATCTTAGGTTTAGAAGTTCCGGCTGTTGACGAACAAACTTTTGTGAATTGGCTTGAGGCCTTAGGTGCAAATTCTCACCAGGTTTACAGGGCAAAATGGGTAGTTTGGAGGCTGGGAGCAGGCACCTACTCACCTGAAAGTTCGAGCATAGCGTCTTTGTTTTATATCCATCCTGCATCAAAACCGCATGTTGCAATGGTAGATAAGGTGGCAATATCCCAAAACGTGTTTATAGGTTTAAGCCCATGGTCGGCTTGCAAAACTTTGAGCGCTTTGCCTTATGTGTTGGCCTCAAAAGAAAAAATGCAACGGGGTTTGGATGAACTGATTTTGATGAATCAAAGTGGACACTTGGCAGAATGCAGCGCCTCAAACCTTTTTTGGGTTGTAGGGAATGCATTGTACACGCCTTCTTTGGCGTCGGGTTGTTTAGCCGGTGTGATGCGACATGTCTTGATTGAAAAAGCAAAACGGACAGATTTTTCAATCAAAGAGGGATTATTTGAACCGGAAATACTAGAAAATGCTGAGCTAGTTTTTTGCACCAATGTGGCTGGAATTAAGGTTTTTAGGCAATGGAAAAACAGGCCACTGCAAACCGAACATCTGCTTTTTGAAAACTTGAGCTTGTTGAGAATAGACGAAAATCGTCCAGAATAATTCTGCTTGATCTAAGTTCAGAATGGTTTCACGAATCGATTTCTAAGACGCTCCTGGCTGGCAGCGACTTTGTCGTAATAACCTGTGGTGCGGAAAGTGAAGAACTTGTGGCCAAAGAAGTTTGCGAAAAAGCCAAAGCCTGTTCCGCCAAGGTGAGAGGCCAATTCCCGGTTAATGGACGGAATATTGAAAGTTTCTACAATAAGTGAAGCTATCTTATTGTGAAAATCCGGGTCTTGCTGAAAGTATGCATTAAATACCTTCAAAAATGCAATGGAAAAGGCCCAGGTTACCAACAGCGCTACAGACGATACCATAGAAAATTTAACCATTTCCCGAACCATGTTGCCTGAATTGCGTGCACCAAAAGCAAAGAGTTTTGTTAAGGTGAAACCGACAACCATACCGGTTAGGTATGCTAAAATTACTGAAAACCCAAAGCGGATACCACAAACTTCACTGTAAAACACCCTGGAGCCCACATTGGTGAGAAAACCAAAAGTTGCAATAATGAGGTAGACTGCTAAGCCTTGTACCTCTTTGTTTTTTACAACCCGTCTAACAGCCTTTTTCAAAAAATTGAGTGAGTTTCTTTTGGGGCAAATATAGAACTAAACTGCAACCACGGCTTTGATAACCGGGTGTGGATCGTAATTTTCCAATATAAAATCTTGGTAAGTGAACTCAAAGATGGAATTCACCTCCGGATTTAGCTTCATAGTCGGAAGTTGCCTCACATCTCTGGTAAGTTGAAGCCGTGCCTGATCCAAATGATTTAGATATAAATGTGTGTCTCCGCCTGTCCAGATGAAATCGCCTAATTTGAGGTTGCAAACTTGTGCCATCATCATGGTAAGCAAGGCATAAGACGCAATGTTGAAGGGCACACCTAGAAAAAAGTCGGCACTACGTTGGTAAAGTGAACAACTCAAAGCCCCATTCGCCACATAAAATTGGAATAAGGCATGGCAAGGTGGAAGCTTCATTTTATTCACATCGGCCACATTCCAGGCACTTACCATCATTCGTCGGCTGTCGGGATTGGTTTTCAGTTGTTGAACCACCTGGCTTATTTGGTCAATATGTCCACCGTCTGGTGTTGGCCAATTTCGCCATTGATAGCCGTAAACCGGTCCAAGGTTTCCATTTTCGTCAGCCCATTCATCCCAAATACGCACTCCGTTTTCTTTCAGGTAAGCAATGTTGGTATCGCCTTTCAAAAACCAAAGCAGTTCATGAATAACTGATTTGAGGTGCACTTTTTTTGTAGTCACCAAAGGAAATCCCTCATTCAGATCAAATCGCATTTGGGTTCCGAAAAGGCTTAATGTGCCTGTCCCGGTTCGGTCGTGCTTTTCAGCACCTTCTTGTAAAATGCGATTAAGTAGCTGTTGATATTGAATCATGGGGTGCGATAGAAAAGTGCGTAAAATAAAAAAGGATGATCGGCACTGCCAACCATCCTTTTATGTTCTTCGAAAAAATTTCGATTAAAGCGTCGCTTCTTTAGTTGCTTTAGATTCAGTTTTCTCGCCAGAGCAAGAAGAGGCTGTTTTTTTAGCGCAGCAAGCTTTTTTACCTTCAGTGGAAGCCGAAGCAGTTTCTTTTCCGGCGGAAGCTTTAGCTTCGTCTTTGCCAGCACAGGCTTTTGCCTCAGCGCCAGCAGTTTTTGACTTGCAGCAAGCTTCTTTTTTAGCACCTTTCTTGTCTTTGTCATCACCTTCGGTGGTAACATTAGCAAATGAGGCACCAACAAATGCCACCATCGCAAATAACATCAACAGTTTTTTCATGACTTTTTTTTTGGTTTGAATTGCAAAGTAAAATAATTAAACTGAAAACAAAAATGATTGTTTTCGAAAAATATAACGTGGCTTAGCTTTTTCTATTTCCCCGAGCTGTAAATTTAGTGTTTTTATTTTCACCTGAAGGTTTCTTTGAAACTTGCTTTTTGGGCGATTTAGCACTTAATGCCGATTTTTTCTTTTTCACATGAAATGCCCCCTGGAAGTCAGGATCAGCCTTTTTTCGCTGTTCATCTACTTCTCGCAACATGGTTTGCTTTTCTTCGAAAGGGGTGACGGCTACTTGCACTTCGGCCGGCATTGGAAGCAGTTCGATTTTTCTGCGAATAATTCCCTCGATTTTTTCAAAATGAAATTTCTCGGCAATATTTACAAAAGTGATGGCATCACCAGAATGCAAGGCCCGGCCTGTTCGTCCGATCCGATGCACGTAGTTGCTGTGGTCTGTTGGCACATCGAAGTTGTAGACATAAGCTATTCCGGCAATGTCAATTCCTCTGGCCACTACGTCGGTAGCAATTAGCAGGCTTACTTCATTTTCTCTGAATTTTTCGGCGGCATTCAACCGGGCATTCTGGCCTTTGTTGGCATGGATTACAGAAGCTCTTCCGGGATATTTTCGTTCAATATATTTAAAGATGTTTTCCGCTAAAAGTCGGTTCCTCACAAACACTAAACTTTTTTCACCCTCAGCCTGTGCGTCGAGCAAATGTACCAACAAGTTGAGCTTTGTTTTGAAATTTGGCACTTCATAGGCTGTTTGTTTTACTGTTTGGGCTGTTGTAGCCTGCAGATCTGTTTCAATGCGTTCAGGGGCTTCCAGAAAGTCTTCGCAAAGGGTTTCTACTTTTGGCGGGAAAGTGGCGGAGAAAAGTAAATTTTGCCTTCCCCGGCTAGGTATTACCTCCAAAATGCGGTTTATCTGTGGCATAAAACCCATGTCCATCATTCTGTCGGCCTCGTCAATGACCAATGTTTTTATGTTTTTGATGGTGATGTGACCTTCCAAATACAAGTCCATAAAACGACCAGTGGTTGAAATAATAACATCGCAACCTTCTTCAAGTTCTTCCTGCTGTTTTTTTGGCCCCACGCCACCATACAATGGAATGGCTTTCAGGTGGGAGTGCGTGTTCAATTGCTCGAAATGTTGTGCCACTTGTATGGATAGTTCCCGGGTTGGCACCAAGATAAGTGCCCGGGGATGGGCGTTTTCAGGCTGTTTTAGCTTTAATATTAGGGGTATGAGGTACGTGGCTGTTTTTCCGGTACCAGTTTGAGCAATTCCAATTACATCTTTACCTGATTTTATGATAGGAATTGCCTTTTGCTGTATGGGTGTAGGGTTTTCGAATCCCAAATCACTTAACGACTGCAGCAGGGAAGGAGTTAATTTTAAATCAGAAAATGGCATAAGGTTGATTCATTAATGTGAAAAATCTGGTTTTTTCCTACATGATAGCACTGTAGCAATTCTGTATAGTTTTCTGTTGAATGGTTTCAGTGTAGTATTATTGCAATTGCACCGGTTGAACATTCGACCAATTTAACGTTGCAGAACAAAGGTAAAACAGATAATTGCTTTGCAGGAATATTTGATTATCAATTCATTGACCAGCCGAAACGAATCGCCGCTTTCAACCATGTTTGAAGACTTCGGGAAAATGCGGAACGACGGAAAACTGCTGATTTTCAGAGGTGTTCTCACTTCTGAGACCATCACTTCATTGCTCCGTTTTGCCGAAGTAAGGCTTTCAAATGCTGATCTTCCTTTGAAGAAAAAAAAGGTGGTTATCAATGTGTTGATCGAATGTTTGCAAAATGTAATCTATCATACCAGAAGCCACCCTTCTTCTGGTGGTTTTAATGAATGTCTGCTTGAGTTGGCATCGGAAAATCAAACCATTCAGGTACGCATTGGCAACTACATCAGGCACGAAGAAACAGACGGCTTAAAGCAAAAGCTCGAACAATACAATGGTTTTGATGAAAAGAAACTGCGTCAAACCTACCTCGATATTTTGGAAAAAGGTGAAATATCTGATAGAGGTGGCGCCGGTCTCGGTTTGTTGAGAATGCTAAGAGAAACCGCAAACCCGCTCAATTGGAACTTTGTACGTGTAAACCCTGATTTTGACTTTTTTTCGCTTCAAATCGACATTTGATTATTCGAACAAAATTGCAGAACACTTAAAATTCTAAGAGAACGATGGAAAAACTTGCTTACGAACCTACATCCACTACGCCAAAAATACTTTTTGACCCGGCGGAGGGGTATTTTGAGATTTCAGGCAAATCATTGCCCGAAAACTCATTTGAATTTTATAAGCCATTGCTCGACGTAATGGAGGCTTATTCAGAAAATCCGAAGATGAACACGGCACTCATTTTTAAACTGGAGTATTTTAACACCAGTTCAACTTCGCATTTTTTGAGATTGATCAAAAAGCTGGAAAAACTACACACCAATGGGCAAAAAACTGAGGTGAAGTGGTATTATGACTCAGAAGACGACGACATGAAAGAGGCAGGCGAAGACTTCAAATTGCTTTCTAAAATGCCTATTGAAATCATTAGCACCAAGTTTGCTTGAGAAAAACCTTACGAAAATAAATTCTCGAGTTCGTTAAGTTTTATCAGGGTAATAATTTTTTCCCCTCCTGGTGCATGTTCCGGATTTTTGCATGCAAACAATTGTTCTACAAGGCTTTTTCGCTCGGTATCGGTCAGTAGCATGCCTTCTTTGGGTACAGCACGTTTTGCCATGGCCCTTGCCAACGCCTCC
>JBBRCC010000030.1:0-39978 GCA_038205175.1 Cytophagales bacterium | reverse complement strand
ATAATTTTTTCCCCTCCTGGTGCATGTTCCGGATTTTTGCATGCAAACAATTGTTCTACAAGGCTTTTTCGCTCGGTATCGGTCAGTAGCATGCCTTCTTTGGGTACAGCACGTTTTGCCATGGCCCTTGCCAACGCCTCCCGTTTACCTACTTTCAATACATGGGTTTGGAATTTTATTTGCTCGATCAAGCCTTCCACCAATGCTTTTTCGGTAATCTGTTGCATTTCTGTTGGCACTCCCCGCACCACAATACTATCGGGGCTAAATGGATCGAATTCAAGGCCTAAATGGTGAATTTCATCTTTGCTATCCAACAATAAAGCCATATCTGCCCTCGACAATTCAACTACCTGCTGAAAGATAAGTTGCTGACTGCCAAAAGGTTGCTTGTCGAACCCAGCTTGATAGCGTTCGAAAAAAATGCGCTCATAGGCTCTTTGTTGATGAATGAGCAACATGCCAGACTTGACCTGACTCACAATAAATGCCCCATGAATTTGAAAGGTAGCGTCTGTGTTAGGTTTGATCGGTTCTTCTTGTGGCTGCTGTGGAAAGGGCAGTCTTGCTTCATCATCTTGCCTGGATTGCTGCACCGACGGAAGCGGTTGCCAGAACCTTTCCATTTGCTCAAGTCCTTTGCTGCTAAGTGCCGATTTGCCCGAAGGAAATGTTTGGGTTGAAAAAGGTTTGTTTTCTGGCTTTGGAGCTGGACTTTGAATTCCTGCAAATACCTGAAATGCCTGTGTACTTCCGTCGAAGTCGATGGTTGGAGCCAGCATTTGTGTGTTCAATGCATGACGAACCGCACTGTGCACCAAGGCATAGGCTGTTCTTTCATCGGCAAACTTTACTTCTGTTTTCGTTGGATGAACGTTGATGTCTATCTCACCGGGATCCATTTCCAAAAAAATGGCATAAAACGGAAATGTATCAGGGGGGAGCAAACCTTCGTAAGCCGAGACAATGGCATGATGAAGGTAATTGTTTTTGATGAAGCGCTTGTTGAGGTAAAAAAATTGTTCGCCTCTTGTTCTTTTGTTGTTTTCGGGTTTGCCTATGTAGCCTTGAATATTCAAATAAGCTGTTTCTTCTTTCACAGGGGCTATTTGCTCTGAATACCGTTTTCCAAACAAACCTGCAATACGTTGGTGTAATTTGCCAGCCGGCAGGTTGTAGGTCTCGATATCGTTCTGAAAGAACTTGAAACCAATTTCTGAGTTCCCCAAGGCAATTTGCTGAAAAACATCCATGATGTGGTGCAGCTCTACTGGATTGCTTTTCAAAAATTTGCGCCTGGCAGGCACATTGAAAAACAGGTTTTTGACTAATGTTTGGGTGCCTTGAGGATGCGAAACAGGTTCATGGTTTTTGACCAAAGAACCTTCAATTCGAATCAAAGTGCCTAGTTCATCTTCATCTCTTCTGGTGCTGAGTTCCACTTGAGCAACTGCGGCAATAGAAGCCATGGCCTCGCCCCTGAAACCCATAGTGCGTATGTGTTGCAAATCATCGGCTTTCAAAATTTTGGATGTAGCATGTCTTTCAAAACACATGCGTGCATCGGTTTCGCTCATTCCACAACCATCGTCTATAATCTGAATTAGTTGTTTGCCACCTTCTTTTACGATGAGCGTGATATTTTTGGCATCAGCATCAATGGCGTTTTCCAACAGTTCCTTCACCACTGAAGCCGGTCTTTGCACCACTTCTCCTGCCGCTATTTGGTTGGCAACTGCATCGGGAAGTAGTTTGATGATGTCGTTCATGAGCTGAAATTCGAGTTCAAAGGTAGCCTGATTTTATGGTGCCTTATCCCCATTTTTTCAACATTACTTATCCACCAAACACCTTTTTGTAAATCGGTTTCCGATAAACAAACTGCAACCAAAGCACTGGATACAACAAAAATTCTGGCAGAAACCAAGGCGATTGAAATGTAATTTCGTCCACAATTTCGCTTCCCGCTTCGGTTTTTTGAATGAGGTGTTTGTGGTTCCAAAAGGTGAGAAAAAACGGAAGTTGCGTGCCTTGATCCACAAACCAAATAGCTTCAGTTGTAGTTTCTTGTTCGGTAATAGAGCTTGTCCAGGTCTGCTTAAAAAGCAGAAAGTTTAGTTGCAGACTTACTACATCGCCTTGCCTGCAGCCATCGAATCGAATCAACTTAACAGGTGGAAAAGGCGGTGCTAGTTTTAGAAAAAGACTTTGGTCGAATTGACGAAAAACCTGCATTGGGGTAGAATTGACTGGTGTAGAGATGATCAGGCGCATATAAGTATAAATTCAAGTGCTTATTTTGGTTACGGGGCAAAAGTGAAAAACATTAAAGGATCAGGCGTTTAATTTCCTGAACTTTTTCGGTCGGTATGACATGTTTTGACATACCAGTGTTTGTACACTTGTAAACAAACAAATCTACAAGTTCCTATGCCAAATGCAAAGCTATCATTTTCAACTATTTTGGAATTTCATACTGCCTTTTCTGACAATAGAAAAGCACTTCAACACTTAGCGGATATCAAGTGGGCTGACGGCTTTTATTGCCCCAAATGTGGTAATAGTACCTATTCCAGGGTGTATGATACCCTAAGCCGCAAGTGCCAATCTTGTAACCATATCGACTCGCCGACCGCCAGGACTTTGTTTCACAAGGTCAAGTTCCCGCTCTGGAAAGCTTTCTGGATCATATATTAAATGTCAATGGCCAAAAAGGGTAAATCCAGCTGTGAGCTGGGCAGGGAACCAGGCATCAGGCAAAAAACAGATTGGCTGTTTAGAAAGAAAGTTCAAGAAGCTCTGGCAAGAAAGGCAGGTACCCTCTTGAGGGGCAAGTGGAGGTAGATGAGTTTATGATTGGACAGCGGGAAGCGGGCAAGAAAGGCAGATCTAAAGGCGGTAAACTGCTGGTAATCATGTCAATAGAAAGGCGTGACGAGAAGGGCATAGACCGTGGGTATGCCACCTTGATTGAAAACGCATCGAGTGAGCAGTTGGAGGAGTTTGTAGACGATAAAGTATCCAAAGATGCCCAAATTACCACTGACGAGTGGAAGGGATATGTTCCATTGAAAGAAAAGTGGAACATCACCCAGAAAAAAAGTGATAACGGCAAAGGAATGCCTCAGATTCACAACATCATGAACTTGAAGGGCTGGCTTAGAGGCATTCACCATAAATGCTCAAAGGCTCACCTTCAATCCTACCTGAATGAATTCTTCTATAGATTTAACAGAAGAAATAGCAGAAATACTATCTTTGATGGTCTTATTATCAGAATGATGGAACACCAACCATTTAGCATTCAGGCATTTAGAAAAGAGCGGAAGCTATGCGCCTGATTCATAAACATTATTAAATATCGGGCTATTCATACTCCTATTAATAATGGCATACAACTTATCTGAATTTGATCTATGAACAAGCCTGCCATGGGCTTCAAAGTATGAGGCTAAAATCCAGCAAATCTCTTAATGCAGGCCAAATTGCTTTTAAATTATATAAGCATAACTCAGAGTTGTGTAATTGGACTCGTGCCGTGCAGGCATACCTTTATACTCTTCAATTCAATGGTATGGATGATTTTTGTTTTCGCCTGTTGCACATGAGTAGTGCTATATATCAAGCAAATCAAAATACCAAAAAATAGTTTACACTCAATTATGAAAAAACTAACTCGTCAGTTTATCCAGACATTATTAGCCAAAGAGCAGGAACCCTGCCTTTCTTTGTACATGCCTACGCACAGAAGCCACCCAGACAATCTATCTGATGCAACGGTATTTAAAGGTTTAGTTAAAAATCTCGAAAAATCTCTTGCCACTAAATATACTCCGAAAGAAGTAAATGAACTCATTCAGCCTTTTGAGCTTTTAGCGCAAGACAAAACCTTTTGGAATCATACACTCGGCGGCTTGGCCGTTTTTGGAAATGTGGACTATTTCGAGACTATCCAGTTGCCAATAAGATTGAGGGAACTTGCCATTGTTGCAGATACTTTTCACACAAAACCACTCCGGCATTACCTTCAGTCAGAAGACAATTATTACATTTTGGGCCTGGGTTTGCATAGCTACAGGATGTTTGAAGGCAACAGGCATTCACTGTCCGAAGTGATATACAATCACGAAGAAGTTTTAACGATTAAAGATGCTCTTGGGCATGAACTGACAGAAAAACACAGCACCGTTGCCTCATACGGTGGTGCAGGCGGTCAAAGCAACAACATGCACCATGGTCATGGAGGAAGAAGTGACGAATTGGATAATGATTCGGAGAGATTTTTTCGGTTTGTTTCTAAAGAAGTAGAAGAAAACTACTCCAGGCTTACCGGTTGGCCGATTATTCTGGCATCGCTCGCTGAGCACCAAAATCTCTTTCAAAAAGTAAACAAGAACGCCGCTGTTTTGCCGCAAGGCATTTCCATCAATCCTGATTCTTTACAGCTGGACACCTTAGCAGAAATGGCATGGGAAGTGATAGAACCTGCTTATATCGAAAAATTACAAAAACTGGCACGAGATTTTGAACAAGCCCAAGCAAACGGAAAAGGCAGCACTGTGATTAAAGATGTGGCCGTTGCAGCAGTCGACGGTAGGATCGACACGCTTTTGATTGAATCAGATCGAATTATAGAGGCTCGGATTACAAATCTGGTCACCGGTAACATGCAAAAAAAGGCAATAGATAATCCAAAGGTCGATGACTTACTTGACGACATCGGAGAGCTTGTATCGCAAATGGGAGGCGTGGTAGTGGTTTACCCCAAAGATCAAATTCCATCGGAAACAGGTTTGGCCGCAATTTTTAGGTATTAACCAACAAGCAAATGACTATTCAATTCAATACAGACAAAAATGTGAGCGGCACGGAGAACAGAACACCCTATTTCACTTCGCTTGTATTAGAAGAATTGGTGCGATACAGAGACCAAATTACCCGTATCGAAATTCATTTATCTAATCAAAACAGCAACAGGAATGGACTTAAAGATATGAGATGCTTGCTCGAAGCCCGTTTGGAAGATATGAAAGCCATTGCAGTTGCATACGATGCAAACACGGAAGTGCAGGCTGTGAATGGAGCGATAGACAAACTCAAAAATTCTTTGAGCACTGTGACCGGAAAAGTCAGAAACTATTAACCAAACCTTGAAAAATTTAACAACATTGTAGATTATGGCACTTGAAAACCAAATCCAGCAGGAGAAAAAATGGGCATTCGATTTTCCGGTAAGCGAGGCAAAACCACTTCGGAGTGAACATCCAATAGATAAGCAAGAAGCTTACCATGTTATGGAAACTGAACTCAATGAAAAAATCATTGCTATTACCCTCGAAATTCGGAAAAAGTATCCTGAACTGCTTACCCATTTGAATGAGATGCCCATTTCTGCACCAGATCAGGAACATCCAGATATGTCGTACAATGTACTCCGTGGCTATTACGATTCCTTGTGTACTTTGGTTGAAACCTACAAGGTCAACTACCCGAAATCCCGGTTATTTTAATATCTCTCTTTTAAGCCCTTCCGGATTGTGAATCTGGAAGGGTTTTTTTTGACGTTTCATTGGCTGGGCAAAGGTTAGAGTTTCAACGAATACCTTGGCACCCGCCCTAATTGGAGCAGCAAAAACACAGTTTTCATTTGTTGCCTCAATCATTCTTAATCTGGGAATTTAAGTCGCTCTATTTGCAAATGCTGCGAATGATGACACTAAGCAGTTGAAAAAAAAGCTGATAGAGATGAGCCTCAGTCGGGTGTTTTCAGCAGCTAATTTTTAGTAAAGCTCATTTGATGTCAAAAAACCAATTAAGTAAAGGCGAATTCACGCTTGTTGGGCGGAAAGCTATGTTAATTCCGTGTTTCATTGAATCTGACTGAAACGGGTCTGGCGACGCTGTTTTAGGGCTTCTGCATTGCAAATTTTGAAGAGTGGAGACGCACCGATTAGGCGTATCTACGTATTTAATGTATCGTTTTCCCAATTTTCAGGATTGGTTGCAATATAATTTTGAATGGTTTCATAGGATTTTGCATGGCGAATAATGTGGTCGTGAAAACGTGGCTGCCAATCAAAATTGCCTTTTATCTTTTTGGCGTGGATGGTTACAATCCTTTTGTATTGATTCACAACGACACCAATAATTCCAGATTTACCGATTGTCATTTTTGCCACCATTCTTGTTGTTGGTGGGTGGTTCGATGACACCAATTTGCATTTTCGATTTGTCAATCATCAATATGTCACGGGTATAGTTACGCATGATTACAAAATTTCCTAATTCAACAAACGCAAAATGGTTTGGAATGTCCATCCAAAATTGTTCTGCCAATTTTCCGGTGTCGGACAATTGCATTTCATTGTTTATAATTCTATGATACGGCTTCTAAATTGGATATTTTGAAGGACTGCTTTTCCTATTTTCCCCAAACTCAAAGCTTAACTTTTCCTCTTCTTTTCAAGCAGGAAATTCCAAACGCCTGCGCAGGAAATTTTCATCCGCTGCCTAAGAAATTCTGATCCCTTCCTTAGGCCTTCATTGCCGGGTACAAAAAAGCCCCGGATACCTGGGCTTTTTATGGCCAATGGGTTCATTGGCTGGTTGGTAAGTAACCATGGAGAACCTTATTTCGACGACTTGCTAAACTTTACATCCCTTAGCATGTCTTTCAATCTTGAGCCAGGTGTGAAAAGTATTTTAGTGCTTTTCACATTGCCGCCCCCTACATCATCTGCCGTGTTTGCTGCTGTTTTGCTTAGGCTAACCCTGAAACTGCCCAAGTCGCCCAAGCGAACAATTCGGCTGTTGCCCATCTTGTCCGCTATCACATCTACGGCAGCATAAAGCACCGCCCTGATGTCGGCACCATTCACAGTACTGATTTTTTCAACCTCCCTTGTCAAGTCTTCAGGGCTTAGCTCATCAGTATAAACTATTGAAGGGTAGAATTTTTTTTCGCCGCCTCCAACCACTCCCGGTTACCCTTTCTATGGCTTGAAACGAATAGGCATATAGTATTTATTTTGTGGAGCCCGAAAATGGCAAATCAGCTGTAAAATATCAAAAGTATTGGCGAATTTTTTTTCGAATGACCTCAGCAACTGAATTCCCGATATTGATTGTATTATTGCACAAGTATAATTAAAGTTATGAAGCTTAAAATCGAATGTAAATCAAATTCTGAATTGATTCCTTTCAGCTACCAATACGAACTGGCAAGTTGTGTGCATAAATGGTTGGGAGAAAACAATGCTGAACATGGAAACATGGCATTTTTTAGTTTTAGTGGGTTCGCAGGGGGCGAGGCTGTTGAGCATGGCATAAAATTCAAACAAGCAACAACTTGGAGCTTTTCTGCTATTGACAATCGCTTATTAGCCAAAGTAGTAGAAGGCATTCAAAAAGATCCTCGACTTTTTCGAGGATTTGAAGTAAGTAAAGTGATGATGCAAGAAGAACCTGAATTTACTAATCAGATGCGTTTTTATGCTGCCAGTCCAGTATTGTTGAAAAAGACAGAAGAAAAGGGACGTGTAAAGTATTTGATTTTTTCAGACCTGGAAAGTGCTGAAAGTCTTACCGCCAATATGTGCCATAAACTGGATGTGTATGGCAAACCTGAATGGAAAGAAAACTTGAACATAAAATTCGATGAACAATACCCCGGCGCAAAAACAAAACTAATTGACATAAAGGGAATCAAAAACAGGGGTTCTGTTTGTCCGGTTATTATTTCCGGCATGCCCGAGGCTATTCGCTTTGCCTGGCATGTAGGTGTGGGTAGCAGCAATGGTATGGGCTTTGGTTTTTTAAATTAAGCAAAATGGAAACAATACATCTTGTAAAATATGTCGGACCGTTTGGCTACATAAAGCCATGGTCTGCAGTACGTGACGAACTTACCTTTTCTCAACTTTACCTCACTACATCTACCCTTAAGGGCATGGAGATAAAACTGGGGGTACACAAAATACTAAGGCACAAAATCACCTATGCTTCGCTCGCCAGGATGCAGGAAGTAACCCGACCCAAGCAATACAATCCTTTGAAGCCAAGGCATGCAGTGCTTACTCGTGGTGTTATGATTGAACCAGAATTGATTCTTGCCTTTAACACACCAGAAGAGCAGGAGTTGGCTTTTGGCCAGCATATTTGTCTTTGCCGAAACGAGGATATATTACTGCCTGTTGAAAAATGGGAAGCAATAGAGGAAGAGTTCAACACCCTGCCCGGCTTTGAGTTTATTCCTTCTTCATCTACTGATATTGAGGCACTGTTTCATGGCCTCAACCGTTTTGATTTTTTAGAAAACGGGCAGCATGCACCTGTATATGGCCGAATTGAAAAAACAGGCGAACCCATGCGGGTAAACGCAAACTGGTTAAGTTGATGGTACTTTTCCCATACGTTTTGGCCAAGTCCGACGGATTGCCATTGGAGGCACACCTGAGCCAGGTAGCTGAGGCAGCAGGTTATATGTCGTCTTTTTTTGGAAGGGAAACAGAGCTTGCTATCAAAGCGGCTTGGCTGCACGATATTGGGAAAGTGAACCCCCATTTTCAGGCAAGACTTAATAAGCAACACAACAGCAGGTTTTGGCAGGCAACCAATAGCTTTCGCCATGAGATAGCCTCTTTACTTTTTCTGCCTCTTTTTGACAAAAAGCTTTGGGAACCATTGGCCGAAATGGTGGTAGCCCACCACAAAAGTGTAGATGAAAAGGAAAAGGGATTATTTCAACTATTCGAAGATAATGGATATGAGAAAGTATTAGCAGACTATACCCTCAACTTTTCGGAGTGGAAGAAGCAAGCCATTCAACTATTGGCTCAGCACCTGCCGCTTGAGAAAAATGATTTTTCAGACCAAGAATTGAAAGAAGTATTTCAATGGCTCGACGAATGGTCGTTCGGTTTAAAAAGCGATTATCGTTGGAGTCGTGGCAAAGGGTTGCTCATGGCTGCCGATCACTTTGCATCTGCATTGCAATATGAAACTACAGCCAGGCTTCCGCACTTGTTCACCTTGCCAGAGGTTCAACGTTTCGAGATGGGCAATCCGCTTTTCCCCTTGTCGCAAAAACCTTTTGAAATTCCACTTTCTCACACATTGGTTGTGGCCCCAACCGGTGCCGGAAAAACCAATTATTTGATGCGTCGCTGTAGGGGAAGGGTGTTTTATGTGCTGCCTTTTCAAGCCAGTATTGATGCCATGACCGACCGGTTCAAGGCTGCCATGCCACAAAACGTGGCTTCCATTTTCAAGTTGCATGCATCATCGCACTTACCTGCAGAGGGCGAAGAACCTTTTACGCCAGATTTGCAGCTGCAACCCATGGTTGGGGCAGCTGTTAAAGTGCTTACCCCTTTTCAAATAGCAGCGGTTGCTTTGGGCACCAAGGGGTTCGAAAGCCAGTTGCTAGACTTGCAAGGTTGCGATGTGGTGATGGACGAAATCCATACCTACAATGAAAAAGCCATGGCAATAGTAAAAGGCATTTGCAGGAGTTTGCTCCACATGGGCTGTCGGCTTCATATTGGTACAGCCACCATGCCCACTGCACTGTACCAACCCCTGAAAACCATGCTTGGCAACGATGTGCTGGAAGTTCAGCTTACTATGGAAGAACTTGCCAGCTACGACAGGCACATTGTGCACAAGTGCAAAGCAGATGAAATAGAAACAATTCTGAATAGGGAACTTGCTTCAGGAAAGCGCATACTTTGGGTTTGCAACACCGTGGGGCGGGCACAGGCATGTTATATGAAAACGCTTGAAGAGTGGCCTGAAGTGAAAAAAATGCTGATCCACAGCCGCTTTCGCCGAAACGACCGAAAAGAACGAGAAAAAGCTTTGAAAGAAGATTTTGCCATAAATGCTGGCCCTTGCCTGGTAGTGAGCACCCAAGTGGTGGAGGTCAGTTTAGACATCAGCTTCGATGCGATGGTAACCGACTGTGCCCCTATAGACAGTTTGGTGCAACGGTTTGGCCGGGTAAACCGGAAAAGACTGGCAGAAGGTGATCGATACCTGGCACCTGTTTATGTAGTAGAACCTGAAGGAAACACCTTGCCTTACCGAAAAGAAGTGTTGGAAGCCACCTATAGTATGTTGCCCGACGGCCAATGCCTGGCAACTACCCAACTGCAAAGTATGATAGATGCAGTGTACCCCAACTTGCCAACATCTGAAATAGAACATAGCCTTGTATTTTCAGCCGAAGGCCATTTTCGCAAACCTTTTTTGTGCCATGAAACCTCCCATGCCCTCATGGAACTATTGGAATTTGAAGGCGACACTGCCATATTGGAAGTGGATATTGAGGCTTATCGAAAGGCCAATTGGATAAAGCGCAAGGGCTTTGAAATTCCTGTGCATGGAAATACCATCCGCTACAGTGCTCCTGATGCTTATCGCCTGAAAGATGTAGGCGCAGAACCATGGGTGGTGGACCAGGCCAATCACCAATATCAACTTTTTGGACTACGATTCGACCAACCTAACTCCAACCTTTTATAATCATGTACGCCATAGAAATCGGAAGAAAGTTTTTGCAGCTCTACAACGAGCAACAACGTACTGCGAAGGGGCAAGCACCTTACACCCCCCGGGAGTTTTTTGATGAGGTGTATTATCCTTTGTTTTTTGATGTGGAAGAAGATGAAAAGCAACTATTGTCAGTCACTAATTCCGCTTTCACCAATGCTGCATTTAAAGGCAAAGCACCAAGGCTCAAACGGTTTGAAGAACAACTCATTGAACAAAATGAAAGACCATTTCAATGGGGAGGAAATTTGTTTTTAGGCGGTAAGGCAAACGATTCTGGTGATACAACTTCTGGCCAATCTACTTCCATTACTTTTTCTTTCAGTAGCGACGAAGCTATTCTTAGTTGGATTGGTGGTGGTTTTGGAATAGGTTTAGAAGGTGGTTACAACATTTTGATAACCAATCCAGGAATTCTATTTTTCCTTTTTGCCGGCTGGCAGTATTACAGGAAATTTCTTCAAAGCAACACCATGGTAAAGGGCCGCCAAATGGAAACCTGGAACGGCCTTTGGCTAAAGTATAATTATGGAAAAGCCGCAAACGAAGAACTAGCGTTAACCCAAATTGCAACGCATTTAAGGCAAAAGTCTGATAGTGTTTTAGAATTAGGCGAAAGACCCAGTTGGTGGGACTTGTGCACCACACTGGCAGCAGAGGAGTTTAACATGGTTTATGGCTATATATATAAATTCGGTTCTATGAATTCCACTTGTGGGTACCTTCATTTCAACTTGGAACCTGTTCGGCGATTGCATGAAGTATGGCAACGACTTTTTGGCCTTGACAATAACCCCTATGCCATACAAAGCCTTGCAAAACAATACCAAACTGATTTTGGCCTTTTAGATGCTGTAGAACAAGGCGGCATTAGCCTCACACTTATGAGGCCTGCGCAAATAAAAAAAATAATTGGCGCCAAGGGGCCTTCAAAAGATAAAGAGCAAGAATTTGAATTTCAATTAAAAACGGTAAAAACCTGGTTTATAGCAATGTTAAACAATGACCAAATTGCAGATATGGCCCGCAACCTGGGCCAGCTGCTTCGAGATTACGAAAAGGATTCCCGCCTCAACAAACAAAAGGTGGTTGAGGATTTCCTTTCTGCAAAAAGCAAGGCAGAATTCATCAACCTTGCCAATGATATTATGGCAGACATGGCAGCTCAAAATCCTTTGTCGGAAGAAAAGGCAAAAGTGCTCTACGATGCAGTACAATCTGTTCACCGACACATTCCAGCCGATGGTTTTGGGATATTCAAAGGCCTGACCAAGACTGAATTTATTTTTTCAAAACATTATCAATCAAACCTTTAATCTTTTTTCGAAATGAAACCATTTATTTATCTCCGGGCGCTTCGCCATGTTGATTTCTCCGTTTTTGCAGTGGCTGATGGCCAGAAAAAATACCGGGATGCCCAGTTTGGACAAGTACCCTATGCCAGTGGGCAGCAAATTAAGCGCTGTGTTATGGAAAATTTGGTCGCAGAATTGGGTCAAGGACTTGCGCCTGTTGAGTTCAGGTTTAAGTTAGACAAAGACAAAAAAGCAAAAGAAGATATAGCCTTGCAACAACTCGACCCCAATTACCCTGATATGCTTTTTGGTGGTTTTATGAGGGCAAGCAATGAAGGTGGTAGCAAAGAAGACGGCATAGTAAAGCGCAGAAGTCCACTCTCTATTTCTGCTTTTAGGCCACTTCATCCTCTTTTAGGCAGTTTAGTTGAAGAAACAGCGGGAACTTTTGATCGAACCAGTTCGGCCACAAGTAGTGTTACACTTATGGATTCGAGTGGCAACATACTTACACCAGAACAAATGCTTGCGTATTTGAATGAGTCTAACGCAAAATTGAGAAAGATGAAATTCTTAAATCCTGGTAGCAGAGCCAACGGATTGTTTGTGTATGATATCGCAATTGATTTGCGTAGGCTATTTACTGTTTCGTCTGATCGGACAGACCCCGAACTACCTAAAAATATACAAGACAAGCTAGTAGATAGCGGTTGGAAAGAAGTTAAAAATGCTTTTGGGCCAGCACTGCTCACGCCTGAAAACCTCAGAAAAGAGTGGGCACCCGCATTGGCCAATGCTTTGTTAAATTGGGAGTTTGGCAGCAACCAGGCTCGTACCTATCATCCTAAGGAAATTTTAGCTGTAGCTATCAGTCAGGATGCGAACAATATTGTGAACGCCATCAGAGGAGAGCTACTTCCGTCTGAAGAAACTACCAGGCAAAGGGCAATTCCCCGACTGGACACCACAGCCGGGGCAGAATTGTATATTGCCCCTGCAGCTTCAGGCTATATCCAGGATGTGAGCGGTGATTCCCAAGCCATAGGAAAGGCCAAAGAGCGGTTGATTGAATTGATCAATTCCTTCTCCTACGAAAACCAGTAACCTCTATGCAAATTGGGGGCACACATATACAATATTTGTTGCTATGTCATAGGAAACTTTGGCTTTATGCAAGGGGTATTAACATGGAGCATACCCATGAGCGGGTGGCTGAAGGCAAGTATGTGCACGAAACCAGCTACACCCGAAGGTCGACTGGCATGGTAGAAATAGCTATTGGCGGTTGCAAAATCGACTATTATAACCCCCAAACGCAAACTTTGCACGAAACCAAGCTGAGCAACAGCGTGGAGCATGCACACCGGAGTCAGGCCATATATTATATGTCGGTATTGCGAAAGAATGGCATCCGTTGCCTGTCAGCCGTGCTCGAATATCCTAGGCTACGGCAAATCGAAAGGCTAATCTGGAGAAACGACATGGCAGCGGAAGCCAAAACATTGGCAATGCGAGCCAAAGAAGTGATCCGCCAAAAAGATTGTCCACCCCTGGTAGCAAAATCCATCTGCCGCAATTGCGCCTATGAAGAAATGTGTTATGGAACCGAGCAGGAAGCATGAAAAAGAACTACTATCTATTTAATCCCGGTAGGTTGTCACGCAAAGACAACACACTTCTTTTCACCACATTTGATGAACAAGGGCAGGAGTTGGACAAACGATTTATACCCATTGAAAGTGTGGCTGACTTTTACTGTTTCGGCAGCTTAGATGCTAACTCTGCTTTGTACAACTTTTTGGGCAAAAATGGGGTGGCAGTTCACTTCTTTGACTACTATGAACACTATACAGGTTCATTTTTAAGTAAAAATGCTTTGCTCAGTGGCTTTGTTCAGGTGCAGCAAACCCGCCACTATTTAAACAAAAGCAAAAGGATGGTGCTGGCAAAGCAATTTGTGGCCGGTGCTGCTTTCAATATGACGAAAGTGCTGCGCTACTATGCCAACCGGGGCTTAGCCTTACACACCGAACTGGAAAGCATAGATAACTGGATGCTAAAAATTGTGGAAGCTGCCAATCCTGAGCAACTGATGGGAATGGAGGGAAATATTCGCCAATTGTACTACTCGGCATTCGACCAGATTGTGAAAGATTTTGTGATGGAAAACCGAAGCCGAAGGCCGCCGCAAAACGAACTGAATGCCTTGATCTCGTTGGGCAATTCTTTGTGCTATGCTGCATGCCTATCAGCCATTCACCATACGCAACTCAACCCTACTATCAGCTTTTTGCACCAGCCTGGCCACAGACGATATTCATTGGCATTGGATCTGGCTGAGATTTTTAAGCCTATTTTGGTTGACAGGATGATATTTAAGTTGCTGAATAAAAAGGAAATACAACCTGGAGATTTTCATCCTACACTGGAAGGAATCAGACTGAAAGACGGGGCATATAAGACTTTTGTAAAGTCGTGGGACGAGCGATTGAGCGAAACCATCAAACACCGTGGACTTGGCAGAAACGTAAGCTACAAAACCCTTATCCGCCTGGAGGCGTATAAACTTATAAAGCATGTGATGAATATGGAGCCTTACGAACCCTTTAAAATGTATTGGTGATGTATGTGATATTGGTGTATGACATTGGCGAAAAACGAGTAGGTAAGATGCTGAAGCATTGCCGCAAATACCTGAATTGGATTCAAAATTCAGTATTTGAGGGAGAGATTACGACGCTAAATCTCAAAAAGTTGGTAGACGGAGCAGATATGATAATGGAAGAGGAAAAAGACTGTGTTATCGTGTTCAAAAGCCGCAACAAGGAATGGTTGGAAAAAGAAATATATGGCAAAGAGCGGAAGACCACGGATAATTTTTTGTAGCCTCAGTTGTCGAACTATGAATTTATAGCTTGAAGAAAATGGTTGAATCGCAGCTATTTTGCCAAAAAGTGCTCTTTGACATGTTTAGAACAGGTTGTCGGAAGTAGGGTAATATTACCTTATTGGCGACCGACGATTTTTAGATTGAATTTTGGCCGATAAATGTGCTTTCTTTGCACGTCTGGTTGGTTTTTAGTATCGGGCTTCCATCGCACCATAGTGGAATTGAAACGTTTCTAGCTCCAGCAGGATCAGTCTGCATTAAAGGCTTCCATCGCACCATAGTGGAATTGAAACATTTGAAAGCGATTAAATTCCAATGTTTTATGATCCGCTTCCATCGCACCATAGTGGAATTGAAACTGAAGTAAGCCATTCAGATAATTTTCATGAGAACTGCTTCCATCGCACCATAGTGGAATTGAAACTAAAACTTTATGATTGGTTATTTAAAACATTTGCAAAGGCTTCCATCGCACCATAGTGGAATTGAAACACGGTGAAACAGAATTTGACTTAATTTTTCGTCCAGCTTCCATCGCACCATAGTGGAATTGAAACAAGTGTTTAGCTCCGACTTTTCGGCGGCAATCAAGTGCTTCCATCGCACCATAGTGGAATTGAAACTGGCTTTTCCGTCCTCAAATCGATTAACCTGAATAGCTTCCATCGCACCATAGTGGAATTGAAATACCATTCACGATTGACCCATCGGCAGCATACATACAGCTTCCATCGCACCATAGTGGAATTGAAATATAGGAATTATGAGCAGCGAGTATAGGAAGCCCGAGCTTCCATCGCACCATAGTGGAATTGAAATCCGTCTGCGGGTTAGACACCGAGGCAGGTTTAGAGCTTCCATCGCACCATAGTGGAATTGAAATAAAGCAAAAGCGGTATTATCTTTAGTTCAAAGACAGAGCTTCCATCGCACCATAGTGGAATTGAAATATTATCCTGAGTTCCTGTAGCCAAGAGTTGCAATCGCTTCCATCGCATCATAGTGGAATTGAAATTTTGCTGCATAGGGTTTAAGTAACCACAGTGCCAACTAACCTTAAAGTCTTTTAAAATCTTATAGGTTTTCGCTTACCCTTTCCTGATCACTGCTCCAAGTTCACTTTCCAGCAGTTGCATCACCCTGTTCATCACTTTGTCTATGGTGTCGTCGGTGAGGGTTTGCTGGCTGTCTTGCAGCGTAAAACTGATGCTGTAGCTTTTTTTGCCCTCGCCGATGTTGGCACCTGCATACACATCGAACACATTTGTTTCTTTGATCAACTTGCGGTTGGCCTGTAAAGCTATTTTCTTGATTTGATCGAAAGTAACGGCCTTGTCTAGCACCACCGACAAATCACGGTTCACTTTGGGGAATTTTGAAATTTCCTGAAAAACAATGTTGCCTGGTTTGAAAGTTCCCAGCCATTGCCAGTCTATTTCTGCATACCAAACTGGTGCCTTTACATCAAATTCTGCGGCTATTTTTGGAGCCAGTCTGCCTACCCTGGCTATGGTTTTTTGCCTGAAAACAAACTCCTGTCCAAAAGCCCAGGTACCAGCCTGAAGTGTTTTGGTTTCCACACCGTTTAGTCCCATTTTTTGAAACAAATCGGCCATCACGCCTGCCAGGTTGTAGTAGTCTACTTCTTTGTTTTTTGCCTGCCAACTGGCTTCGGCCTCATTTCCGCTTATGAGCAGCGAGAGGAAATAATTTTCTTTGGTGTCACCACTTTCAGTTTTTCGGTAGGTTTTGCCAAATTCAAAAAGCTTGAGGTTGCTTTGTTTTCGGTTGATGTTGTAACTCAGGTTGATCAATCCACTGAAAAGGGGCGAAGTGCGCAAGGCTTCCAGGTCTTCGCTCAATCTGTTGAGAACTGTCACTTGTTGCACGCCTTCCAGTTCGGGCAATAGACCTGCAAATCTGGTGTGAACAAATGAATTGCCTATGGTTTCCACAAAACCTCTGTCGGCCAAAAATTGGCTGGCCAAAGTCTGATTATCTTCTCGCACATCGGCATCGGAACCGGGTGAAATAAACGCAGTTGAAGCGAAGTTTTTCAAAGGAACCTGGTCGAAACCAACAATGCGCAACACTTCTTCGGCTACGTCTGCCGGGCGCTCCACGTCGACCCGATACGGAGGAATGCTGGCCAGAAAACTTTCTTCAAATCCAGGATGCCCGTAATTGTCGATCGGTTTCACCTCAATCTCAAGTGCTTCCAAAATTCTGTGCAATTCTTCTCGTTCGAGTTCAAGCCCGGTAAGTCCAAACAGATAATCGTACCGAACCTCAATTTGCCTGTTGGCTACCGGATTTGGATACACATCGGTGTAGGCAGAAACGCTTCCACCTGCCAATTGTTGAATGAGAAAAACAGCCCTTTGCAACGCCAAAAGGGGCATGTTTGGGTCGGCACCACGTTCGAACCTGAACGATGAATCAGTTTTGATGCCCAACCGCTGCGATGTTTTTCGAACCGTAGTTGGGTTGAAATAAGCACTTTCGACAAAAATGGCTTTGGTGCTTTCGCTGATGCCAGAGTTGCTTCCGCCAAAAACACCTGCAATGGCCAGAGGTTTCTCGTGGTCGGCTATCAGCAAATCGTCGGAAGAAAATATGCGCTCAATTCCATCTATTGTGGTCATTTTTTCGCCTTCCCGGGCTTTGCGAACTACAATCGTTTTTCCGGCAATTTTTTCCAGATCAAATGCATGCAGCGGATGCCCCAATTCGTGAAGCACAAAATTGGTAGCGTCTACAATGTTGTTGATGGGGCTCAATCCGATGGCTTGAAGCCTATGTTTCAGCCAGTCGGGCGAAGGTGCGATGTTGATACTCTCTATCACCACACCAGCATAGCGAGGGCACAGTTCGGTATCTGCTACATCTATTTTCACCGGACAATTTCCAGCTTGCAACTGTACTGATTCAGGAAATATGGTTTTTCGGTTCAAGAGCACTTTCAGATCACGGGCCACGCCAAAATGCGAAGCGGCATCTACCCTGTTGGGCGTGAGTCCGATTTCAAAAACGGCATCGCTTTCGAGGTTGAAATATTTGGCAGCTGGTGTACCGTTGGCTAGTTTTGTATCGAGCACCATGATGCCGGCATGCGATTGGCCTAAACCTATTTCATCTTCGGAGCAAATCATGCCTTCCGAGGCAGCACCTCTTATTTTCGATTTTTTGATGGTTAAAGGCTCGCCTTCTGCCGGATATAAGGTTGCTCCTACAGTGGCTACCACTACTTTTTGTCCTGCCGCTACATTGGGAGCACCACACACAATGTCGAGCAAAGCATCGGCGCCCACATCTACTTTGGTGATGGACAAGCGGTCGGCTTCGGGATGCTTTTCACAACTTTGCACTTCCCCGATTACCAATCCTTCTAATCCGCCTTTTATGGGCTGATAAATTTTAATATTTTCTACTTCAAGGCCGGTTTGGGTTAGTTTTTGGCCAATTTCTTCCGGGCTTTCGGTGAGCGGAATCAGGTTTTTAAGCCAATGGTAGGAGATTTTCATGTGGGAATTGCAATTGAGGCGGCAAATTAGAGGGTTTATAGAAAACAAGAGATTCAAATGTAAAATGAATGATTGAAGCTGGCCGATGCGATTCATACTTCATGGAGTTGATCCAATTTCCTTACTATTGTTTTGCGTATATTTGTAGCGTTGGGATTAGGGATTTAAACGGACAGGATTTGTTCAATTTCTAATTGCAATATGTCAACCAAGGAAGAACAAGAGGAATTTAAAAAGAAATTGGAATATGGCCTCGACTTGGCCTTTAAAAGGTTGCTCAAGTATAAAAAGCAAAAAAACAGTGCGCTGGTTATTTCACACAACGGAAAAATCATCCATGTAAAACCGGAATGGTTCGAAAACAAAGGCAAAATATAAGCCCTGCAACGGCTGGTATGGTTAAAATGGTGGAAGAGTCACGCTTGTGCCTCATCATCAAAACGTCTCGATGTTTCCTTTTGCCTCTCCTGTTCTTCCTGCCTTTTACCCACATTTTTTCCCAAACTACCTACACTCCAGAAGACACGCTGAAAGGAAGCTTGTCGGTTTCCAGGCGCTGTTTCGACGTGGTCTCTTATGGCTTAACCGTAAAAATTGATCCTGAATTAAGATCGGTCCAGGGAAGCAATAAAATTAGCTTCAAAGTACTTGAAACCACCCGGCTGCTTCAGCTTGATTTATTCGAAAATATGGAAATAGATTCTGTGTTGGGTTGGGGTCAGCAATTGTCATTTCGCCGTCGGTATGGTACTTTTTGGGTCAATCCGCAGCATGAATTGCAACCTGGAAATGGGCTTGAACAAATAGAAGTCTTTTTTAAAGGTCAACCTCATGTGGCCAAAAATGCCCCCTGGGAAGGCGGCTTTGTTTGGCAAAAAGATAACAACGGTTTCGATTGGGTTGGTGTGGCCTGCGAAGGCGAAGGAGCCAGTTTATGGTACCCTTGCAAAGATCATGTGAGCGACGAGCCCGACAGTGTACAGATCTCGCTCACGGTGCCCAAAAACTACACAGGCGTTTCGAATGGAAAGCTTGTAAATACTACATTTGGGAAGGACTGGGATACTTTTTTGTGGAAAGTGACTTATCCCATCAATCCCTACAATGTGACGGTCAACGTGGCCAAATACGCTTATTTCAACGATGAATATGTGGCAGCAGATGGCTCAAAATTGCCGCTCCATTATTATGTACTGCCATACAACGTCGAAGAAGCCAAAAAGCATTTCCAACAGGTGAAGGGCATGTTGAAGGTGTATGAGGAATTGTTTGGCAAATACCCCTTTTGGCGGGATGGATACAAACTTGTAGAAACCCACTACTGGGGCATGGAGCACCAAAGTTGTTTGGCCTATGGAAACAAGTACCGTAACAACGAATTTGGCTTCGATTTTATCATCATCCACGAAAGCGGACATGAATATTGGGGCAATCTGGTAAGCATGAACGATAGGGCGCACATGTGGATTCATGAATCGTTTTGCACCTATGCCGAGGCTTTGTTTTTGGAAAAAACCCAGGGAAAAGACGTCATGCTGCGCTACCTGGACAAACAGAAAAAACTGATTAAAAACAAAAGTCCGCTGTTGGGCGATGAAGGTGTTTCGTTCAATTATTGGCTCGATTCGGATATTTATTACCGGGGCACCTGGATGCTGCACACCCTGCGCAACATGCTCAACGACGATGCCAAATGGTTTGCCATGTTGAAAGCTTTGCCTCAACGGTTTGCCAACCAAACAACGAATTCAACCGAAGTGGTAGACTTTATGTGTATCCAAATGGAAAAACCCTGGCAGTCGTTTATCTATCAATACCTGACAGAAAAAGATCCACCACTGCTCGAATTCAAACAAATATCCAAAGATTCTGTGGCCATCCGCTGGAATGCGCCACAGTTGCAAGCAGCATATCCGGTCATTTTCAAATCGAAAACAGGCGAATTGAAACGACTGCCTGTTCGCCATGTGTGGACTACCTTTTACCTGCCAAAAACCTGGAAATTGGCGGGGGAGTTGATGTATGTGAGGGAGAGGTGAGCTTAATATTGTTCCCTTATGTGGCAAATACGTTTGGCATAACGAACATTCAGAAAAAATAGGCCACCAAACATTACCACAAAACTAAGGAGTTGCTTCAAGGTAAAATTCCAATTCAATATAGACATGAGCAATTGGTTTAAACCATAATTCTTGAAAAACAATGTAGCCATTTTGTTGCCTCCCATATTGGAAAAATATTCTGTTGCAACAATCAATATCAACAAAGTTAAGTAGAAATATATTGCATTTTTATTGCCAATAAATAAGAAAACAGGGGTTATTGTGTATAAAAATAGGAAGAAATAAATCAAGATATTCAAATAACTATGTAACCATTGTAAATTTATTTGCTTTAAGTCTGATTCTATAACCAGAATAGTCAATAATAATACAAGTGTGGTAAAAATTGACATCGTTAGTATGTGTTGCAGAATCAAGCGTAGAAATTCAAAGTGTATTTGATAGACAGATTTACCCAACATGTAATGCATATTAAAATAACCTCCGGAAACCTTGATCCCAATCTGTTGAACAACAATTAAACCATACACAGAATATAATGTGAATGAAAAAGAAGGTATGTAAGCTATGGCTTTCGATTGCAAAGCCGATAATGACATAAGTGATAAACCAAGAGCTACACAGAAAAATACCCAATATTTTAAGTATCTTTTGAAAAAGGAAGTGATACTATTCTGTGGCATTAGTTTTTAAATTAAAAATATACAATTCATCAAGAGAAAATCTTTCCTTACTTCCCCCAGTCGACATTGGCAATAATCAATGATGATCTCTGATGTAGCAAATACGTTTTACAAATGCAACGTTTAACATAAAAACGCCATTGTATATACCCAAAAAAATGAATAGCTGAGTCAGGTTGCAGGTTCTACTTAGTACAGCATTCAGCACTTGTGTAATCCCATATTGCTTAATAAATTGAACTACTGCCTGGTTTCCGTTATTCAATAAGTAAAAATCAGTTGACATAATGAAAACTATGATTACTATGTAGAAATACATGGCGTTCTTGTTTCCTAAGAACAAAAATACTGGTGTTGTTAAGTAGATAAGTAATGAAAAAAAAGTTAATGCTTTTAAAGATTTTTTGAAGAAATTAATATTAAATCTAGCAAATTCAATTTCATTATAGATACCAATGATTAAAAATGTTAAAGTTATGATAAATACAAAATTAAATAGATATGAAATGAATATTTTTATTAGCTCTAAGTGAATCCCAATTGGGGATTTACCCAGCAAATAGAATTGATTAAACTGGCCGTTTGCAATTTTTGTACCTATTCCACTCATTACGAATATGCCATAAATAAGGGCAAGGAAACCCAAAATAGAAGAAAAATATTCGCTTTTAGTGTTCTCTTTTGTAATAATAAAAAGGTGAGTTATCCAAAATGCGATGAAGAAAAATAGAATATCTTTAAAGTATTTTTTTATAGACATATTAACTTTAAAGTTTGGATTTCACTTTGTAGTAAATTTATCAAGTATTGATCGTGTGAAATCAGTATTACTGTTTTACCCTCTTTGTGCTCATTCAAGCAAAATTTGGCATATGATTTTACAGACTCTATGTCTAAATTTGTATCTGGTTCGTCATGAAATATCACGTCGTAATCAAAAGAAAGATTGGCCACAATTTGCCATTTCCGAACATTCCCTGAACTAAGTTTGTAGATTGGCTTATTCTTTAATTTCTCAATATCAAAATTCTCTACCAGTTCTTTTAGTCTTGGGCTTAGTTTATATTTTTTCGAGGATTTGACCACTTTTAGATAATCTGCAAAACTTTCGTTCGTATCGAATAATAAACGGGACTGAACAAGAGAGCTTCGTTTTCTGAAAGCTGAATCGGTTTCGTTGTTGAACCAGGCAACTGTGCCGGTAGTTGGCTGTTCGTAACCAACGGCCATGTTGAATAAAGTAGATTTACCTGAACCGTTTTTACCCTTGATAAATACAAAGTCTCCTTGCAGAATTTCTAAGTTAAAATGGTCAAAAACAACTGTTTGACCAAATTTCTTCGAAACCGCACGAAAATCAAGAACTTGATTCATAAATTAATGAACAAGACTGTAAGCAAAGTCCCATGCTCCAACTACTACGCCTCCAGCACATAATCCAGCGCAAGTTATATATTTTACAGCTTGAAGTCCAACACAAACAGCTAATCCACCTGGATTTCCACTTTGGTTTTGCACACAGTCGTTGAATTCTGCATTTGCTCTTGAAATGCAATCATTGAATTCGGCCCCACAGTTTTTAATTGCTAATGGATCCGTTTCAAAGATATTACTTATGTCCCCATGAGAAAGCTCATTTGCAACATCATTGCCTATTACTTTGATAAATTTTTCATCAGCATAGAAATAATAAATTTCAGCTATGGCTGAATCACGATCAAAAAGTGATAACAAGTTCTCAGGTAATTGTTGTTCATTATTGTTGAGCTTGAGAACTATTGATTGTTTGTATATTTTAGTAAAGCTTAAAGGGGCTGTACTCTGAAGAAATTCAGGAATAATAAATGCTTGACAATCAATTGGCACTTCCTGTGAGCCAACTTGTTGAATTGAACTTTGAGCAAAGACACTACAAGTAATAAGGAATCCAAAAACACTGATGAGGCAAAACTTTTTCATAATTTTTTTTCTTCAAAAAAAGCTGTGTTAACTCAATGATAAAAACCAAAAGTTGATATTTTTGACCCAAAAAATTGGAAATGAAGGTTAGAATTGGAGATAAACTTTTGGGAATTCGGGATAATAGAAAATTGAGTCAAGCTGAAATGGCTGAAATTTTGGAAATTCCTTCGACTACTTGTGCCAGATTTGAAAGAAACGAAATGTCAGTTGAACTAGAAAAGATGATTGGGTTTGCAGCTAAACTTAATATTGGAATTCAGGAGCTTTTATCAGAAACCTTATCTATTACCAATAATAACAACAATTCGGGTCAAGGAGGAGGCGTTATTTTTGGAAATCAGTATTTTTACTTTTCTGAAAGTTCAATAATTAATTCTTTAAAATCCGAAATTGAAGGCTTGAAGAAAAAAATCAGTGAATCAGAAAGCAAAAGTTCATTTAAATAGAAACTAGTCATATACAACAATTAAATATTATCAGTTGAATTAAATATGGGTACGCCCTTAGATAATGGTTGTTCGATTTCAAACTTTCCCCAAAACCTGGAAATTGGCGGGGGAGTTGATGTATGTAAAGGAGACTTTGATTGGGAAGTAGGAATATAATTGGTTCACTTTCTACCACTTGATTCTTCATTTCGATCAATATTTTTGAAGCACTTATCCCCGCTATTCTAAATTTAAAAGCTTAAATGCAACCAAAACCCTGCACTTTTGCCCCATGTCCCCACCTCAACCTGTCATAGTCGAAGCCACACAAAATCACCTGCCCGCACTTACCGAAACATTTGGGCAATACTTGGCTTTTTATAATGTGGAACATCCTGTCGAGCAAGTTCATAGTTTTTTGAAGGAAAGAATTGCCAATCGGGACTCTGCCCTTTTTGTCGCTGAATTGAATGGAGAAATCGCCGGCTTCATTCAACTTTACCTGTCCTTTACTTCGTTGCAATTAGGCCGTTTTTGGGTGCTGAACGACCTTTTTGTAAGCGAAAAGTTCAGAAATAAGGGTCTTGCTCCGCAGCTTCTTTCGAGGGCTAAACAGCTGTTGATAGACACTGGAGCCAAAGCCATGATGCTGGACACACAGATCAGCAACAGCAAGGCAAGAAAACTCTATGAAGACTTTGGATTTGTTCAAAACCAGGAAAGTGTGTATTATTATCTCTGGGTTTAAAGAAACAAATGACTAAAATCTTAAAAACCATTTACCTGATCAGGCACGGCGAAACCGAGTTCAACCGCTTGGGCATTGTGCAAGGCTCTGGCGTAGATGCCGATCTGAACGACCTGGGTCGTGCGCAAGCCAGGGCTTTTTTCGATCAGCATCAGTATGTGACTTTTGATAAAATTTATACCTCAACCCTTAGGCGAACATGGCAAAGTGTGGAAGGTTTTATTGAGAAAGGAGTAAATTGGGAACAACACGATGGATTAAACGAAATCAGTTGGGGAATTAAAGAAGGCAAGCGTATTACACATTCGGAAGACAAAACTTATTATCACTTGCTCAAAAACTGGAACAATGGGCTTGTCAACGAAAAAATTGAAGCAGGCGAAAGTCCTGTTGATGTGCAAAAACGCCAGGTTAAAGCCTTACAACATATTCTGTCGAAACTAGAAGAAGAAACCATTTTGATTTGCATGCATGGCCGTGCCATGCGGGTTTTGCTTTGTCACCTGCAAGGCTTAGACCTAAAGCTGATGGATCAGTTTCCTCATCAAAATTTGGGCTTGTATAAAATTCTACAAATGGAAACCCATTTCCACATTGCAGTGCGAAATCAAGGTATAGATTTAGTGTTTCCGTAATGAGGAAATTATTTAAAGCGACCAGTAAGCTGTGTTTTTTACCTTTTTGTTCAACACGCCTTTGATGTCGATGATTACACCATCGGGTTTCATCAAGGCCGTAAAGTCCTGCTCGGTCATGGAAGAATAAACAGTATGAGGAACAGCCAATATAACAGCATCATAAGCATCGCCGGTTTTTTCTGAAAGCTCCAAATCATATTCTTTCTTCAAAGCGTCGGCCTTGGCAAAAGGGTCAACCACATCTACATGTAAACTAAAAGATTCCAAACTTTTTACAAGGTCCACCACTTTGGAATTTCGGGTGTCGCTCACGTTTTCTTTGAAGGTAATACCCATCACAAGCACCCTGCATGTGGCCAGGCTTTTGCCCATTTTGGCTAATTTTTGCACCGTTTTTTGTGCCACATAAGCCGCCATATTGTCGTTAATAAACCGACCACTTAAAATCACCTGCGGGTCTATGCCGATCGACTTGGCTTTGTAAGTGAGGTAATAGGGATCGACACCAATGCAATGCCCGCCCACCAATCCGGGTGAAAATCGCAAAAAATTCCATTTGGTGCCTGCAGCTTCCAACACATCTTGTGTATTGATGTCCATGCGGTCAAAAATCATAGAAAGTTCGTTCATCAACGAAATGTTGAGGTCTCGTTGGGTGTTTTCAATGATTTTTGCTGCTTCTGCCACTTTAATGGAGGTAGCTTTGTGGATGCCAGCCTCAATAATAGATCCATACACGGCTGCCACAAACTCCAGGGTCTCTGCATCGCAACCCGACACAACTTTGGTGATTTTGGTTAAGGTATGTTCCCTGTCGCCCGGATTGATCCTTTCCGGAGAATAACCCACTTTGAAATCTTGCAAATATTTGAGGCCGGACTCTTGCTCCAGAATTGGCACACAATCTTCCTCTGTGCAACCCGGATAAACCGTTGACTCAAACACGACTATATCGCCTCTTTTCAGTACACCGCCCACCGTTTTCGAAGCCGAAAGCAAAGGTTTCAAATCGGGCTGGGTATGCTTGTCGATTGGCGTTGGCACGGCCACAATATGAAAAGTAGCTTTTTTCAACGTTTCTGCATCGGCCGTGAAATAAATGTTGCGGTCTTCGAACTCAGACGCTGGCACTTCTTCGGACGGGTCTTCAGCTCTGCGCAACATGTCGATGCGCTGGGCATTGATGTCGAAACCAATTACCCTGAATTTTTTGGCAAATTCAAGGGCAATAGGCAAACCCACGTAGCCAAGGCCTATTACAGAAATGGTAAAATCAGCAGGAATATTTTTTTGGCTCATTTTCAGGCAGTTAGTTTTTTTACAATACCATTTTCAAGTTCATAAATGGATTGGCTACCATGACAGGTAGCTTTATTGTTTTCAAAATTGAGTTTAAACCCTTCTTCGCTCATCCATCCGGTTTGCCTGCCCGGGTTGCCGGTTATCAAGGCATAATCTGGCACATTTTTCGTGACTACGGCTCCGGCACCAATAAATGCAAAGCTGCCAATAGTAATTCCACATACAATGGTGGCGTTTGCTCCAATGCTAGCCCCATTTTTTACAAGCGTTTTTTGAAATTCATTTTTCCGGTTCACGTTGCTTCTTGGATTTATCACGTTGGTGAATACCATAGATGGTCCCAGAAAAACATCATCCTCAATGGTTACGCCGGTATAAATCGAAACGTTGTTTTGTACTTTTACATGATTGCCTAGAGTAACCTTGGGCGATATCACCACATTTTGACCAATGTTGCAATCTTTACCGATTATTGCACCACTCATAATGTGGCAAAAGTGCCAGATTTTGGTGCCTAAACCGATTTGGCAACCTTCGTCGGCGTAAGAAGACGGATGAATAAAAAAGTCGGTCATACTGAAAAAGAGGGCAAAAGTAGGAATTTATCTATTAATGGAATGAGCAGTTGCTGCATTTGCACTGACATTCGTTTCAAAATGCAACTTTGAAAAAAATCAGAAACAAAATCATCAACGATCCGGTACACGGATTTATATCCATACCCGAAGGTCTGCCATTCGATATCATTGAGCACCCCTATTTTCAGCGGTTGCGTCGCATCAAACAGTTGGGGCTCACCCATTACGTATATCCTGGTGCGCTACATACCCGCTTTCACCATGCATTGGGCGCCATGCACCTTATGCAACTTGCCTTGAAGACACTAAGCCAGAAAGGCCACTATATCAGCGAAGAAGAGGAGCAGGCAGCCATAGCCGCCATTTTGTTGCACGACATTGGACATGGGCCTTTTTCACACACACTCGAACATTCCATACTCGAAGGTGTGAACCATGAAGCACTATCAGTTGTTTTTATGAAAAAGCTAAATGCAGTATGGAATGGCGCCCTCACACTCACCATTGCCATGTTTGAAGGTACCTATCACCGACCTTTTTTTCATCAATTGGTTTCCAGTCAGTTGGACATGGACCGCATGGACTACCTACGTAGGGATTGTTATTTCACCGGAGTGGTAGAAGGAAATATTTCGGCAGAACGCATTATTAAAATGCTGGATTTGCACCAGGATAGATTGGTGGTAGAAGCCAAAGGTATTTACAGCATAGAAAATTTTATTACGTCCCGGAGGCTGATGTATTGGCAAGTCTATTTGCACAAAACCACAGTGGCAGCCGAGGAAATGCTTATTCAAACCTTGCGTAGGGCCAAGCAACTTTCACAAGGCCAAACCGATTTATATTTGCCTGAGGCATTGGCTTTCTTTTTCAAAAATCCGGTGA
Organism: Cytophagales bacterium; assembly: GCA_038205175.1. Taxonomy (GTDB): domain Bacteria; phylum Bacteroidota; class Bacteroidia; order Cytophagales; family Flexibacteraceae; genus JBBRCC01. The sequence continues at coordinate 12,431 of JBBRCC010000030.1, read as the reverse complement.
AACAGGCAGATTTCGATACCCGACCAGAACTGATTGACCTATTTGCCCAAATCGACGATATAGATGTGTGGTATGCCTTGAAGCGATGGCAATTTCACAGCGACAAAGTGCTGGCATACTTGAGCAAAAGTTTGCTAACCCGAAAACTGGCATCGCTCAACCTTCAAATGGAACCTGTGGAAGAAGAAACTTATCAGTTGCAATTGCAGCGAACCATGCGCAACCAGGACCTGACTGAAAACGATGCAAAGTTTCTGGTTACCAAGGGTTCAATTTCCAACGCAGCCTATTTGCTGGAAAACGACCAAATTCTGATAAAAAAGAAAAATGGCGATGTACTTGATGTGGCACAAGCTTCCGATTTGCCGAATATCACGGCTTTGAGCAGGGTGTTAAAAAAATACTATTTGTGCTATCCCAAACACCTATCTTTGTAAGCTCATTTTTTGTATGACATTCACAATCAGTCAAATAGCTGCCTTGCTTGGCGGTAAAGTAGTGGGCGACAGTTCGGCCAGTATTTCAAACATTGCTAAAATTGAAGAAGCAGAACAAGGCTGCATTGCTTTTTTGGCCAACATGCGGTATGAGTCATTTCTCTACACTACCAAAGCGAGTGCTGTGATTGTGAGCGAAGGTTTTCAGCCAAAGCAACCTGTTTCTACTGCGCTCATTTACACAAAAGACGCTTATGCCGCATTCACAAACCTACTGCACGAATACCAGCGATTGACCAGCATGTCAAAGGTTGGCACTGAATCTCCGGTTTATACAGGCGAGGGCACTTCGTTTGGTGACGGAATATACAGGGGAGCGTTTTCTTATGTGGGCAAAAATTGTCAAATTGGAAACAACGTTAAAATTTATCCCCATGTAGTAATAGGCGATAATGTAACAATTGGGGATAACACCATTGTGTATGCCGGGGTTAAAATTGCCGAAGGTTGTTGCATTGGTCGGTTTTGTACCATTCAAGCCGGGGCCGTGATTGGTAGCGATGGTTTTGGTTTTGCCCCTCAGGCAGATGGCAGCTACAAAAATATTCCTCAGTTGGGCAATGTGGTGCTAGAAGATCATGTAGATATCGGGGCCAATACTGTGGTCGACAGGGCTACACTTGGTTCAACCATTATCAGAAAAGGAGTGAAGCTAGACAACCTTATTCAAATAGCCCACAATGTAGAAGTTGGCGAAAACACTGTCATTGCCGGGCAGGCTGGCGTTTCAGGCTCTTCAAAAATAGGGGCAAACTGTAGAATTGGTGGTCAGGTGGGCATAGCAGGGCATTTGAAAATAGCTGTTGGCACCAGTATTGCGGCACAATCTGGCATTTCAGATCATATTGAAGAAACTGGAAAAGCATGGTTTGGAAGCCCGGCTTTTGAAATGAGAAATTTTCTCAGGACCTACTCCGTATTCAAGAAACTGCCTTCCTTGCAGAAACGTGTAGAAGAACTGGAAAAATTACTCATATCTTTGCCTCAGAAATAAATAACTGATTTTTAAACCTTTCTGCTCTTTATCAGGGGTTTATCAACCGGATGAACACCAAGCAACAAACTATCCAGAAGCCAATAACCCTTTCGGGTGTTGGACTTCATACAGGTCAACAGGTGAACATGACGTTTACCCCCGCACCTATAAATTTTGGCATCAAGTTTCAACGGGTCGACATGCCCGATGAACCCATTGTTGAAGCAGATGTAGACTATGTAGTAGACCTGTCGAGAGGAACTACCATTGAAAAAAATGGTGCCAGGATTAATACAGTAGAACATACGCTTGCGGCTCTGGTTGGGCTCGAAATCGACAATGTGCTCATTAAGCTCGATGCGCCCGAACCGCCCATTATGGACGGAAGTTCAAGGCCTTTTATCGATGCTTTGCTTGAAGCTGGCTTACTGGAGCAAGACGCCATGCGCAACTTTTTCGAAATCACTGAAAGTGTCTTTTACAAAGATGAAGCCCGTGATGTAGAAATTGCAGCATTGCCTTTGAACGATTACAGGCTAACGGTGATGGTGGACTATAATTCGCCAGTGCTGGGCAGTCAACACGCCTCATTGACCAATATCAAAGATTTTACAAAAGACATTTCTTCTTGCCGCACCTTCTGCTTTCTCCATGAGTTAGAAATGCTGCATAAGCAAAATTTAATTAAGGGTGGCGACCTCAACAATGCTATTGTGGTAGTAGACCGTGTGGTGAAAGAGGAAGAAATGGAAAGTCTTGCAGCACTTTTTGGCCGACCAAAAATAGAAGTGAGAGCCGAAGGCATTCTAAACAATGTTGAGCTCAGATACAAAAACGAACCCGCCCGACATAAGCTGTTGGATTTAGTTGGAGACCTTGCTTTGGCTGGTCGTCCGCTCAAGGCTCAGATTTTGGCTGCGAGACCAGGCCATGCCGCCAATGTGGCTTTTGCCAAAAAGCTGAAAAAGCTGATGAAAGAACAAGGCAAAAAAGGCATACCCCAGTACAATCCAAATGCGGTACCAATACTCGATGCCAAGCAAATTTTCCGCCGTTTGCCGCATGCTTATCCCTTTCAAATGATTGATAAAATCTACCATTTGGATGAAAACTCAGTGGCTGGTATTAAAAATGTTACCATCAACGAAAACTTTTTCCAGGGTCATTTTCCAGACAATCCGGTGATGCCTGGTGTAATGCAAATTGAAGGAATGGCACAAACTGGGGGTATTTTGGTGCTTAATACGGTACCCGACCCTGAGAATTACTGGACATATTTTTTGAGTGTAGAAAATTGCAGGTTTAAAAAAATGGTGGTTCCTGGCGACACAATCACCTATTATTGCAAGCTGCTTGCACCCATCAAAAGAGGAATTGCCAAAATGGAGGGTAAAGCTTTTGTTTCGGGAAATTTGGTTTGCGAAGCCGTAATGTCGGCATTAATTGTGAGGAAATAATACATGATCTCGCCATTTGCTTTAGTTAGTCCCAGTGCCAAAATTGGTCAAAATGTGACCATTGAGCCTTTTGCCGTCATTTATGATGATGTAGAAATTGGCGACGATTGTTGGATCGGTCCTAGCACTACCATATTTACCGGAGCCAGACTTGGCAAAGGCGTAAAAGTTTTTCCCGGCGCTTCCGTTGCTGCAGTTCCGCAGGATTTGAAATTCGATGGTGAATACACCACCTGCACCATTGGCGACTACACCACCATCAGAGAAGCAGTTACCATTAGCCGTGGCACCAAAGATAAATATACTACATCGGTAGGTTCTCATTGCCTGTTAATGGCTTACGTACACATAGCACACGATTGCGAGGTTGGCAATTATTGCATTTTGGCAAACGCAGTGCAATTAGCTGGCCATGTTGTGATTGAAGACAACGCAATTATTGGTGGAACCAGTGCCATTCATCAGTTTGTGAGGGTGGGGCGCCATGTCATGGTTTCAGGAGGATCTTTGGTTACAAAAGATGTTCCCCCTTTTACCAAAGCTGCTCGTTCGCCATTGAGTTATGCAGGTATCAACTCTGTTGGGTTGCGCCGCAGGGGTTTTTCGAACGAAAAAATCAACGAGATTCAGGATCTCTATCGGGTAGTTTTTCAAAGTGGCTACAACAACAGCCAGGCATTGGATTTCATAGAACTCAACTTTTTGCCCACTGCCGAAAGGGATGAAGTAATTCAGTTTATCCGCACATCGGAAAGGGGAGTTATGAGAAGCTACGGCAGCAACGGAAAAGAAGACTAAGTATGATTCAGTTGGTACCTATTTGTAAGTTAGGCTGCGAATTTGGCAGCCTTTTTGTTTTTCCGCTTTTGCAACCCATTACCCAAAGTTGAAAAAGTATCACCCTTCTTTTTTAAAACTCATTTGGCTTTTGCCGGTGTTGATTCTGCTCATGGGTTTGCCCTGGGTTTTGGCACAAAAGAGCAAGGCTCAATTGGAAAGGGAAAAGCGGGTCAGACAACGAAAAATTGAACAAACCAACCGGATTTTAAGTCGGGTTGAAAAGCAAAAGAGAGCTTCTCTTGGGCAACTGAACGCCATCAACCAACAAATTCAAAACAGGGAACAGGCTATTTCAAGCATCAACGAAGAGTTGGGTATCATTCAACGTGATTACATGCAAATTCTAGGTGTGAAGGCAAGCCTTGAAACAGACTACCAGAATATCAGAAAAGAATATGCCGCCATGGTATATGCTGCATCGAAAGCAGGCAACCTCAATAAAGTTGTGTTTTTGTTTTCAGCCGAAACATTCAACCAGTTTACCATGCGGCTCAACTACCTGAAGCAATATGCCAAAGCCAGAAGAGATCAGGTGGATAAAATGAGGTCCATTCAGGCAGATTTAACAGTTCAACAAGCACTTTTGGTATCAAAGCGACTAGAAAAGGAAGCTCTTTTGCAAGAAGAATTAAAAGAAAATACTCAGTTGGTAGGGCTTCGTGTGAAGGAACTTGGCGTGGTGAAAGAACTGACTGGAAAGGAAAAAGAACTGCAGCGTGAATTGGAAAACCAGCGTTTGGCTTTCAGAAAAGTGGAGAAAATGATTGCCGAACTGGTGCGAAGAGAGATCAGAAAATCAATGGCCAAAAGAGGTGCAATTACCAAAACAGATGAAGTGGAAAAAATACCGATGACTCCAGAGGTAGCATTGATATCTAAAACCTTTACCGGGACAAAAAGGAGCATGATTTGGCCGGTTGGTTCAGGGTTTATTTCCAGTAGATTTGGCCGGCACGAGCACCCCTTACTGAAAAAAGTATTTGTGGACAACCTTGGTGTAGACATTCAAACCAACGAAAACGAAAAAGTAAGAGCGGTGTTCGATGGCGTTGTTGGGTTTGTTGCCTCTGTGCCGGGGATGAATGGGAAAATTGTAACCATTCGACATGGCAATTATTTCACAGTGTATTCCAACCTCGGCGAAGTAACTGTGACAACAGAACAAAAGGTGAAAGCAAGAGAAGTTATTGGAAGGGTTTTTACCGATAGCGATGGCGTTTCTATGGTTCAGTTTCAAATTTGGAGAGATAACCAACGCCTCGATCCTGAAGAATGGCTTGTTAAACAGTAACTTTACCGCCAACATGGCAACTAAAAGCAAGGCAAAAGCAGGAACATCTAATCGGGGCATTGGCTTTTGGCTCGGTATCAACCTGCTATTTTGTACGCTTAGTTTGCTTAGCTATGGTTCTTGCCTGTTGAAACCATCTGATTTTGGATTCGCCGGATTTTTTACTTTTTCCATTCCGATATTCTTGATTATCAACTTTTTGTTTGTGTTGTATTGGTTGTTTGTCAAGCCATTGGCAGCCTTGTTCAGCGCCACTGTTTTAGCTTTGGGCTGGAAATTTATGGTGGCCACAGTCGGTTGGTCATTTTCTCCAGACCCTGAAGGTGGAGACTTCAAGGTGCTCAGCTACAATGTAAACACGTTTAAAGGTTTTGGGTCGAAAGCAGATTTAACAGGACAAACCGGCAGGAAAATGATCAACTGGCTTTTGCATGCCGATGCTGACATTTTGTGTCTGCAAGAGTTTTACAACCAACCCGGTTCTGAAGATTTCAATGCCATTAGTAAGCTGAAAAAGGGTGGCTACAGGCATCATTTTTTTTCCAGGGCCTTGCGCACTGGTTGGGAAGCTTCTTTGGGAATGGCCACTTTGAGCCGGTATCCAATTTTGCACACCGAAATTGTGCGGAAAACGCCGAAAAGTAACAACCAGATTCTGATGACAGATATAAAGTTGCCTTTAGGTGTGGTGAGGGTGTTGAATGTTCATCTGCAATCCAATTTTTTGAAGCAATCGGAAATTGATGAGAGCAAACAAGGCGAAAACGTTTCTATGAATCTAAAGTCGATATGGCGAAAGCTCACCTATGGGTACACTGTTCGAACTGAACAAGCCCAGCTTTTGCTGCAAACCATTGCTGCTTCTCCGCATCCGGTTTTGGTGGCTGGCGATTTAAACGAAACGCCTTACAGCTATACTTACAATCAATTAAACCAGGTCTTAAACAACAGTTTTGAAAAAGCAGGCCGTGGATTTGGGTTCACTTACAATGGCTACATTCCGTTTCTGCGCATCGACAATTTATTTGTAGACAATCGGTTTGAAGTGCTTATATTTCAAACCCACCGGCATGTTCAATATTCTGACCATTTTCCGGTTTCTGCAGCCTATAAATGGAAGAAATAATAAGCATTCGGTTTTATGCGGTTAATAAACCAACTTAACCTAAATTTCCGGACCATAACCTTACATAAAATGAAACCAAGATACAAATTACTATTCCTGGCCTTTTTCGCATGGACGAGCTGGGTTTATGCCCTGGCGCAAACTTCTACTGTGAATTTGTCAACTTTTGCTCTGCCTGCTCAACACATTATACCTGAGCACCCAAGGGTTTTTTTTAGTCCGGATTTGGTGGCAGCTCTGCAAACCAGACAGCAAAAGCCAGAGCAACAAGCTATATTGAGCCAGATGGATTTGTTGCTGAAAAAGCAACCTGACCCTATATTCGTAGCCTCTTATGCAGCGGCTTACTTTTTCAAAAATCAGTTGAATCCGCAGAAATCCTTTGTCGATTCTGCCCTAAAATACATTCGCTACACCTTAACAGACAGGTATTTGTTCGAAGTAACTGACGAGGATTATCAGGGTCAAAATCCATTGCCGCTCTGGAACTCAAACTACAAAGCTATATACAAGGCTCCTAATTTGTTGGCCTTGGCACTAGCCTATGACATTGGATTCAATTTCATTCCAGATTCACTTCGAACCCACATGGCCCTTCAATTGGAAAGAAAATCCATTGAATTGGTTAAAGGTCAAACAGCTGGTTTCAATACCAATCCCTGGAGCAACTGGCAAGGTATTGCCAACGGGGCAGCAGGTGTGGCACTTTTGGCCACTTCAGGAGATAAAGGAACAACACCCGTTTCTAAAACCTGGCTCGATTCTGCATTGGTACGTTCAGTTCTGCACCTGGATTGGCTAGGCGATAAGTCGTGGTCAGCAGAAGGTTTTGACTACCTCCGATTTGAAATGTCTGCTGGTGTTTTGCCCTTGGCATTGGCATATAAAAACATGTTTGGAACAGTTTTGCCCGGTTCATCGAAGTTGGAAGAATTAGCAAAACTGTATGCACTTATTTCAGTGAAATCAGATACCTCTGTTGTAACTGCCGGCTATGGAAACGGAGGAAATTATTGGAATACGAACCGCTGGCGCTCCGGCGGTTGGGTTATGAGTTTGGGATTGGCAAAACCCGAAACGTTGCCTGTTGCCCAAGGCGGGTTCGACCTTGTTTTCGGGCTGAAAGGCGACAAAACATTCAATCTCTTCAAGCCTCACGATGCCATTTTTGCCTATCTGTTTTATCCGCAAAAGGCAGCCTTTTTAAAACCTGGCAATGGACCCTATTTCTTCGCAGATGAAAAAGCAGGTTTTTATTTGTTTAGAAGCACCATTGGCACAGGAAACGACATTTTGTTTTCGACCACAGCCAACATGCTTGCCAAAAACAAAGCCCATTCTTTCCGTGATGCAGGCAGTTTCAGGTTGATAGCTCATGGCAAAGTAATTGCCGGAAGAAAAGAAAAAAGCAACAAAAAGCCCGAAGATGCGAGCCTTGAAAATGTGGTGAATGTATTAGGTGCAACCAACTGGAATCCGGCCAAAGTCAACAAGTTTGAAACGGACAATGCCACCAGAATGCATGTGGAATTCGATATGACTCCTGTTTATCAGGCAGGTTCTAAAGTCGGAGAACAAAAGAACATAGGCATTTACCAGGCAAAGCGCATCATCAAACTCAATTTTCAGCCGGGGCTCGATGTGGTGGTAAATATTGCCGACAGTTTGCAAGGCGGAGGCACACATTGCTGGCGTTTGCATACCAATTGGCGAACATGGTTCAATGGTTCCGATCGTTTCAGGGCTCGGCAAGGTGGCACGCCCGCCTTTGAAGGTGGCGTGATGGAAATGTGCAACCCCAAAGAAGGTGTGTATCAGGTGATGTTGCGGGTAGAAGACGAGTGATGTGATGCAATTTGGCATTTGTGCATTTTTACATAATCTTGCAGCCAACAACACCAAATCATTAAATCTTTATGCAACGTCGACGCTTCATCAAACAAAGCGCACTCGCAAGTGCAGCCTCTATTTTAGTTTCAGGTTCTGCTTTGCCGCTGGTTGCCAAACCTTTGGCTAAAATGAAAATTGCCATGGTTGGCACGGGAGGCAGAGGCGTAGGTTTTTGGGGAAAACCAGTAGTGGAAAACTATGGCAACTTCGTGGAGTTCGTTGGCCTGTGCGACATCAATCCCGGAAGGCTACAATATGCCCGAAAAGTAATGAAAGTCGATTGTCCCATTTTCTCCAATTTTGAAGAAATGATGAAAACCACCAAGCCCGACCTGGTGGTGGTAACCACGGTAGATTCCACCCATCATGAGTTTATTGTTAAAGCCATGGAAATGGGTGCCGATGTGGTAACTGAAAAACCCATGACCACCGACGAGAAAGCAGTGAAGTTGATCATGGAGGCCGAAAAAAGAACCGGCAAAAAAGTTCGTGTAGGCATGAACTATCGCTATGGTTCATTTTTCACAGGCATCAAAGAGCAGCTCATGAGTGGCAAAATCGGTAAAATCACTTCCGTCGATTTTCACTGGTATCTCAACAACTACCATGGCGCCGATTACTTCAGGCGTTGGCACAGGCTGAAAGAAAAGGGAGGAACACTGCTTTGCCACAAATCTTCGCATCATTTCGACTTGGTGAACTGGTTTCTCGATTCCGATCCTGAAGTCGTTTTTGCTTTTGGCGCTTTGGAAAATTATGGTAAAAACGGACCATTCCGCCACTCGCATTGTCGACCATGTCCACACAAAGCAAACTGCCAATACTATTTCGATATCACCAGAAGAGAAGACTTGATGGAGATGTATGTGGCTCACGAAGGGCACGATGGGTATTTGAGAGATGGGTGTGTGTACAAAGAAGACATTGATATTTATGATAAAATGAGCGTTCAGGTGAGCTATGCCAATGAAGCAACACTCAATTACAGCCTCACAACCTACTCGCCATACGAAGGTTGGCGCATAGCCTTCAATGGCACAAAAGGGAGGTTAGATGCCTCTGAGGGCATACCCTGGGAGGTTTTAGGCGTAGACCAGGCTACTTTGCACGACAAAGAAATGGACCAAAGTGCTGAGAAGGAAACCGCTCGTTTCGATAAAATTTACATCACAACCAATTTTGTAAAAGAACCTGAAATTGTGAAGGTAGTGCAAAAGAAAGGAGGTCATGGCGGAGGCGATGTAAAACTGCACGACTCGATTTTTGGTGCCGGGAAAAAGGCCGATCCGCTAAAATATGCTGCTGGTTCACGTGATGGTGCCTTGTCGGTTTTGATGGGAGTTGCGGCCCGCAAAAGCATTGAAAACAAACGAATCGTGAAAATCAGCGAGCTTACCAGTATTTCCTTATTTGAAAAACGACCATGATGCAGCGAATTGTACACACCAAGATTTTCATGCTGATAGCAAGTTTTGCGCTGGCACAAAATGTAACGTGTATTTCTCCAGATGGAAAATTGAAACTTACAGTTTTGCCAGGTAAACAGCTTAGCTTCACGTTGAACTACATGAATAAAGAGTTATTGAAGCCCTCAGAAATAGCCATGATGCTAAAAGATCAACCCGCCTGGGGCAAAAACGCCAGCATAAAAAAGGTTGACATGAAGGCTGTAAAGCAAATACTTTCACCTGTATGGGGCAAGCGGAAGCAAATAACAGACGAATACAAAAACTGGCTTGTAGATTTTGCAAACTATTCCCTTGAGGTGCGCATGTTTAACAATGCCGCCGCATATCGCTGGATTGGAAAACAGAAATTGAAAGAAGTGCTGGTGTTGAACGAAATGGCAAACTATCATTTTGAAGCCAACGACACGATGTATTTCCCTACTGACAATACATTTGAAAATAGTTTTGAAAAACAATATGAGGTAAAACCTATTCTGGCAGCGAAACCGAAAGATATGGCATTTTTGCCCATATTGGTAAAACGAAGAGATGGTTTACATGTGGCTGTTACCGAGGCCGATGTACTAAACTACCCAGCCATGCACTTAAAACTACCCGATAGTTTAGCACCTGTTTTGCAAGGAATTTGGGCAAGGGTGCCTAGCCAAACGGTAGCAGGAGGCCACAAAGACTACAATTTGCAAGTAAAAGGCAGGTTCGACTATATTGCTAAAACTATCGGGGCACGAACGTATCCCTGGCGGCTATTTGTGGTGTCTGAGGACGACGGATTGTTGGCCAATAACGATTTTGTGTACCAATTGGCTGAGAAACAGTCTACCGGAGATTTTTCCTGGGTAAAGCCGGGCAAAGTCGTGTGGGATTGGTGGGCCGATTGGGCCTTGACGGGAGTAGACTTTAAAGCTGGCATCAACACAGCAACTTACAAGCATTACATTGACTTTGCCGCTGAATCAAAATCGCCCTACATTATTTTAGACGAAGGCTGGTCGGGGGGAGCAGATTTGTTTCAAATGAACCCGGAAGTAGATGTGGACGAACTGATTAGATATGGAAAGTCAAAAAATGTAAAACTCATTCTTTGGTGTGCCTGGGGTGCTTTACTTCAGCAAATGGAACCTTTTATGGCCCAATGTCAACAAAAAGGAATAGCGGGCTTAAAAGTTGATTTTTTTGACAGAGACGACCAATTGGCAATGGCAGCTCTGGAAGATATGGCCGAAGCTGCTGCCCGTTACCAACTCACGCTCGATTTTCATGGCGTAAGCAAACCTACTGGTTTGCATAGAAAGTTCCCCAACATTCTGAATTACGAAGGCGTGCTGGGCAATGAATGGAACAAGTGGAGCGATCAGGTTACAGCGGCACATACCATCCAAATTCCTTTTATTCGTATGCTCGCCGGACCTATGGATTTTACGCCCGGTGGCATGCGCAACACCCATCTTCAAGGCAAAGAGTTTCCTAAGGTGTATGCCAGGCCATTTACACAAGGTACCCGTTGCCGACAGTTGGCCATGTATGTGCTATATGAAGGCGGCCTGCAGATGTTGAGCGACTTGCCATCAGAATACAGGAAAGAGCCTCAGATACTCGAATTTTTAAAATTTGTTCCTGTTTCGTGGGACGAAACCAAGGTGCTTCAAGCCAAAATTGGCAAGCATTTGGTCATGGCCAGAAAAGCTGGAAACAGCTGGTATATTGGAGCCATGAACGACACCAATCGTTTCGAAACCACCCTCAAACTTGACTTTTTAGAAAACGGCAAAAAGTATGCTGCCAGCATCTGGAGCGATGGACTCAATGCCGATAAAACCCCTGAGGATTTTAAGTTCATCGGTAAAACAGTTGTTCAAGGAGATTCACTTAACATGCAACTGGCAAAAGCAGGTGGTTTGGTGGTGAAACTTGATTTGGTGGAATAAAATTGACAGGCTCTAAACCCGACTTTAACGAAAAAGTGTGTAAATTTTAGTTGAACTTTTGCAAGTCTTATTAAAAAACTACATGTTTGTTTTTACGTACACTAAATAACCGATTTAACTTTTTCATTACCATTTGTCAGATTGGCTTCTTAGCCAATGACAATTGTTGACCCATTACCTTTTTCTAAGGCTTTGGGTTGTGGTTTTGGAAGAAAGCAAGAGGCATGTAGTGTGCCTACCAAGTTTTCACCAAAACCAATTTAACATGAACGCTTTTACCCGTTCGAATTGTTCGTCATTTGCTTTGCCGGACAATCCACAATCTTCCAAAAATTTTACTGGTTCATTGTCGAAAATGCGGCTGCTGTTTTCAGTTCTGCTGCTGCTTCTTGCATTGCTTAGTAATCAAACATTTGCTGTTACCAAAACCCTTTCGGGCACAGGCACGTTGGGTTGGGGCACTGGTGCAAACTGGTCACCCGCCGGAGTGCCGGTTGCGGGCGATGACATTGTTTTGTCTGCTGTCGGAGGCCCTCTAATAGTTACCGGAGGGGGAGGCTTGGCTTACCTTAGCTTAACAGTAAATGCAGATGGAAGTGCAAGAGACATTACTCTCAATACGGCTGTTGCTACAACATTTACCTCTGCCACCATCAACGTAGATGCCACACTGATCATAGCCAGCAATGATCTGGATGTTTTAGGAAACATTACAGGCTCAGGTAACCTAAATACTGGAAATTTGGGTATTGCCTTAAGTGGCAATATCAACCTTACCGGAACCATGGCCGCAAGTGGTGGCATATTTTTATTTAAAGCGGGTGCTGCACAAAGCATTACCCATGGAGGGGGCAGCCCAATTTTCGGCAATATCACCATCAATGCTTCAACTGTTGTAACCATTAATTCCGATTTCGGTCAAAACGGTAATTTAACAAACAATTCAGCATCCGATTTTAC
>JBBRCC010000029.1:0-40351 GCA_038205175.1 Cytophagales bacterium | reverse complement strand
CATTACCACTACGTCATCACTGTCGTTGCTCTTTGAGTAAATTTCCCGATCCTGATAACCAGCAATGGCGGAAGCACATGGAGCCCACAAACCAGCGGAACGACAAATGGGCTTACTTCCGTCCATTTCACCGATGCCCAAACCGGCTGGGCGGTGGGTTTTGGTGGCACCATCCTTAAAACCAGCAATGGCGGAACCGCCTGGAGCACACAAACCAGCGGAACAACAGAATGGCTTAGTTCCGTTCATTTCACCGATGCTCAAACCGGCTGGGCGGTGGGTGAATATGGCACCATCCTGAAAACCAGCAATGGCGGAAGCACATGGAGCCCACAAAACAGCGGAACGACAAATTGGCTTTTTTCCGTCCATTTCACCGATGCCCAAACCGGCTGGGCTGTGGGTGGAGAAATTACTGATAGTTCTGGCATCATCCTAAAGACCAGCAATGGCGGAAGCGCATGGAGCACACAAACCAGCGGAACACATGGGGGGGAGCTTAGATCCGTCCATTTCTCGGATGCCCAAACCGGCTGGGCGGTGGGTTTGGATTGGGATGGCACCGGTTCGTATGGCACCATCCTGAAAACCAGCAATGGCGGAAGCACATGGGGCCCACAAACCAGCGGAACGACAAGTTGGCTTTATTCCGTCCATTTCACCGATGCCCAAACCGGCTGGGTAGTGGGATATGATAATCAACAAGGTACTGGCACCATTCTCAAAACCACCACTGGAGGCAATCCAGTTTCTATAAGGTCTTTGGTGTCGGTCCCTGCGTTTAGTATGTACCCCAACCCGGCAGCAGAAAGCATCTACTTAAAAACTGAAAGCTCCATCCTTCAAACCAGCCTCATCGATGCCCTTGGCAAAGAACAAGCTGCATTTCCCGATCACGAAAACCGCCTCGATATCCGCCATCTCAAGCCCGGCCTCTACTGGCTCAAGGTGCAAACAAAGGATGGCGTGAGTGTGCAGAAAGTGGTGAAGCGGTAAATTGAAAATGATTTTTTAAGGAAGGCCAAACTGAAAGTGGGGCCTTCCTTTTTCATGGCATTAAATAATAATTACTTTCTTACTTTTGCTTTAATGCTTCAAACGTATGTCCATCATCAAAATTCCATTGCACTTCGAAGGTTCACCTGGCGAAAAAATAGGATATTCCGTTTTCGACTCAGTTGCTTCTTTCTCTTGTATCCATCCAGATTTCATGGATTTCCTCGAAGTTCCAGTTAAAATGCATAGGCCCCTTGAAATAGCTACAGCTGCATAGGGACATTATTTAAAAATATCCTATGCTGTGAAGTTAGATTTTTACTATCAGGACATTTGCCTTTCAGATGAATTCATGGTCATATCCGGCCTTTCAGAAGAGGTTATCATAGGAGTAGATATCCTGCAAAAGTGGCGCATCAAGCTCGATTTTGAGCACGATACGGTTATCAAAGATCCGAAAGTGGCAAAGGCTATTTTGAAGTAATTGCTTTAAAGGCGGTCGGGATTGCGTTTTAAACGCTTGTTTTAATCCTCAGCTTTTTTTCACACCCTTCCCAGAAACGCCAAGGTATCTGCGCCATCGGCATAGTCGAAAAAGGATGGAGTTTGGGCTCTTCCGCTAGCTGTGCTGCCTTCGAACCAGGCATTTACCGAAGTGATGACCTGCAGTTTGGTTTCCATCGATTTTAAGGTCTGCTGCAACGAATCGAGGTCTTTGTAAAACTCAAACAGAATTTGGCCAAGTGGTGCATGCAATTGCTCAGATTCCCGCACCATCACAAAACCTGTGTCTAAAAAAGGATCCAAATTCATCAGTGCTATGGCTTTGTGGTAGTTGTAGTTGTTCATATATTTATGGTGGTTGAGCAACCAACTTTGGGTGTTGATGGCATCGCACAGCACTTCTACTTTGTATTCCTCCGGCAAATACACCTTGCCAACACTACGACAACCTAAGCCAAAATATTGAAACATATCGGTATTGGCTGGCATCAAATCTTCTGCAGTTTCCCAGCCATGCAACACCAAAACCGATGTGCGATTGCCCCGAATCAGGTTTGGTTTTTTCCCAAAATAATATTTGAACTGCAAAGCCGCACTGTCGCTGCCTGTGGCAATAAATGCATCGGCATCGTTGAGCCGCTCAACCCAGTTTATTTTGCTTTCAAAGGCAGGTTCAATGTGAATCAATTCCTGTGCAAGTCGCTTAATAAGCGCATTATCCTGTGTGCTTGGTTTTGCCAAAATTCTATGACCTGCCAGCAGGATTGAAGCAAAATCGTGAAAGCCAACAGCTGGAATATTGCCTGCCATTACTACGCCAACTTGCCTGGCCTGTGTGTTTTCCAACTTTGGATATCGATTTGAAATGGACAACAAGGTTTCTCCATTCAACATGTGGCCAATACCTAATAAAGCCGCTTTTGAAAATTCAGTTGTAAAAAATCCGTTATCAATTTCTGCTTTTCTGAAAGTAGATTCCCATTCAGTCCATGGTGCCGACCTGAGGTGTTCGCCCAGTTTTGCAAATGCAGAAATTCTTTGATTCAGGTTAAGCATTGGCAAGTTTTTCTTTCAAATATCGGGCCGTAATACTTTCTTTTACCTCAAGAATTTCCTGAACCGGGCCTTGAAAAACCAGATTTCCACCAATGTCTCCACCTTCAGGTCCCAGGTCAATTATCCAATCGGCGCATTTAACCATGTCGAGGTTGTGTTCTATCACAATCACTGTGTTTCCTCTGTTCACCAAGGCCTGAATAGATTTTAAAAGCTTTGAAATATCGTGAAAATGCAAGCCGGTGGTTGGTTCATCGAAAATAAATAAAATGCCATTGTCGACCGGGTTTGCTTTGCTGAGGAAAAAGGCGAGTTTCACCCTTTGTGCTTCTCCGCCCGACAATGTATTCGACGATTGGCCAAGCCGAACATAGCCTAAACCGACATCGGCCAAAGGCTGCAATCGCTCTGCAATTTTGGGCTGTACACCAAAGAATTTGATGGCATCGTCTACTGTTAAATTCAGGATCTGGGCTATGTTTTTTTCCTTGAATGCAACCTCCAACACTTCTTCTTTAAACCTGCGCCCATGGCAACTTTCGCACTTGAGATATATGTCGGCCATGAATTGCATTTCAATTTTGATCTCTCCTTCGCCCTGGCAGGTTTCGCATCGTCCACCTTCCACGTTGAACGAAAAATGGGAGGGTGAATAGCCTCTGTTTTTTGCCAAAACCTGTGAAGCCATTAGATTTCGAATGGCATCCAAAGCTTTTACATACGAAACAGGATTGGACCGGGAAGACTTTCCAATTGGGTTTTGATCTATAAATTCAACCTGTTTAATTTTTTTGTAAGCGCCTTCCAGACGATCAAATTTGCCCGACTCGCCTGTGCCAACACCTTGCAAATGCGCCAATGCCGGATATAAAACCTTAGAGATCAAGGTAGATTTTCCTGATCCGCTCACACCAGTTACCACGGTAAATGCATTTAGCGGAATGTTTACTTTCAGGTTTTTGAGGTTATTTTCTCTGGCGCCGACCAAGGTTATAAAATCAATAAAATTGGTGCGGGGTTTTGGTAAAGCTATGGCTTCGAGCTTATTCAGGTATTTGAATGTGTAGGAATTGTTTTCAGCATCCGACAGGGTTTTGGCTGATTTTCCGTTTTCTTCAAACTTCCCTTGAAAAATTAAATGCCCACCGCCTTCTCCGGCTTCAGGGCCAATATCGATGAGCTGATCGGCAGCTAGCATCACTTCTTCTTCGTGTTCAACCACAATCACAGTGTTGCCTAAATCCCTGAGTGTTTTTAGCACTTCAATTAGGCGCTGGGTGTCCCGGGGATGCAAACCAATGCTTGGTTCGTCTAAAATATACATGGAACCCACCAATGCAGAACCTAAAGAAGTGGCCAGTTTGATGCGCTGAAACTCGCCCCCAGACAATGAATTTGTAAGCCGGTTAAGACTTAAATACCCAAGACCTACTTTTTCCAGATAGCCAAGTCTGCTGTTTATTTCTTCAAGCAATTGCCTGGCAATTTTCTGCTCCTGTGGGTTGATGACCAATTTTTGAAAAAATGGCAACAGCTTGCTCACCGGCAACAGCATGAGTTCGATAATAGATTTACCGCTGATTTTTACAAAACCTGCGTCTTTTCTCAACCGGGTTCCTTTGCATTCAGAACAAGTAGTTCGCCCCCGAAATCTGGAAAGCATAACCCGGTATTGAATTTTGTAGGAGTTTGAACTGAGGTATTCAAAAAAGTTGTTTAGTCCTTTGAAATGTTCATTGCCTGTCCAAAGTTTTTCTTGTTCCTGAGGGGTAAGTTCGAACCAGGGACGATGAATGGGAAAATCGAACTTAATGCCATTTTTGAGCAATACTTTCAAAAATTCTTCCCTGAAAGCCTCGCCCCGCCAGGGAGCTATGGCACCCTCAAACACCGAAAGGCTTTTGTCGGGTATTACCAATTCAGGATCGATGCCTAAAACAGTTCCAAAACCTTCGCAATGTTTGCAAGCCCCATAAGGATTGTTGAAGCTGAAAAAATTGACACTTGGTTCTTCGAACAGAATACCGTCGGCCTCAAAACGGTCCGAAAATGAACGAATTGACTCGTTTTCCATCCATATATGGCAACTGCCTTCGCCTTCGAAAAAAGCTGTTTGTATGGAATCGGACAAACGAAATTGCGTGTCGTCGTCATGTTTTATAGAAACCCGGTCTACCACAACCAAAATTTCTGTCGATTTTACTTCTCCGGTTTTTTCATCTTGATTGGCATCCAACCATTCTTCGATAAAAACTACTTCATTTTGTAAGAAAATACGGGTAAACCCTTTTTGAAGCAGGATTTTCAATTCATCATTGTCAGTGCGCCCTTCTTTTACCAACAAAGGATAAAGCACCATCAGTCGCTGTCCTTCTGCCAATGCCATGGCATAATCGACCACCCCATCAACGGTATCTTTTTTCACTTCTGCACCCGAAACAGGAGAAATTGTTTTACCAATTCTGGCAAAAAGCAATTTCATGTAGTCGTAGATTTCAGTTGTTGTGCCTACAGTAGATCTTGGATTGCGGTTGTTTACTTTTTGCTCAATGGCAATGGCTGGTGCCACCCCACGGATGTAATCCACATCAGGCTTATCCATGCGCCCCAGAAACTGTCTGGCATAAGACGAAAGGCTCTCCACATACATGCGCTGCCCTTCTGCAAACAAGGTGTCGAATGCTAGAGAAGACTTGCCAGAACCTGATAAACCGGTGATAACCACCAGTTTATTTCTGGGAATGGCGACACTTAGGTTTTTGAGGTTGTTTACTCTAGCCCCTTTTATGATAATATATTGGCGAGGGTCAAGGTCGTCGAGTGGTGCTGGTAGGGTAGTTTCGAGCAGTGTTTTCATGTTGCGGGCTGAATGAACCCGCAAAACACGTCATTTGAAGGCAATGTTGGAAATGGAGTTTAAAATGAGTAAAAATCAGGCTTATATGATTCTAAGCCAGCATATCCAGAAATGCTTGCTCATCAATGATTTTCACGCCTAATTTTTCTGCTTTTTCAAGTTTCGAGGGACCCATATTCTCACCAGCCACCAGGAAGTTGGTCTTTCCTGTTACACCTGAAACCAACCTGCCGCCATTTGCCTTGATTTTGTCCTGCAATTCATCCCTCGAAAATTGGCTGAAGACGCCTGAAATAACAAAAGAAAGTCCGTTGAGTTTTTCGCTTTCTATTTCCTGGCCTCCTTCCTCTTCCAGCTTCACATTGGCTAATTTTAAATCTGCTACATAAGCGGTGTTTCTGGGTTCTGCAAAAAACTGAACGATGCTTTGGGCTATTTTTTCGCCAATTTCGGGTGCTTCGAGAAGCTGTTCAAAACTGGCTTTTGAAATATTTTCCAAAGAGCCAAAATGCCCGGCGAGTTTTTCGGCTACTGTTGCCCCAACATACCGAATGCCCATGCCAAACAGCACTTGTTTAAAAGGCACTTGCTTCGATTTTTCAATGCCTTCTATCACGTTTCTGGCCGATTTTTCTGCAAAACGGTCCAGTTGTGACACTTGCTCAAAGTTCAATTTGTATAAATCTGCAGGCGTATTTACCAAGCCTTTTTGAAACAACTGGTCGATGGTTTCAGGGCCAAGACTGTCAATATTCATGGCTTTTCGCTGAATAAAATGTTCAATGCGGCCTTTGATCTGTGGCGGACAACCATACACATTTGGGCAATAATAGGCCACTTCTCCTTCTATGCGCATGAGCGGGGAACCACATTCCGGACACGCTGAAATGAAAACCAAAGGCTCCAGTTCCGGTGTGCGTTTGCTAAGGTCAACACCCGTTATTTTTGGAATAATTTCGCCACCTTTTTCTACAAAAACGAAATCACCAATGCGCAAATCTAAACGAGCTATTTCGTCAGCGTTGTGAATAGACGCCCGTTTAACTTTGGTGCCTGCCAGTTGAACAGGTTCCATGTTTGCAACTGGGGTAACGGCGCCTGTGCGCCCAACCTGATAGCTTACGCTCAGTAATTGTGTAACAGCTGCTTCGGCTTTGTATTTGTAAGCAATAGCCCACCGAGGACTTTTGGCCGTAAATCCTAAGTCTTCTTGCTGGCTGAGGTTATTGATTTTCACCACTACTCCGTCTGTGGCAACAGGAAGTTCAAACCTGCCTTTTTCCCAGTGCTCTATAAATTTTAGCACTTCTTTCGCTTCCACACATGTTTTCCAGGCATCAGAAACCGGGAAATTCCAGTTTTTGATGGCATGCAAAGCTTCGGAATGGGAAGTGAATGGCAGATTTTCGCCCAAAAGATAATAGCAATAACAGTCCAATTTTCGTCGGGCAACAACTCCTGAATCTTGCATTTTCAAAGTTCCCGAGCATGCATTTCTAGGATTTGCCAACAAAGGCTCACCAATATCTTCCCGCTCCTTGTTTATTCTTTCAAACTCTTTAAAGGGCATAAAAATCTCTCCACGCACCTCGAATCGGGCAGGAAGATTTTCGTCATTAACCCGCAAGGGAATGCTCTTGATGGTTTTCACGTTGGCCGTCACATCGTCGCCCCTAACGCCGTCGCCTCGAGTTATGCCTCGCACCAATAATCCGTTTTCATAAATTAAGCTGATAGCAACGCCGTCGTATTTTAATTCACACACGAAGTCGAATTGTGGGCCAATGGATTTGCGCACCCGCTCGTCAAACTCAAGTAATTCACCTTCGGAATAGGTGTTCGAGAGCGACAACATGGGGTATTGATGCGCCACAGATTCAAACGATTTTGTTACTATTCCTCCAACCCTGAGTGTAGGCGAATCGGGCTGGGCCAGGGTTGGAAATTGCTGCTCAAGCTCCTGAAGTTTAGATAACAATTGATCAAACTCAAAATCAGAAATTTCCGATTTGCTTTCCTGGTAATACAAGTGGTTGAATCGATTTGCATTTTCTGTAAGTTCAGCAATTTGGATTTGTGCTTCGGCAAGTGTCATATCAAAATAGGCAAGTAGAAAAGAGGAGCCAAAAGTAATCAGCCGATGCAGTATTTATAGTTCTTGGTGCAATTTTTAGTTGAGGGGAATCTCAATTAATTTTTCCTGGACTATACGATTCTATCATTCTGAAAACCTTAACAGTCACATTACTTTTATAAATGGTAATTTGCACCCGCATTCATGGAAAAAACCACGGAAAAAAGCGGCAAAATATTTGATTGGATTACCCTTCGTCGCCTTCTCTACTTTGCCAAACCACACAAGGCAGCATTTTTAGGGCTTGTCTTTCTAACTATTCTGGCTGGCGCACTTTCGCCCATCAGGCCTTATCTCATTCAGCTGTCGGTAGACAAATATATGGCAGAGGGCGACATGGAAGGCTTGAGCTACATAGCCTTGATTATGGTCGGGCTGCTGGTGCTGCAATCCATAGCTCAATATACCCAAACCTATTTGTCTGGCTGGTTGGGTCAAACCATCATTCGTGACATCAGGGTAAAACTTTACAACCATATTCTTAGCCTTCGGCTAAAGTTTTTCGACAACACCCAAATCGGAAGATTAGTGACCAGAAATATTTCTGATATCGAAACCCTTTCAGATGTATTTTCTGAAGGTCTGGCTTCTATGGCGGGCGACTTGCTTCAGCTTTTGTTTATCGTAATTCTCATGTTTTATACCAACTGGAAGTTGAGTTTGGTGAGTTTATCCATGTTTCCGCTCCTTATTATCAGTACCTACGTGTTCAAAGAAAAACTAAAAGGTGCTTTCAATGATGCCAGAGTTGCCGTGGCCAACCTCAATGCTTTTGTTCAGGAACATGTTTCCGGGATGAACATTGTTCAGATTTTTGGTGCAGAAAAAAGGGAGTTTAAAAAGTTTGAAGTAATCAATAAAGAACACAAAAGAGCCAACATCAAGTCGGTGTTGTACTATTCGGTTTACTTTCCGGTAGCTGAAGTTATTGGTGCTGCGGGCACAGGCCTATTGGTTTGGTATGGGGCAAAAGGTGTTATTGCTGAGGAAGTTACATTAGGCACACTGATAGCTTTCATCATGTATATTGCTATGTTTTTCAGGCCAATACGTGCCATTGCAGACCGGTTCAACACATTGCAATTGGGCATTGTATCCATAGACCGTATTTTGAAATTGCTCGACAACAATGATGTAATACCTGAAACTGGTGTCCTGTCGCCTACTAAACTACAAGGTAAAATTGAATTCAAGGATGTTTGGTTTGCTTATAACCAAGAAGAATGGGTGTTGAAAAACGTATCATTTAACATTAAAGAGGGTGAAACCGTCGCCTTTGTTGGTGCAACAGGAGCAGGGAAATCTTCAATTATCAACCTTCTTACCCGATTTTATGATGTGAACAAGGGCGAAATTGATATTGACAATGTACCCATTCAGGACTATAAAATTGAAGCACTCAAACGTTGCATTGGTGTCGTGCTTCAAGATGTATTTCTATTTTCCGGAAGCATCATGGACAACATAACTTTGGGCAATCCTGCTATATCCACTGAACAAGTAAAACATGCCGCTGAACTTGTGGGTGCAAATAAGTTTATCGACAATTTACCTGGGGGCTACAATTATCCTGTGATGGAACGGGGAGCAACTTTAAGCGTTGGTCAGAGGCAATTGATATCATTTGTGCGGGCCATGGTTTACAACCCAAATATCATCGTACTCGACGAAGCCACTTCCTCGGTCGATTCTGAAACGGAAGAGCTCATTCAATCTGCCATTGAAAAACTTATGTCAGGCCGAACTTCTGTGATTGTAGCGCACAGACTTTCTACCATTCAGAAAGCCAATCAAATTATTGTGCTAGACAAAGGTGAAGTGGTGGAGAGAGGAAGCCATGAACAACTTATTCAGCTAAACGGGCACTATGCGCATCTTTATCACATGCAGTTTAAACACGCCGAAGCATAAGCTCAATTTACAATGCGTTTTTTAGATTTTCAAATAGGTTGATATTTGGAGGTTTTTTGAATTTACAATATATTATTCTGTGAATTTTGATAAATGCAGAATAACTTCAATTTGTCTAAAAATCAGAAATAAAATAGATTGAGGCCTGTTTTTGAGAGTAATTTCGTAAATTAGTAAGTGAATAATTAAAAAAATTACATTATTATGTCCTAAAATTTGAAATTAAAGCAATAAAGTCAGATTTTTGCTTTCGAAAAGTAAGCCCTACTTATTTTTTCAAAACAGAATAATTTGATGGTGCCTTTTTTGGCATCATCAATTGTTCTTTACCAGCTGGTCCAATCACAAATTCAACAGTAGCATTAAAAGCAAGCAAAGATGAGTTCGATAACAGAAATCCCAGTTGTAGAAAAGCCAAACCAAAAAGTATACGCTAAACCTGGGCGCAAACTATTTGATATTCTTCCACTTCTTATTCTTCTGTTGATCAGCTTTTTGGCATTGGTTTTTCCTGCAGTACCTTCAAGCATTATCACCGAAGGAATTGATGGCGGAGACACTGCCTGGATGTTAGTTGCAACAGCTTTTGTACTGCTCATGACGCCTGGCTTAGCCTATTTCTATGGGGGCATGGTCAACAAGCAAAACGTGATTTCAACCATGTTTCAAAGCTTTATTGCCATGGGCATTGTGAGTGTGCTTTGGGTAGTGGTTGGTTTTGGACTTGTGTTTGGTACTTCCATTGGCGGTTTTATAGGAAACCCACTCGACCATTTATTTTTTAAAGGCGTG
Organism: Cytophagales bacterium; assembly: GCA_038205175.1. GTDB lineage: Bacteria > Bacteroidota > Bacteroidia > Cytophagales > Flexibacteraceae > JBBRCC01. Next base: position 30,101 of record JBBRCC010000029.1, on the reverse strand, counting down.
TTAGATGCCAGGCCATGGTCGCTTGCACCTACAATTCCTTTGGTTGTTTTTGCCTTTTTTCAATTAAAATTTGCAGTCATTACACCTGCTTTAGTTACAGGTTCAATGGCTGAAAGGGTCAACTTCAAGTCGTATGTGTTTTTCATTGTCTTGTTCACCATATTCATATACACGCCTTTAGCTCACATGACTTGGCACCCTGATGGTTACTTTTTTAAAATGGGAGTACTCGATTTTGCAGGGGGAACAGTTGTTCACATGTCCGCCGGTTGGGCTGCCCTTGCCGGAGCTATTTTTCTCAAACCCAGAAAATCGAAAGTAGAGTCTAATGTTTTGCCCCCAGCCAATATACCTTTTGTGCTTTTGGGAACAGGTTTGCTTTGGTTTGGCTGGTTTGGTTTCAATGCTGGCTCGGCAGTAAGTGCTTCTACGCTTGCTGCAATAGCTTTTGCCAATACCAACACGGCTGCCGCAGCTGCAGGTTTAGCCTGGGTTTTGCTCGATGCTGCCAAAGGCAAAAAGGTTTCAGCACTCGGATTTTGTATCGGAGCTGTGGTTGGACTAGTAGCCATTACTCCTGCAGCAGGTTTTGTTACCATTCCGATTTCCATTTTCATAGGTACAATAGCATCCATCATATCCAATTTTCTGGCTCATTGGGGTAGCTCAAGATCCCGGTTGGACGACACGTTAGATGTATTTCCTTGTCATGGTGTAGGCGGCATGGTCGGTATGGTTATGACAGGCATTTTCGCATCAAAGGCAATCAATGAAGGTGTTACAGATCAAGGCTTATTTTTTGGCGAAACTACTTTATTTCAGAATCATCTTTTTGCCTTGGTTGCTGTTTCGGTTTTTGCCTTTGTTGGTTCTTATTTATTGTTAAAAATAACAGATATTGTTTTGCCATTAAGGGTTAGTGAGGCAGACGAAAAAGTAGGGCTGGATCGAAGTCAGCACGATGAGTTTTTGGTGAGTAGCTAAATAAAAAAGGAGCCTTCTAAGCTCCTTTTTTATGCTTGTTTTTTAAAAGGGCAAATCGTCTTCTGCTGGCGATGAAGCAAAATCTGTAGGTGCTGAAACAGAAGAAGGTGAATTTGATACATTTGTTTGATGCACTGGAGTTTGAGCCCTGCTTTCACCTCCGCCTTCTCGGCCATAATTTTGCTCGTTATCAGCCTTTGAGCCAAGCATTTGAAACTCACCTCCCAAAACTTCAAGACTAAATTTTTGCTGACCGGTTTGGTCTGTGTAGGTATTGGTTGAAAGCCGGCCTTCTACATACACTTGCATTCCTTTCTTAAGGTATTGAGCTACAGTTTCTCCTCGGGGTCCCCAAAATGTTATCCTGAACCATTCTGTTTTCTCAACCTTATTTCCAGATCGGTCTGTGTACGAGTCATTCACTGCAAGTGAAAATGATGCGGCTTTTTTGCCGCCTTCAGTATTTCGGATTTCCGGATCTTTGCCCAGGTTTCCAATTAAGATTATCTTGTTATAGCTTGCCATAATTAGTTTGGTTTAAATGTGAACTACGAAATTACAATTTATCCAATTCCGCAAAAAATTTATTTATCAACACAGGTTTGGGCAATTGATGAATTTCTTCAAACGAATAGAATTTCATATCCTTAGGTCTGTGCTCAAAATCTACCAGATATGCTTGTGCAAACAAGGTTTGGTGGGTTAGTTGGTGTTTTTTACTCGATAGAAACCTCCATTTACCTGCATCCAAATCCGGCCAATCTGCAGGCCAGTTCAACTTCCAATTTTCCAGACTTATTTCAGCTTCCAATGTTTCAAGAGCCCAAAATTCAAATAATCCATTCCAAATGTCTTTGCCTTTGCGCTGCCTCAAGTGCAAATGATTCTGATGCCGAATAATCAGGTAGTGGAAATACCTGTTTCGGGGTTTCGCTTTCGCTTGTTTCACAGGCAGTTCGGCTTGTTTGTTGGCAGAATAGGCCAAACATTGACCCTGAAGCGGACAATTGCCACAATCTGGATTTTTGGGTAAACAAACTAATGCGCCCAACTCCATTATGGCCTGATTATATATGTCACTATTTTTCGAAGGCAATAATTCAAGGGCCAGGGCACTAAATTGCTTTTTGCCTGGTGTAGATAAAATATCAGTTTCTACTAAAAAAAGCCTTGAAAGAACCCTAAACACATTTCCATCCAGCACGGCTACATGTTCTTTAAACGCAAAAGAGGCAATCGCCGCCGCTGTGTAAGGCCCTATTCCAGGAAGCTTGATCAATTCTGCGTAGGATTCAGGAAATTTGCCTTGCAAGTTTTCGTGCACATACCTGGCCGTGTTGTGGAGATTTCTGGCCCTTGAATAATAGCCCAGACCTTGCCAAACCCTCATCACCTGGTCACTTTGTGCATTGGCCAACAGATCAATTGTAGGAAAATGGTGGAGGAATGCATGGTAATAAGGCAAGCCTTGGTTTACCCTGGTTTGTTGCAAAATCACTTCCGACAACCAAATATGATATGGATTGGAGGTGTGTCTCCATGGCAGATCACGGGCCGATTTTTTGTACCAATGCAAAAGCTTATCTGAGAGTGCCGCAGCCTCCATTTTTGGTTGTTTAATTAATTTTTCTTCCAAATTTCTAATTATCAGGTTTTTAGTTTAAAAATTCCAGCTATTTTTGCCCCCTCAATTTTGGAACGTGTCCAAAGTTATCATTGAAAATCAAACAGTTGCGAAAGTGACAAAAGCAGAAGTAATTTCCGAAATTGCCCAAAAAACTGGGATTGACAAAACTGATGTGCAAGCTACAGTCGAAAGATTTTTCGAAGTCGTAAAAGACTCTATGGCTGGCGGTGAAAACATTTACGTTCGTGGATTTGGCAGCTTTGTCAACAAAAAACGAGCTAAAAAAGTTGCACGAGACATCAGCAAAAATATAGCCATTGTCATTGACGAGCACTTTGTGCCAAGCTTCAAACCTTCGAAAGAATTTGTGAAGCAGGTAAAAGAAAGCATAGCACTGAAAGGAAAATAATCCGGCTTTATGCCACTACCTCTCGTGCAAAAGAAAATCATCATTACCACCATTGCCTCGGTGGCTCTGGTGGTTTTGCTTTACAATCTTCCGAAAGTAGTGGTGCAACAATCTGAAGCTACCGACAAAGGCAAAACCAATAACCTGGGCAGCGGTGAATCCTCAAGTCAAAATCAGGATTCACATGGTGTAACAGAAGGCCTGAATGACTCTGTTGGATATTTTCGTGAAAGTATAGCCAAAGTAAAAGGCACGGCTTCAGAGTTGGTTGAAAAGCAAAGATTGTTGTCATTTTATAAAGTGAACAACATGGCGGATTCTGCAGCTAGTTTAGCAGCAGGCTTAGCAAAGGATTTTCCCGGAAAAGTGAGCTATGTTGCTGCAGGTGATGCATATTCTGATCTGCTATCCTTAAGTTTAAAAAAGGAGTCAGCTCAGATTAATGCAGAAAAAGCTCGATCATACTTTGAAAAAGCTTTACAAGTTGACCCTGCGGACAACACAGTAAAAGCAAAAATTGCCATGACCTACATCAGCACCGATAAACCCATGGAAGGAATATTGATGTTGAGGGAAGTGGCAGAAAATGAGCCCAATAATGAATTTGCTCAGTACAATCTGGGGATTTTCAGCTTTCAAACCGGTCAATATGGCAAAGCTGCCAAAAGGTTTGAAGAAGTGGTACGCATTAACCCGGTTTCGGTGAATGGGTATTATTATTTGGGTTTAAGTCAGGCGAAATTAAACCTTAAGAAGGAAGCTGTTTCAAGTTTTGAAAAAGCGTTAAAACTAGAGTCTGACCCTGAAACAAAAGAAACCATTGAAATGCAACTTAAAGAATTGTTGAACCAATAAATTTTAAAATCATGCCTTGCGGTAAGAAAAGAAAAAGACACAAAATGGCCACTCACAAACGGAAAAAGAGGCTGAGAAAGAACAGGCACAAAAAGAAGTAACTGAGAGTTACTTCTTTACATAAATGCCGCAGGCATTAGAAAATTAGCTTGCGGTTTTGCTGTTTCATGATCAGATTATCCAAAAAAGCGTAAAGAGGTTGAATAATGAATTGGTAATCAGTTCATCGCCCAATGGCGATAGAATTGCTTTGATACAAGAAAAGCGCCTCATCGAATATCACTTTGAAGAAAAGGGAACAAAATTCAATGTTGGCGACATATATCTAGGCTCCGTTAAGAAATTATCGGAAGGCCTAAATGCGGCCTTTGTAGACATTGGTCATGAGAAGGATGCATTCCTACATTACCTCGATCTTGGCCCTCAGGTAAAGACCCTGAATAAATTTACTGCCTCCTTGCTCACACAAAAGAACGCCTCTTACAGAATGGGTTCTTACAAAGCCGAGGTAGACATAGACAAACTTGGAAAAATAACTCAAGTTCTTACTAAGAATCAGCAAATTCTGGTCCAGGTGAGCAAAGAGCCGATTTCTTCCAAAGGTCCACGGCTGGCGTGTGAATTATCGCTGGCTGGCAGATACCTGGTTCTATGTCCATTTTCACATTCAGGAGTTAATGTTTCCAGAAAAATAAGCGATAGAGATGAACGAAGCCGTTTGTCGAAAATCGTTTCGTCTGTCAAACCCGAGCAATGCAGCATCATTGTAAGAACAGTTGCGGCGGGCAAAACGTCGGAAGAGCTGTTGAAAGACCTGGAAAACCTGGTGAAAAAGTGGGAGGACGGCATAAAAGTACTCAAGAATGCCAAGCCACGTGACATCGTAATCGGTGAAATGAACAGGGCCTCTTCTATTCTCAGAGATTTGTTGAATGAAAGTTTCGATAGCATCACATGCGATTCGGAAGAGATGTATTATGACATCAAGAATTACATTCATGAAATAGCGCCTGAGAAAGAAAAAATTGTAAAGCTGCATGCCGGCAAACAAAAATTGTTTGAACAAACCGGTATAGAGAAGCAGCTAAAAACCTTGTTTGGCAAAACCGTGAGTTTGCCAAGTGGCGGCTACCTGGTTATAGAACACACAGAGGCTCTCCATGTAATTGATGTGAATAGTGGCAGTAGTGCCACCCACAATGCTATGGAAGACCAGGAAAGTACTGCCTTAAAAGTGAACCTTGAAGCTATTCGGGAAATAGCACGCCAGCTTCGACTTCGGGATCTTGGTGGCATCATTTGTATCGATTTCATTGATCAACGTAAAATTGACAATAAGAAGCGTGTATATGATGAAATGCGGACAGAGCTAGCTGGCGAACGTGCCAAGCATACCGTGCTGCCTTTATCAAAATTCGGAGTGATGCAAATTACCCGTCAAAGGGTAAGACCTGATATAGCTGTAGTCACCACAGAAACTTGTCCAACTTGTAGCGGGACAGGCACTATTTCTGCCAGTATTTCGGTGAGCGACACGGTTGAGCAAAACCTTGACTATGTGCTCAGAAAGCAAAACGAAAAGAAAATTTCGGTGCATCTTCATCCGTATTTATACGCCTATTTTACCAAAGGATTAATTTCTAAACAGGTAGATTGGCTATTTAAATACGGCAAGTGGATTCCTATCCAGCAAGACTCATCTCTAGGTGTGGTTAACTTCAAACTAATCAACCAAAATGGTGATGAAATTGCATTGCTCTAGATAATTTTCAAATTGACATTTTTAAAAAAACCCGCTCTTTAAAAGGCGGGTTTTTTGTTTTCAATTAAAAAGGTCTATTCATTTCAAAAAAAATGCCCAGTCGTAAGACGGGGCATTTTGAAGAAAGTTTTGCACTGTTTATTTATAACCTATAGCAAAGGCAACACAAGCATTGGCATTGTTTGCATCAGCCCCTGGCACCTTGAATTCGATGGAGTAATCACCGCTTTTTTGTGCTACAAAGTCATAGTGCTTTGCTCCCTTGTCTTTGCTGCTACTGAAAAGCAGGTTTCTATCAGCATCATAAATTGAAAACTCAACAGGATCTGAAAATCCAGAGCTCAATTGAAGCAAACGATAACTTTCCTGAGAGTATACAGAAAACGCAGCTTCAATGGTGTTTTTCTTGATGTTGAAAGCAGAAAGAGGCTTAAAAGCAGCTGATTCAAATATATATGAACCAAGGCCTTCTTTACACAATTTTTTGATTTGCCTGTCGCTGCACTGAGCGTTGGCCGATTGCATCATCATAGATGAAGCAATAATGAGAAGTAGTAATTTAATGCTTTTCATAGTCTTCCTGAAATCAGATTTCGCTTGTAAGTTTGTTTCTCAAAGTTTCAATTTGGCTTGTTAAGGTGCCAAAATCTTCATCGCTGTTGCCACTATTGATTTTTTTGAAAGTGACTTTGATTTCGCTAAGACTGGCAATCAAGTTTGAAAACTCTTTTTTATCCTGATAGTCTTGCAGCAAAACGATGAGTTTTTCCAGCGAGCCTTGTTGGTCGGCCACTCGATTGCTTAGCTCTGGGTTTTTCGCTTTTTTGAGGATTTGAGTAGCAATGTACATGCTTTCTGTCCACGCTCCTGCGAATGAAAGATAGGCCACATCAAGCCTTGAAGTTTGCTTCAGCAAAATGTCAGATTCCATAGAAAGATCAGACATTAGCATAATCAATGAATCTTTGTTGCCTAAGTTTTTCTCAAAGCGGGGCACCAAATTGGTGTTTTCAAAAATGCTACTCATGTTCAAACCATCCGTAAGCGTTTTCACTGCTTTAAAATAAGTGATAGCTTCCTGGGTTTGATCGCTGAATGTGCAGTATGCCAGGTCTGTAGTGTACACGCCCATATTAACAGAGCGACTGTATGGCGACATGTACTTGGTGGCGTTGTCTGCAGGATTAGAATACCCAGATAAATATTTCAAACCTGCTCGTTGAAATATTCTGGAGATGTGAATGGGCGAAGGCAGGCTTTGGAAAAATTCCTGGGACCTCGAGGGCTGTGTAGATTGTTCGGTCAATGCCGATGAATCTACATGTTGATCTGTAGTGTCTTCCTGTTTTTCAGAAGAGCAAGACCAGAGCATAGTTGTTCCTAAACTGAGAGCAACAAGCTTGTTTGCAATGCGCATAGATTTTATCATAATGCTTTAAAATGCGTGTGTGAAGCGGCCAAAAATCCTTATTTAAATGTGAATTCAAAAACAGCGATTTGTTTTCTGTTTTACGAGGTCAAAAGTAGGGGGCTGTAATTTCTGATTTTAATTGAATATGCCTTCAACCTACCCAATGTAATAAATCCACAGGAAGTGAGGAGATTGGCAGGTGGTGTGGGCAAGTATCAGGGCATAAAAAGTAAAAAGCAGAGAAAACGATTTTACCCGAAATCCACTATCTTTGCCAGCTTTTTTAAAAAAATAATCATTATGAGTGAACCAATTAACCATCCATCAGAACTCAATCCCGAGGAACAAAAAATAAGAAAGGCTTTTCAGGAAAAAGATTGGCATGAAATCAAGAGTGCCAACTCCTGGGTCATTTTTAAAGTTATGGCCGAGTTTGTGGAAGGTTTTGAAAAATTAGCCAAAATTGGCCCATGTGTTTCCATATTTGGTTCCGCACGAACCAAGGCCAACCATCACTATTATAAATTGGCAGAAGAAATTGCCGGCAAATTGGTAAATAAAGGTTATGGTGTAATAACCGGAGGAGGCCCAGGTATTATGGAAGCTGGAAATAAGGGGGCTTTTGAAAATGGAGGTAAATCAGTAGGGCTAAATATTGAGCTGCCATTCGAGCAATTCAACAATGTATATATTGATAGAGATAAACTTATCAATTTCGATTACTTTTTTGTTCGAAAGGTAATGTTTATCAAGTATGCCCAGGGCTTTGTGGTTATGCCGGGTGGCTTTGGAACAATGGATGAGCTGTTTGAAGCATTGACCCTTATCCAAACAAAAAAGATTGGCCGCTTCCCCATTGTTCTGGTTGGCAAAACCTTTTGGGATGGGATGTTCACCTGGCTGAAAGGCTCTTTGTTGAGCGAAGCATACATCAATGAGGAAGACCTCGATCTGGTAAATCTTGTAGACACAGCTGATGAAGCTGTAAAAGCCATCGAAGATTTTTATCAGAAATACCTCCTTCAACCCAATTTCTAAAATATTTTCTGGTTTCACAGCCTTACAATAATGTTCTGTTTTCTGCCATTGTTCAGCTGTGGTGAAATATTAATTTAATCAGTTGCAACCCCAAGATTGCATTTGCTGTCTTGACGTTTGAAGTTGAAAGTGAAAATGAAATTCCGGCCAACGATTTTCCTGTTTGTCACCTGCCTACTTCTTGGGGCCTGCGACAAAGTACAGGAAAATCCGAGGCCGGTTTTTTTAGAAGAAGACCAGCCCCGACACCTTGAGATAGACATGGCTGGCAACGATTCTATTTCTTTTCAATTATTTGATTTGAGTATTTTAGATAAACAAATTGCTGTTACCGTTCGTCAACCAGTACACGGCACTATTTCTCCTTCAGGCGTGTCAGGTACTTTTGTTTATACACCCATGGCAGGTTTTATTGGCAGTGATTCGCTCACATATTCTTATTGCCTGGGCACCGAATGTAAAGAAGCAAAAGTGAGCTTTCAGGTTTTTCCACCTTGTCAGTTTAGTTTGAATCCCGATTTTTACAGTTTTCCAGATAGGTCTAATGACCTTTTAAGTTTGAATGTTTTGAGCAATGACGTTTTGGGCCAATGCACATCATCTGCTATTACCAAAGCATGGTCTGTTCAGGCAAAGAGTATTTCTTGGTCAAATAATACCATTGAAATTTTGCTTCAGCCTTTCGCCTCAGGCAAAGTAAACATCAGCTATGAAGTTTGTGGTTCTTTCAACAGATGCAGGACTGCAGATGTAGTTGTGGAAACAAACCCCCAAAGCGAATACTGCGAAACTAATTTCAAACTCAAAAATGATACTTTGACCTTACCCAATGGGTTTTACTTCAGAATATTTCAACCTGCCGACCTTTTAAAAAACGATGGATATTGTCAGGGAAAAATCAATTTAAGTTCTTTTGAAATAACTCGGTTTCCTGCAACAAATGGTTCGGGTAAACTCGTTTTTCAGAATGATTCCTGGTGGTATTTGGTCAACAATCCCCAGAATTTTGTAAGTGATAATTTTGAATATCGAATTTGCACACAAGCTGGCAAATGCGACACTGCTACTGTAGCCATTTCCAAAAACTGGTAACTAGACTCAATTGATGATAAAGATTTGCAGCGCCATTTTTGTTCTTCTTACCTTGAGCATTTTCATAGGTGGAAATCTGGCATGCGCACAGCCGGGCCCTGTGAGAACAAAACCTTTAAATGGAATTTTACTTTCAACACCTGGTTTACCAAGAGGAACTCAGGTTACCGTTCGTATATTTCTAGATTATGATTCCACATGGATGCCGCAGGGAATAGCAGGTTTAGTGGCCACGCTGGATACCGACAACGATGCCCGATTTTTTACTCAACTACCCATTTACAACAATAACAAAATACACATCTTCAGGCTTGCTTATAGAAATTGTAATGGCAATGATGTTGATTTAAGGCTTTTTGCAAATCCTGGCGCCAATAGTTTTTTTGTTTACCCATTTTATTGCTTCAATTCACCTCCACCGTGCTCCCCCGAATTTACAGTTCAGGCCGATACACTGGCCAATCCAACGGGAACAATTATAACATGTTTGCCTAAGCGGCAAAGTCTGGATTTAGACTCATGTTATGGGGCAAATCGCCACATACGTTGGACTGTAGACCACGAAGTTTTAGACACAACAAACTTTGCCCTGATCAAACAATTTGACACTCCAGGCTCCAAACGGATTTGCTTAAACATTACTGACATTAATACAGGCCAGACATATCAATTTTGCCGGACAGTTGTTATTCAAAACCGTTGCAATCTGCCTGTCCGATTCAATCATGCTGCAGCAGACAGTTTATATCAGTTTGCTGTGAGTGCCAATGTTCCTCCTCAAGTACCTTTATTTTGGAACCTGGGCGATGGTTCATTTCAAGAGGGTCAGCAAATTCAACATGTTTATCGCTATCCTGGCCGTTACAATGTGTGCGCCGAAGCAGTGTTTTCTTCTCAATGTAGAATTTCCTGGTGCGACACCATCGAGGTAAGACCAAGGCAAGGTCATTTTGCAGTTTCTGTTGTTGTGCAAGGAGTATCGCCCGATTTTAGCCAAGGGCAATGTGCTATTGATTCGGTTGTGTTAGAAGCTTTTAGTTTTACACAAGGAAACAAAAACGCATATTCAACATCACAAAATCCTGCCAGGAACTGTAGATTTAATCTTAGTTTACCAATTGGAAGCTATCTTCTCAAAGCCACCCCGGTAGGTCAAAGCATGTTGAGATATGTGCCAACCTATTCCTATAATACTCTAAACTGGCTGCAGGCCGATGTTATTCAAGGTCCTGGTGAAAAAATTATTAATCTCATTCCACGGAGATTTAGTCCCTCGTCCCGAGATTCAGGCATTGTGAGAGGTTTTGTTTTGGGTATAGGCAACATGGTCAATTACATTGATCCAGAAACCGGTGAGCAACACCAAATTCCATTTGATGCAACCAATGCCATCCTTGTGCTAGGTGATTCAAACAACAACATGTTGGATGTGAGATCGCTAAATGCTGATGGTATTTTCGAAATCAATCAATTGGCAAATGGGCGATATTGGCTTACACTCGACCACCCCATGGTAGCGCCTGCATCAGTGCGGTTTCAAGTTAACCAATGGGGACTTTCGCCGATGTTGCAGTTTTTGGTTGAAGAGCAAGGTCTTTCCGTGGTTTCTCACCTTAGAAAATCAATAGAGAGACAAATTCAGGTTTTTCCAAATCCGACAAGGACTTGGATAAACGTTTCATTAGAACAAGAACTGGAAAAAGTGACAATCAGCGATTTAAGTGGTAAAATTCACATGGAATCGGATTCAAAAAAAATTGATGTAAGTAGTTTGCCTACAGGTTATTACCTGCTTTTCATCAGAGCTAAAGGTGGTCAAGTGTTTTCCACAAGACTGACAAAGAACTAAGCATTTGTAATTTTCATTATCTTTGACAAACACATCCTTGATAATAGTAATCGCTCACGTTACAAATTGCAAAAGTTTTGAATAGCATTGATGGAGAGTTGGTAGAGGGTTGCCTTCGGGGCAGCGAGCGTCATCAGCGGGTGCTGTATGAAAAATACAACAGACGCATGCTCGGAATTTGTATGCGCTACTGCCGCCAAACCATGGAAGCAGAAGATGTGATGGTACAAACATTCGCAAAAGTTTTTACGCAACTTCATACATACAGAGGAGGTCATTTTGAGGCATGGCTGAAGCGGATTTTCGTGAGAGAATCTATCAACCATTACCACAAGAATAAGAAGCAGACCTGGTATAACAGCCAGGAACCTGATTTTGACATTTCTTCGGGCGAAACCAGTGAAATTTTAACCCAACTGGGTGTTGAAGATATAATGAAACTTGTAGATGCCTTGCCCGATGGTGCCAGGATGGTTTTTAACCTGCATGCCATTGAAGGATACACTCATCAGGAAATAGGAGCTCTACTCAACATAAGCGATGGCACCAGCAAAAGCCAATACTTTAGGGCCAAGGAATTGCTGCGACGTCAACTCGAACATAAATACGAATGGAAGAAAGAGGTTTTTTAAGTGACAAATTCGGACGGTACCAGCCCGAACCTTCGCCTTCGCCTACGGCTTGGGCAAGGGTTCAACAGCAGATTCATGCTGGTACAAATCTGTTTTTCTGGCAAAAGGCTGGTTTTCTTTGGGTTTCTGCTTTGGTGCTCACGGGTGGATTTACAACCCTTGCAATACTTTGGCCAAATTCCATCAATTCATCAGAAAAGTTAGCCTTATCTAAACCAAAAGCCGATTTAATTCAAGCTACAAAAAGCCCTTCTTCGATTTCTGACAATGATCTTCAATTATTTTCCAAATCCTCGGATGGAATCAAAGCAAATCAATCAAACCTGCTTAGGGAGAAACGTTTACCTGTGTCCAACGTTGGTTCTAAAAACTTTGGCAACTCGGAAAGTAATGCAGCAACTACCTATCAGGATAAACAAAAGGCTGCGTTTAGATCAATAGAAGAAGATTATGTAACAAATAATTCTGGTGCTTATTCCGGCAAAGGGATCGTAGAGCTACTAAAAGAAGTGGATCCGAATAAGGCCAATATCGTCACTTCAGCCAACTCAAGTTGGGATATTGGCCAAACCATTGGTCCAAAAATGGCTGGATTGTCATGGTTGGACAATTATCTGGAAAATTCGATTGTACACGACGCCAGTTCCATGAACAAGCCATTTGCCCGTTATCCGATTTCAGTTTCATTTTGGGGTGGCTTAATGATGAATTATTACAACATCAATCCTGAATTTTCGGTAAAAAGCCAACAACTTCCTGCCACCCTATCCAAACACCGAACAGGGTTTGAACTTGGTGCCACAGTTGCAAAACCTTTTTCGAAAAGGGTAGATGGATTTTTGACTCTCGGATTAGGCTGGCATCAATACAAGGCTCAGTTTAAATCTACCGGCGATTCGCTTTTGGGTTACCAACATCAGCAAGGGGAAGGTCAGGAATTGGTATATTCAGGAAAATTTACGGACCGTACCTATCAGTTCAATTTACAATCTCTTTACATGCAACTTTCTGGTGGGTTGCTGCTTAGAAATGTGGCTGGTCCTGCCTCTATAAGACTAGGGGCGGGGGTAGTAGTAAGCCAAATCCAAAGTGAAACCAATTTGATTTCAAATTTAAGCTCGCAAAATAGTAAATCAGAAATTGGCTTCAATGCTTTCATTGGCTTGCCATTTCAAGTAAACTTAAATGCCCGTCAAAATCTGGTCATTGAGCCCACTGTTCAATATTTTATTAATCATAGAATTTCCGTGCCTGGAGTTGCAACTTTGCATCCTCTTCAGCTGGGCGTTCGTATTGGTTTTAACTGATTTATCCTCATTTTTTAATTTTTTTTTGATCGAAAACCCTTGATAAATTGGGGTATACGCCTATTAGGTTGAAGTGAAATAGAAAAGGTTGTTTTCATTTGAACAAAATATTTTACCTTTCGCCTCCATAAAAATCAAGTTACCTGAATCGCTTTGATTTTTATTTCTTCACAATGTATCTCCTAAGGGTCAAATGGAAGTTCTTGAACAGTTGCTTGAAAAGATAGATCACCTTGAAAAGAATATGGTGAGATTGCTTGATGAGCGATTTGAGCTTAAAAATTTGGTAAATCAACTGAAGGAAGAAAATGTGAAGTTAATGGCCCAAAATACCCGACTGGAGCAGGAAATGAAGGAGGGAAAACAAAATACCGGCTTGTCCGGGATAGAAACAAAACCCAATGGCGTGGCGTCTATTTCGCCCGTTGTTAAAACAAAACTGGACGAATACATCAAGGAAATTGAGAAGTGCATCGCACAATTGAATGAATAAAAGCAGAACAGCTGCAAGGCATGGAAAAAATATCAGTTAAACTTACCATTGCTGGGCGTGAATACCCCATGAAAACCGAACCTTCGCAAGAAGAACGGATTCTTGAGGCGGCTCAACTGATAAATGAACAATTGGCCTTATACCAAAACACATTCAAATTAGACGATAAACAAGACCTCCTGGCTTTGGTAGCTTTCGATTGTATGATCGAAAAGCTTAGTAAAGAAAAGGAGTTGGGTCAAATTGAAGAGCAGGTTGGCAAACGCTTGCAAGTGCTTCAATCGGCTCTCGAAAAGGATTTAAGTACTTAAGGCCATTGATTTTTTCCGGAATCAAGCCTTGGATGCAATATAATTCCACTTCGCATTTTGCTGTAATGTAGGTTCCAGACATGAGTATTTTTGAATCATTTTAACATGTCAACAACATTATGGAAATTTTATTTGTCCTGCTTGGTCTCATAGCAGGGGTAGTGGTAGGCTTTCTCATTAACAAATACCTTTTAAAAGCCAATCTAGATCAACTTCAAAAAGAAGGGAAAGAAAAGTCTGACCTTATCTTAAAGGAAGCTGAACTCAATGCCGAAAACGTTAAGAAAACAAGAATGATCGAAGCAAAAGAGCATTGGCTCAAGTTGAAATCAGAGTTTGAAGAAGACATGAACAAGCGGCGAAATGCCCAGGTGGCCAACGAAAACCGCATCAAGCAAAAGGAACAACAAGTCTCGAGGCAAATTGAGACCAATGGCCGAAAAGAAGCTGAATTGGAGAGTGCTAAAGAAAATCTTTTAGCCCAGCAAGAAATTGTTGCTAAGCGAAAAGAGGATATGGAGAGACTCACACAACAGCAAGTTCAGAAACTGGAGAAAATTGCAAATTTAACAGCTGAGGAAGCTCGGGATCAAATTGTTGAAGCCCTTAGACAAGAGGCCGGCACAAAAGCGAGTTCGTACATCAAAGAAATCATGGAGGAGGCTAAAATTACGGCCACCAAAGAGGCTAAGAAAATTGTGATTGAAACCATTCAACGAACAGCTGCAGAGCATGCCATTGAAAACTCAGTTTCCATTTTTAACATCGAAAGCGACGATATTAAGGGGAAAATCATTGGTCGTGAAGGAAGAAACATCAGAGCCCTTGAAGCAGCCACAGGTGTAGAAATTATTGTAGACGACACACCTGAAGCCATTGTGATATCCGGTTTTGATCCTATTCGTCGTGAGATTGCAAGGCTGTCACTTCACAGACTTGTTGCCGATGGCCGCATCCACCCTGCCCGAATTGAAGAGATAGTAGCCAAAACACGCAAAAATATTGAAGAAGAAATTGTTGAAGTTGGCGAAAGAACAGCCATCGAATTGGGCATACATGGCTTGCCGTCTGAATTGGTTCGCATGGTTGGACGTATGAAATATCGTTCGTCGTATGGCCAGAATTTGCTTCAACACTCTCGTGAAACTGCCAGGCTTTGTGCTACCATGGCTGCTGAACTTGGCTTAAATGTAAAAATGGCCAAGCGAGCTGGTTTGCTTCATGATATTGGGAAGGTTTGGCACGAAGAGCAAGATCTGCCACATGCTGTGCTTGGGTATGAGCTTGCCAAAAAGTTTAAAGAACATCCAGATGTTTGCAATGCCATTGGCGCCCACCACGATGAAATGGAAATGACAAGCCTAATCTCACCCATTGTGCAGGCCTGCGACGCTATTTCAGGTTCCAGACCTGGTGCTCGCCGTGAGGTTGCAGAAAGTTACCTCAAACGATTGAAAGACCTTGAGGCGCTTGCCATGGGCTTTGAAGGAGTTACTCAATGTTTCGCCATTCAGGCAGGACGTGAACTGAGGGTCATTCTTGATGCTGAAAAAGTGGGCGATGACAAAGCGGGAATGCTATCGTTCGAAATTGCCCAAAAAATTGAAAAAGAAATGCAATACCCAGGTCAGGTCAAAATTACTGTTATCAGGGAAAAGCGGGCTGTAAGCTTTGCGAAATAAAGTATAGATCAAAAAAAAATCCCGGTGTTTCAGCCGGGATTTTTTTTTGCTTGAGAATGGAGGTTTTGGTTGTTTTTCAATCAATTGAAAAACCAGATTCGCCTTTTGTTTTACCGGCTTGGTTCAAGGCCTTCACAGTATATGTGCCCGCTGGAAAATCTAAATCTATAGCTACTTCGGCACCTCTGAAGCGAATGGTTTTCAGTAGTTTTCCTTCCAGGTTTGAAATTTCTATGCTGCCTTGCATAAAAATCGGAACCAGAATATTCAAGCTTCGCTGATTTAGGTTTGGTGAAATCATCAAGCTGTTTCTGTTTCCGAATACAACAATGTTGAGTTGTTCATTTGAAACGCTTTGCAGACTTTGTAGTTCAAAGACAGTTGTTGCTTGAGGTGCTACGCTTTTATAAGAATCTGTATTGAAAGCTGAGTTGGAACTCCAGGTATTCATTTCAATTCGATTGTTCATTTTTTCAGGTGCATTCAATGAAGCAGAAACAACAGAATTTAAGTCAGCCCTTTTTTCAATTTCAATTGTTGCCAGGGTGGTTAATTCTTTAAAATCTAATTTCTTTGCTTCACTGTTTGGAAGATTGGCAGACAGATCAAAGTGCGAGTAAATTCTCGTTTCAAGTGCCAGGTTACTGAATTCATTTTCTCCAGTACCTATCTCTTTGGGATTGCCGGTATTCGACAAATCAAAAGCTTCATAATTTAACTTATTTTCAACATTCTGGCATTGGGCTTTCATACAAAAAGCTGCTGCAGATATTAGCAAAACTAATACGATAGTGTTTTTCATTTTTTGCAGCATTTGATTGAATGGATGTTGAAGCAAGTAGCAAAACAAAAATTTTGCCAACATGTCAGTATGAATTCATTTAGTACATGCTTGCCATTTTCGATGTATTGGTGCCACAAATTGATGAGCGAATATTCGCATCAATTGTTGGCGATGCCTGAAAAATTTGTCAATCAGGCTGTTAACAACTTTAGGTAAGTTGGCACAAAGCATTCCATTTTGCCTAAGTTTGCAGGCAAATCAACATAGCAAATTATGAGCTACATAGAAATCATCAAGGCAAGGCAAATTTTCGACTCAAGAGGAAATCCTACCGTTGAAGTGGATGTAATTACGGAGAATGGTTACATGGGACGAGCTGCTGTTCCTTCGGGAGCATCAACCGGTTCTCATGAGGCCGCTGAACTTCGTGACAATGACAAAAGTAAGTACATGGGTAAAAGTGTGTTTCAGGCTGTTGAAAATGTGAACACCACACTGGCCATGGAACTCGAAGGATACAATGTATTCGATCAAAGCGGAATCGATAAGCTCATGATCGAAATTGACGGTACGCCAAACAAAGGAAAGTTAGGGGCTAACGCCATTTTGGGTGTTTCGTTGGCAGTTGCCAAAGCTGCAGCCCAAGAGGCTGGTTTACCACTTTACAGGTATGTGGGCGGCGTAAATGCCCATACATTGCCAGTTCCGATGATGAACATTTTGAATGGTGGCAGTCATGCTGACAACAGCATAGATTTTCAGGAATTTATGATAATGCCTACTGGTGCTTCCAGTTTTACTGAAGCGATGAGAATAGGTTCAGAGATTTTTCATCACCTGAAAATGGTTCTGAAGAAGAAAGGTCTGAGCACCAATGTAGGTGATGAAGGCGGTTTTGCACCTGACATCAAGTCGAACGAAGAAGCAATTCAAGTTGTTTTGCAAGCTATTGAGGTCGCTGGTTACAAGCCAGGCGAGAACGTTTTCATTGCCATGGATCCGGCTGCATCCGAATATTACGATGTGGAAACAAAAACTTATCACTTCAAAAAATCGACAGGGGATAAACTGACTTCTTCTGAGATGGCTCATTACTGGAAGGATTGGGTGAATAAATATCCGATCATTTCAATTGAAGATGGCATGGCGGAAGACGACTGGGAAGGTTGGAAGTTGCAAACTGAGTTAATTGGCGACAAATGTCAGCTTGTTGGCGATGACTTGTTTGTGACCAACGTAACCCGTCTTCAAGAGGGCATTGATAAATCTATAGCGAATGCCATTTTGGTAAAAGTAAACCAGATTGGTTCTTTGTCTGAAACCATTGCGGCTGTAGAACTTGCACATCGAAACAAGTATAAATCAATCATGAGTCATCGCTCAGGGGAGACTGAAGATAGTACCATTGCAGATCTCGCAGTAGCCTTGGGTACTGGTCAAATTAAAACTGGTTCAGCTTCCAGAAGCGACAGGATGGCCAAATACAACCAATTGCTGCGTATTGAAGAAGAATTAGGCCATTTGGCTTATTTCCCAGGCAAAAAGTTCTAACAAAATTCACTCTTTTTGTGAAGAACCCCGGGTCGTCGATTCGGGGTTTTTTGTTAATCTTTCCAAAATTGAAATTATGTCACCTGTTCATTTTCATCTGTTTTTCAGTCATTTTGCTGTTGCTGGTATTCTGATTGGTTTCCTTGTTTTGTTGTTTGGAAAACTACTAAAGCAAGATGCTGTTTTAAAAACGGGGTTGTGGATTCTATTTCTGGCCTCATTTTCTGTTTTTGCCATGAACGCATCAGGCGAAGAGGCAGAAGAGATTGTTGAAGACATTAAGGGAGTTTCTCACCATCTCATTCATGAGCACGAAGAAGCAGCAGAAAAAACAGTTTGGGTCGCCTTGATTTCCGGGCTTTTCAGTCTTTTTACACTTTGGGCGCTTCAAACAGGAAAGAAGTTTGCCAACAGGCTCGTAATCGGGTCGTTGGTGTTCGGGGCATTAACTGCCACTGCAATTTTCAATACTGCCCGACAAGGTGGGCTTATAAGACATGCAGAAGAATTGGGCGAAATTCAAGAGCCAGTTGAAACCAACCACGATGAGCCATCAGATGCCTCATCTAAAGAATATTGAAAAAGGGGATTCTCAGTTTCAATGAGCCCCAAAATTATTTAATAGGTAGATTGTATTTCTGATTCAGCCAAACCATCATGTTGTAGGGAGGAGGTGTTTTGCCATAAAACTCTTGTAATAAGATGATGGAGTTTTTCATGATGTCTATTGGCTTATGGTTGTTGTCTTTAGCAAACTGAACATAACTTTCAAGTACCTGAGCCATGGCTGCTTCGTTTGCTTTTACAAATTTAAGCTTGCCTAATTTCAAATCTCTAGCTTCTGCAGTGCTATAATACCTGATCCGTAGATCTTCAACTGCTGATTCAGCGATAGGCTTTTTATCTATTTTAAAAATTTCAGATTGAAGCAGAATTAAAGTGTCCCTTTTGACAATCAGTTTTTTGCCAACTTTTTCTTTGCCGTATTTGAATTGCACATAGAAATAGTTTGATGAGGTCATGGGAAAGTACTTGCCGTTTATTTTCACTTTCACACTATTGTCGAACAGAATTAAATCCTCCTTGCCAAAAAAAGTTTTCAAATCTTGAATATAAGTAAGGCCATTTTTAAATTTTTGCCAATAATCAGGATCACTTTGGGGGTCTCCTGGCTTTAAACCTTTAAAAATAAATGGACGTTTTTTAGCTTTTTTAACAATGAAAGGCTGCCCTTTTTTCTCAATGAAAACTGCTACATCTTTATTGTTTGAAGCTTTAATGGTATCGTTAATACCTACCTTAGCACCAACCGACAAAGGCAAACCTCTTCTATAAAATACACCTTTAAACCTAATTAGGGTATATTCCTGAGCTGAACCGGAAAAAGTTATAAGGAAAAATAATAGGGTCGCTGGAAGTTGGCGAAAGTTCATGTATTAGTTGTTCTCAAATAAAAACTATGTCTTAAAACAATGTTGAAAAACAAGTTGACCCGATAAATACCGGATCTTTCACAGGCCAAAAATCAATCAAAAAATTAGAATTTCAAACCTTTAAATTAGTATATAATTAGTTTGCTCCTTGAAATTGACGCAAGAAACGAACATCATTTTCTGTAAAAAGTCTCAAATCTTTAATCTGATATTTCAGCATGGTAATCCTTTCAATGCCCATGCCGAAAGCAAAACCAGTATAGATATTTGGGTCTATGCCTGTGTTTTGAAGTACATTTGGGTCTACCATTCCTGCACCTCCAATCTCAACCCAGCCGCTGTATTTGCATATATTACAACCTTTCCCTTCACAAATAAGGCAAGATATATCCATCTCTGCACTTGGCTCGGTAAAAGGAAAATAACTAGGTCTAAAGCGGACAGAAATTTGCTTCCCAAACATCTCCTGGACGAAGTAATAAAGAGTTTGTTTTAGGTCTGAAAAGCTTACGTTTTTATCGATGTAAAGTCCTTCGACCTGATGAAAAAGGCAGTGCGCTCTCGCCGAAATAGCTTCATTTCGATAAACCCTTCCCGGCATGATGGCTCTGATGGGTGGTTTTTGGTTTTCTATAAGTCTGACCTGCACTGTGGAAGTATGTGTACGGAGCAAAACCTCAGGTTCTTTGCTGATGAAAAAGGTGTCCTGCATTTCTCGTGCAGGGTGGTCTGGTGGAAAGTTTAAGGCCGAAAAGTTGTGCCAATCGTCTTCAATTTCAGGCCCATCGGCCAATGAAAATCCAATCCTTCTGAAAATCTGTACAATTTGATTGCGGACTATTGAAATGGGATGACGGGATCCTAATGTATTGGCTACCGGAGGAAGTGTGAGATCGTCTGGCTCGGGCACGTCAGAGAGCCTTGCTTCTTCCATTTCTTTGGCGGCAGCAAAGAATCTGGCTTCTGCTTCATTTTTCAATATGTTGAGCAATGCGCCAATTGTTTTTCTTTCTTCAGGCGCAACTTCTCTCAACTTTGTAAACAGCTCGGCTAGTTCACCTTTTTTACTAATAAATTTGAGTCTGAATTGTTCCAGTGAATCCTTGGCCTTCAATTGTGCCGATTCAATTTCCTCTTTAAGTTTGTCAATTTGCTCTTGCATAACTATTTCTCAGGCGGTCAGGTCAATTTGGGTTTGAAGTAAATCTTCGAGCGTTTCAGCCCGTCTTATCAAGTGTGCTTTTCCGTTTTTTATCAGCACTTCTGCTGGTCTCGGTCTGCTGTTGTAGTTCGAACTCATACTAAAACCGTATGCTCCTACATTTTTTATGGCTAGAATGTCCCCTTCTCGCACTTCGTTCAATTTTCTGTCGAAGCCGAAGGTGTCGGTTTCGCAAATGTAGCCTACTACATTGTAAATCCTTTTGTGGCCAACGGGGTTCGATATGTTCACAATGTCATGGTATGCTTCATACATCATTGGCCGGATGAGGTGATTTAAACCTGTATTTAGTCCAACA
This sequence comes from Cytophagales bacterium, assembly GCA_038205175.1. Taxonomy (GTDB): domain Bacteria; phylum Bacteroidota; class Bacteroidia; order Cytophagales; family Flexibacteraceae; genus JBBRCC01. The sequence goes on along the minus strand of JBBRCC010000029.1, from coordinate 9,361 downwards.
AAGACAGAGACAGGTGTGATTTTTACAACATTTACTTTCGCAAGTAAAAACCCTGCTTCTGATACCAGAAACTTGCCAGGTTCAAACCAAATCTGCAATTCCCTGCCATATTTTTTGCAAAATTCTTTGAAGGCTTTGGTCATTTTTTTGCCCAATTCCTTGATATCCGTCACCACGTCTCCCTCTTTATAGGCTACCTTGAAGCCGCTGCCAAAATCGATGAATTCAAGATCGGGAAAATCTGCCGCTGCGTCGAAAACAATTTGGGCACCTTGCAAAAAGACATCTGCATTCAAAAAGTCGGACCCTGTATGAACATGCAAACCAGCAATATGTATATGATAATTCTCAACAACTGTTTTAAGTTGATTTAGCTGCAAAATGGAGATGCCAAATTTAGAGTCGATATGACCTGTTTGAATTTTAGCATTTCCGCCTGCAGTGATGTGAGGATTTAATCTGGCACAAACGGGAATGGAGTTACCATATTTTTTGCCAAACTGCTCCATTATGCTCAGGTTGTCAATATTTATTCGAACTCCAAGATTGACCGCCTCTACAATTTCTGAAAACCCAACCGAATTGGGTGTGAACAAAATATCTTTGGGTTTAAATCCGGCCCGAATGGCTAAATACACTTCCTCCAACGACACAGCATCGAGTCCCGATCCTGCATTCCGCAGTATTTTCAGAATGTTGATGTTTGTGAGAGCTTTAGCTGCATACATGATGCGCAAGTCTACACCCTCAAATGCTTTTTTAAGTGTATCAAACTGTTCAAGTATTTTTTCTGCATGATATACATACAAAGGAGTGCCATATTCTTTGGCCAACTCTTCCAGATTTATGCCCGGTATCAGGTTGCTCGGGTTCATTTGCTTTTTGTGTTTGGGGCGCAAATATATCTGCTTAGTTGCATCATTGACTGGAACTAGTAGGGTTCAATTGAAAATAACCTTTAAAATTGCCCTTTGTTACACCAACCAATCACCAAATGCCTGTCTTTAATTTATCTGACTATGCCTCTGTTGGCACCACCTACATCAACGAAATGAGGGATGTAGCCATCCAGAAAGACAGGCTAAGGTTTCGCAAAAACCTCGAACGACTGGGTGAAGTGCTGGCCTACGAAGTAAGCAAAACGCTACAATACGATCCGGTGAAAATCCAAACTCCTCTTGGTATCGCTACCTCTTTTGGCCTGGTGCAGCAGCCAGTTTTAGCCACCATTCTTCGAGCTGGTTTACCCATGTATTATGGATTTCTCGAAGTATTCGACCGGGCGGAAAGTGCTTTTTCAGGCGCATATCGTGGTCAGCACAAAGAAGACTACACATTTGAAATTACCACCGACTATCTGGCAGCCCCCAGACTTGAAGGTCGGCCGCTTATTCTCATCGATCCCATGTTGGCTACAGGTAAATCGCTGTTAGCTACTTACAAGTTATTGCAGGCACATGGGCAGCCTTCTCAGGTGCATATTGCAGTTGCTCTTGCTAGCACCCAGGGCATTTCATTTATTGAGCAAAATCTTCCCGATGCTTTCATTTGGGCAGGTGCTATTGATGCTGAGCTGGACCAAAAATCATACATAGTTCCTGGTTTGGGAGACGCAGGCGATTTGTGTTTTGGTGGAAAGAGTTAGCACTCTGTGTATCGGCTAATTAAACTTAGCAACGATTTTTTATAAACATCCCCGATACTTGATTAAACTAGAAGGTGCTTTCTAAACAGACTGCCTTTATTTATTTCCGGTTTTGCAACTGTCTTCAAACCAAGTCGACAAACGTCTTATGATTCAAAGTTTACCAAAACATATTGCGAAACGCTCCAAAGCTCATATTCAAAAAGGTAAACGCAATTGTAGAATCTTTTCAGTTTTTACATAAAGCTGCTGGTGTTTACAACCGTTTTTTACTTTCCCTCACAGTTCAAGGCATAGGTATTTTTACTTATTTCTTGAAAAAAAATTGCTGAATATCAGGGGTTTAAAGATAACTATTGCAAAAAAAGGCACCCAAAATCAGCTAAAACTCACATTGGGTACATGTTGGCTGCTTTGTGTTACAATATGGCCTTGCACGCCCGGTACTTTTGTACACGTCATCCATGCATAAGCCCTGCTCATACACGGTTGATTTTTTAATAACCCATTAGCTTTTTTAGAATTGTTTTTGCCGAAACAGCAATGGGTGTACCTGGTGAGAAGAGCAGCGCAACGCCTGCTTTGTACAGTTCGCTATAGTCTTCAGGTGGAATTACGCCCCCAACCACGACCATCATGTCATCCCTGCCACGTTTTCTTAGTTCTTCAATCAATTGAGGCACTAAAACCTTATGCGCACCGGCCAGAGAGGAAATGCCAACAATATGAACATCGTTTTCCACTGCTGTGTCTGCCACTTCTTCGGGTAGTTGAAACAACGAGCCAACATCAACATCAAAACCTAAGTCGGCAAAGGCTGAGGCTACGATTTTAGCACCCCTATCATGCCCATCCTGACCTATTTTTGCCACTAGAATACGTGGGCGACGGCCATCCCATTTTTCAAATTCGTCCGCTAGTTTAAGGGTTTCTTTTACATCTTCCTGTTCCATTGCTTGTTGCCCATATACACCTTTTACCATGCCTGCATGAAGTTTATATCTGGTAAATGCTTTTTCCAAGACTTCAGAAATTTCGCCTAAAGTAACCCGGGCTTCCACGGCTTCCACCGCAAGCGAAAGCAGATTGTCACCGTTTTCCTGATCTTTTTCCATATCAAAGGCCTTTTTTTCTAAGGCACTCAAACAGGCTTTGACCTTAATTTCATCTCTGCTATTTTTTACTGCAAGCAGAAATTCAACCTGTGCCTTTACTATGGCCTTGTTGTCCATGGTAAGTACATGCAAAGGAGTTTCTTCGAGGGGCTTATTGATGTTGATTCCAACAAGTTTCGATTCTCCACCGTCAATTTTTGCCTGAAGCAAGGTTGCAGCACTTTCAATTTTTAGTTTAGCACTGCCGTTTTCTACGGCCGCCAACATGCCGCCCTGTTCTTCGATTTGAGAAATTTCGTTGCCTACTTTTTCCATTAAATTTTCGGTCAGGTATTCCACAAAATGGCTTCCTGCCCAAGGGTCTATGGCCTTGGTAATACCAGTTTCGCCCATTAAATAAATTTGGGTATTTCTGGCAATTCTGGCCGAATAATCCGTTGGCAATGCAATCGCTTCATCCAAAGAATTGGTATGCAAGCTTTGTGTATGTCCGAGCACAGCAGCCAAGGCCTCAATACATGTTCTAGAGACATTGTTGTAGGGTTCTTGGGCAGTGAGGCTCCAGCCCGAAGTCTGACAGTGTGTGCGCAAAGCCTTTGACTTTGGATTTTGCGCACCAAAACGCTCTACAATAGTAGACCACATTACCCTGCCAGCTCTCATCTTTGCTATTTCCATAAAAAAGTGCATGCCAATTGCCCAGAAAAATGAAAGTCGTGGAGCAAAGCCATCAATCGTCAAACTACTTTCTATACCTTTTTTGATGTACTCCATTCCGTCAGATAGAGTAAAAGCAAGTTCCAGGTCGGCAGGTGCTCCTCCTTCGTGCATGTGGTATCCACTGATGCTGATGGGGTTGAACTTAGGCATGTTTGAAGCTGCATACTTGAATATTTCGCCTACGATTTTCATCGAAGGTCTTGGAGGATATATAAAAGTATTTCTGATCAGAAATTCCTTCAGGATATCGTTCTGTATCGTTCCCGATAGCTGTTGAGTCTCTACTCCTTGCTCTTTGGCCGCCACGATGTAGCTGGCCAAAATAGGAAGCACAGCTCCATTCATGGTCATTGATACTGAAATCTGTTCCAAGGGAATATCTTTGAATAAGATCTTCATGTCCTCCACTGTGTCGATAGCCACACCTGCTGCACCCACATCTCCACTTGCTCTGGGGTGGTCTGAGTCGTAGCCTCGGTGTGTAGGCAAATCAAACGCTACTGAAAGTCCTTTTTGACCACCGGCCAGATTTCTGCGATAAAATGCATTCGATTCACTGGCAGACGAAAAGCCAGCATATTGTCTGATGGTCCAGGGTTGCAAGGTATACATGCTTGCATAAGGACCTCGGAGAAAAGGAGGTTCACCCGGCACGGCACTTTCATAGATTTGGTTTGAACCTACCTCAATTTTTGAGGGTAAAGTTATATGCTCTCTGGTTTCAAATGCTGTAGAGGAGAAAGCTCTATTTGGCTTGAATCGAGCAAAAATTTGATGATCAAATAAGGAGAAATTTGGCTTCATAGGTGTAATACAAGCAGGGTCTAAAGGTAATCGAAAACCAATGTCCTTGCCAAAAAATGCAATGTTGAATGTAGATTACTCAGGGTTTAACTTGCACCCTTTTTCATGAAGCGAATATGCAAGGAGGTGATTCGAGCAAAAAAAAGCCCAACATTGCTATTGGGCTTCTTTGTCTGAACATCTTATGTTATTACTTCGCTCCAGCAAACAATTCTGCCGCTTTTGTCCAATTGACTACACTCCAAAATGCTGCAACATAATCTGCACGACGATTTTGGTAATGGAGGTAGTAGGCATGTTCCCAAACATCAAGACCCAGAATAGGAGCACCTTTTACTTCAGCCACATCCATTAATGGATTGTCCTGATTTGGCGTGGAAGAAATGGCAAGTTTACCATCTTTTACAATTAACCATGCCCAGCCTGAGCCAAAACGACCAATAGCGGCTTTGGCAAATTCTTCTTTAAATGTAGCATAAGAACCAAAAGCAGTGTTGATAGCAGCCCCAAGATCTCCAGTAGGATCGCCTCCGCCATTCGGTGCAAGTAAAGTCCAAAACAGACTGTGGTTGAAATGCCCACCGCCGTTGTTGCGAACTGGCATTGGATATTTGCTGATGTTGGTTAAAATGGCTTCAATGCTTAAGTTTTCCATTTCAGTGCCTGCAACAGCATTGTTGAGGTTGGTTACGTAAGCTTGATGGTGTTTGCCATGGTGAATTTCCATGGTTGCTTTGTCGAAATGTGGCTCCAATGCGTCTGTTGCATATTGAAGCGAGGGAAGTGTAAATGCCATAAGATTGTGAAATTTTGGTTGAATGATAGGATAAAATGAGCTACTTAATTAACAACCCGTTTTTTGCTTTTTGGTTGTCAGGATCAATAGCAAGCAATTGTTTCCAATAGTCGTCAGCTTTGCCTTTGTCTTTCTGAACGCCAGTGTAATAGTAACCTAAATATTCCAAAGCTTCAACGTTTCCTCGCTTGTATTTGTCAGACTTATCATTGAGCTCAATAAATTTCTCGTAGTATGGTTTGGCCAGTCCTTTCTTCAAATCAGAATCTAGTTTTCTGAAATTTATGGTTCTGGCTTTTTGATAATAGATGGCTGCTGAGTTTGGCGCCAGCTCAATCACTTTGTCGTAAACGGTGTCTGCTTTCGCAAAGTTTTTTCCGTAGAATAGAGAATTTCCATAGTTGAAATAGTCCTGAGAAGCCGTTTTGCCATTTGCAATAGCGAGTTCCAGCGCTTCAGCTGCACGCCCATAACGCTTCGCTCTTAGAAAAACATCGCCATACTCGGAAAGCAAATCAGCTGAGGTTGTGTCTTTACTTGTGCCAATCACAAACTGGTTTAAGCCTTCGGTCGTATCCTGTCCCGACTCAATCAACAGTTTGCCATAATATTGATAATCCGTGGCTAAAATTGCTGTGTCGAGCGAAGCAAGCGCAACACGCATGTTGGCAATTCCTTCCTCGTATAGTTTGTTTTCAAATTGGCAGTAAGCCAAAACCCTTTGCCAGTATTTTTGGTATTTGGGGCTCACTTTGCCTGCCAGAGGAGCCAGCACTTTCAAAGCTTCTTCATATTCTTTTGTCAAGTACAAAAAGGCTCCAAACTTGTATTGTGCATCGGCTGTGTTGTCCGTATTTTCGATGTATTTCCGGTATGCGGCAACTGCATCTTTATATTTCTGAGCTAAAAAATAAAGTTCGCCCAATTGTCTGTAGCCCGGCCAATAATCAGGTTCTTTCGCCAATCCTTCAAGGTATTTGTCAAGTGCTACCTGGTAACTTTTAGCCCTGATGTAGGTATTGCCCAACTTGATGTATGGCTTGGCAATATTGGGGTTTAGTCGGGTAGCACGGTCGTAGTTGGTGGCCGCCGCAGATGCATCGTTTGGAATCATATAAGCGTCGCCCAATACTATTAAAATTTCTGCATCCTTTGGTCTCAGTTTAGCCGCATTATTCAATAGAGCAATGGCCTCTGGATGGTCTTTAGTTTCGAACATGATGTAGGCCTCACCGGCCCTGAAAAGCACTTCCGCATCTTTCCCTTTTGAAAGTTTTATGGCGGCATCAATCAGTTCTTTACCCTTTACTTTGTCCTTTTTGGCAAGAAAAAAGGCTCCCTGGCCTACCATGCCTAGGGCAAATTTTGGGTTTTCAGCCACAGCTTTATCAAACAAAGGTTTGGCTTTATCTGCTTCATCTATTTTTAAATAAAAATATCCGGCATAAAATAGATTGGCTGGTGCAGGTTCTTTTTCTACTAAAGATGCAAAGGCTTCTGATGCCTTGTTAAACTGCTCAAGTTCTAAAAATCGTAAGGCATCTTTAGCTGTTTGTGCCTGAAGTTGCACAATCACAAACAAGCTGGCTAAGCAAAAAATCAGTCGTTTCTTCATCATTCAAATGGTTTAGTTTATTTATCGTAAGGCGATTTTTTTGTGGTTTGAATAAGGCGGATTGGCATGGTGGCAGGCAATAATCCAGCCTTTAGAAAAATGCGCTGACCTCTGTCTGCGGCAATAAAAGCTGAAAAACCTGTACCAAGCCCCACCCGGGCCTCTCTACTCACTATGAGCACATCTCTGGAAAGAGGATACACTTTTTGTGCCAAATAAGCCTGATAAGGTTGAAAGTACCCATCTTCTGTGGTATCTTTTTTAGCAATAGATGCCACCACAATGCCTCTTCTAAAACTCATTTGGGTAGTATCGTCTTTGTCTGATATCCAACCTACACCCACCACGCCGATAGCTTGTGGGTTATTTTTTACATATTCGATAACTGCCTGGTTTGAGCCTGCAGCATAAACAAAAGAAGATGGTTTCTCCTGCATAGTAAATTTCTTTTGAAAATAGTTGTAGTTGCTGGAACTGCCTTTGTCGAAAACCAGACTTATTTCTTGGTTTTTTCCTTTGCCCGAAACTTCTTTCCAATTTCGAACATCGCCTTTCGAAATTTTTTCTAACTGACCAAGAGTAAGCAATGAGTCAGGGTTTGAGGGGTGTAAAATGATGGCCAGACCATCTTCTGCAATTTTTAATACCCTAGGTTTGATTTTAAGCTTTTCAAAAATGGCAATTTCATCATCATTGAGCTCTCTTGAAACAATAGCCAACCTTGCACTATCTTTAAGCATCAGGTTCATGGCCTTGCCTTCCTCAGCACCAATTAAATTTACCTTGGTGCGCTTATACATGGATTCGAATGCTTCAACTTGCGAATCAATCAAAGGCTTGAAAGATTCGTCTACAGCCACAGTAATTTCGCCAAAAGTAGGTCCATCGCTTGTATCATTGCTCGATGATGAGCAACCAAATTGAACCATAAAGAATAGGGAGGCGCCCCAAATAATTGAATTTTTCATTTGTGTTTTTTCCATAGCTCAAAAGCTCTGTAAAACCTGAATAAGCCATACACCATTAAACTTCCACCAACCGGAAGTAAATAGGCTTGGTCCAGAATTCTTGCTGCCATCGGCACAAAAACGAAAAAAACACCCATGCCCACATAAATTAGCGACATGAGTGTTTGTGCAAGCAATTTAAAATTTTCCTGCAAAAGCTGCCTGGTTTATTTGGCTAACTTAAAGCGGACAGGAAGGTTCATCCTCACCTTTACAGGTCGGCCACCTTGTTTTCCGGGTACCCAAGGCGGTAATTTTGTTACCACCCGCATTGCTTCTTCATCGCAACCAAAACCTATGCCCCGAACAATTTTAACATCTGAAATTTTACCATCAGAACCAACTACAAAACCTACGTAAACAACGCCCTCAATTTCTGCACGTTGCGCTTGTGGAGGGTATTTCATATTGTCTCTGAAAAACTTCATGAAATCGTATCCTGCTTCAGGTTGTTGCTCTACCACATTGAAGATTTCTTCTTCAACCGGTGCTACAATCTGTGTGCCTGTACCAGTTCCTACATCTTCAAGACTTATGGCACCTGGATCGGCATCAGGATCACCTTGAACAGTTTCTTTGCCCGCCACAGCCTCTTTTAGCTGTTCCTGCTTAGGTGGGTCTTCCTCAATCACTTCTTCATCTTTGGCCACTTCAGGTGGTATAAACCTTACAGTCGACACTTTCGGTGGCGGTGGCGAAGATGGCATTGGTGGTGGCGGCGGTATTTTTGGATCGATTGGTGGAGGCTGAATCATTTTTGGATCAACAGTCACAATCTGCTCTTCAATCTCCTCTTCCGGCTTCAACAATTCATAAATAACCGGACTTGAAATGGCTAAAACAAAAAAAGATGCAGCTATGATTAGCGCTCTGTTCATGTAGTCAGGATATTGTTTCCTCAGAATGTACCCACCATAAGTCTGGTTTCGACCTTCGAAAACGATTTCATCCAACTTTAATTCTTTATACGATTCTGCCATGGCTACTGTTGTTGAGCTTCTGCTTTTTCTAATAATTGTTCATCTTCGGGTGTAATGTCTACTAAGGCATAAATTTCTATGCCAGAAATGCTCATTTCATCCAGAATATCAACCAGATTGCCGTATCGGGCATCCTTCTTTGATTTAATGATCACGATGGGGCCTTCGCCTGTCGCAGCCAAAATTTCCTTTTTCTTCTTTAAAAGCACTTTGCGTATGCCATTAGGAGAAAAATCAGTTTGCTCGAGAACAGGGTTTTCCACACCCTGATAATAATAAATCTTATCATTTTTTGCCATGACCAAACTCAACGTTCTAGACTCCTTTACCTTCACTTTTTCGTTGTCTTTGGTTTTGTCTGGCATGTTAATCTCCATGGTCTGTGGCTTGCTGAATGTGGTAGTAAGCATAAAAAATGTTACCAGCAAAAACGCCAAATCCACCATGGGTGTCATGTCTACTTTGGTGGATACCTTTTTCCCCCCGCCGGTGTCTACTTCTGCCATAGTTCTATCATTTAAACTGTCCTAAAGCGACTTTGGTCGAGCCTCCAGGTCAGTGATCAGGTTAAATTTATTAATGTTCAAATCTTGCAGGGTAGAGATAACCTTGTTGGCCACTTCAAAACCTGCTTGTTGGTCACCCTTTACTGCAATTCTGCATTTTGTATTGGCGTAGC
>JBBRCC010000028.1:0-40918 GCA_038205175.1 Cytophagales bacterium | reverse complement strand
GATCTAATTATCGCAACGCACTCTGACTTGGACCATATTGGAGGATTAATTTATTTCCTGCAATTAAATGGCAAAGCTGATGTACCTAAGATCATTCCTGTTAAAGAGATATGGTTCAATGGGTATAAACATCTGATAAGTTTAGAAAAGACCAGGAATTTGTCTGAGGAGGAGGTTTATAAGATGAAGGAAGTAATTGCAGATTGTAAAAAATACCTGAAGCCAGATTTGGAAGACCAACTTATAAGTTTGGAGAAGGCCGCATCCTTAGCAAAGTTATTAACCGAAAATGGGTATAGTTGGAATAAAGCCACTGAGGGACAAGCCATTAAATCTGAGACTTTGCCTCAATTTGAGTTAAATAATGATATTCTTATCAGAGTGATATCCCCCGACAATTCTAAAATTGATCTGCTATCTAGTGAATGGCAGGACGAACTACTTTCAAGAGGACTTGGTAGTAAGCCCTTTTCAAACGCAGACTTATTGGAAGAAGCCTTAGAGGTTTGGGAAATGGCAATTGCTGAAAATGAAGAGGAGGAAGGACCAATTGCAATAACAACTGATTTTGAAACAATGCTACAACAGGCTCAACTTCAGAAATTCAAAGAAGATGAAAGTCCTGCGAATGGAAGTTCAATCGCTCTAATATTAGAGGTAGGAGGCAAACGTATTCTATTCTCAGGGGATGCCCATCCTTCACAGTTGATTCAAGGTTTAAAGAACATTTATGGGAGTTCAATACCAATTTTCGACATGGTTAAATTACCTCATCATGGCGCTTTTGGATGCAATAGCAAAGAACTTATCGAAACTGCCCAAAGCCGAGCTTATCTCATTTCAACAAATGGAGAACATGAACGCTATTCACACCCATCCTGGTCACCCTTGGCGCACATTATATTACGAGAAAACAAATTGCCTTGTACCTTGATTTTTAACTATAGAGATAATCCTATTTTAAAAGAAATGGAATGCCACCAAGCATTTCTTAAAACTCGTAAAACAAAGATTAAAGGTTTGGAAAACCCTTTTGAGATTAAATATGAATAGAAGAGATATTGTTAAAATTCAAACAGAATTTGACTCTGGAACAGCATATAAAATTGGGCCAGGAGTTTACCTGACCTGCTTTCACGTAGTTAAAACCGCCACACAAATTCAGGTAATACTTGAGACGGGCGAGACTCTTTCGCTTTCAATTTTAGCTTCCAATGAGCTTTTGGATGTAATGGTACTTAAAGAGGACAATTCAAATTCTGAACTGAACCTCTCGACCATTTTTATGGACAAAGGTGAACAGCTATATTTCTCAGGTTATCCCGCAGGTAATTACAAGTCGTTTAAAGGCAAACTTAACACTGATAATCCGGCGCAGTTTAGCATTGAATCAATTGAAACAGCACTTACAAACTACAAGGGTTTGTCAGGAGGTCCAGTATTTTCTCAGGGACATTTAGTTGGAATTGCATCTGCCCAAACAAGTTTCAGAGAAGTCAAATTTTGGAAACTCAGCTCGTTCTCTGACTTTTTGATTAAGGTTGGAATAAAGTTGTGTTTTGAGGTTCCTTTCAGAAATATTACCGAGCAAGCAATCCAAGATCTTGATGAAAGATATACCAGCAAACTTCCTCCCCTTAAACTCAGAAATCACAAGATTTTCAACGGGTTAGCACTTGATCCGATTTTCTTTAAAAGATTTCAAATTTGTTGTAAAGACCTTTTTCGTTGGAGAAACGATATAGGAAAACCATTTGAAGTGTATAATGGTGAAATCCAAAAGCATGAAAATCAGATTCGCACAGAAATCAGACGAATCTTCGAATCAAAAAGCAGAATGCAATTTGAAGATAGTGAACTCTTAAAACTACTTTATGCTTTTGATAAATATTTAAATGAAGTAAGTAAAGTGATTCAGGACAGCGGCTATGAGGAGAGCAGACGAAAAAAGGAAACTGGTGAATACACTGATTATCCCCATACTTACCATCGCCAGGAGTCAACCATACGTTCAATAGAAAAAGGAGTCAATAAAATAATTAACTTTTTAATCTCTACTCAAAGTTGTCTTGCTAATGACCCCATTTTGATTTTAGAAGGCGAAGCTGGTCAAGGCAAATCTCATTTGCTAGCCGATATAGCAAATGATAGGATGGCAAAAGGAGAAACTACTTTGCTTTGGCTAGGGGAGCATTTTAATATAAATGATGATCCAAGAAATCTGCTTTCACAAAATGCTAAATGGAGCGGTAGCTGGGAGGATTTCTTGAAATATTTAGAAAAAATTGCTGATTTTCAAGGCTCTAGGGTTTTGCTTTTTATTGATGCATTAAATGAAGGGGCTGGCCTAAAAATATGGCCATCTCATCTTCCTTCTTTTATCAGTGAGGTAAGAAAGCACCCGAAAATTGGACTTGTACTTTCAGTCCGAACCACATACAAAAATTCGCTTTTCCCCGAAGCATTTCTTGAGAAGCATAGACTGAGCACATTTAAACATGAAGGGTTTAAGGGCGTGGAATTTGAAGCTTTAACGCATTTCTGTCATGCTTTCGGTTTGGAAGTGCCTTCAAATGGAATCTTTAACCCCGAATTTGCCAATCCACAATTTCTCTTGTTAACTTGTACAACCCTACAGGATAAAGGTGCAAAAAAATTTCCCACTAATCCGCAAGGCTACAGAGAATTGTATCAGTCTTATTTAGCTGGGAAAGATGAGAAATGGAAGACCAAGTATGGACTCACTATAAATAGAAAGACTGTTTCGAAAGCGGTGTTACTTATTTCAAAGCATATGCTGGAATCAAATTCGGATATTATCTCTTTAGATGACTCATGCACTACCGTCAGTTCGTTATTTGATAAAAAAGAGGATCTTGTAGATTTTCTAGTAGCTGAAGATGTATTTGCATTAAATTATTTCTACAACCATAAAACTCATAGTGGAGAAGATGGAGTCAGATTTACATATCAGAAGCTCAGTGATTTTCAAAAAGTTGCGACACTTTTTGAGGAGTTCAAGGCAAAAGATTCATGGATTGATGGATTTAAGCCCGGCGGAAGTTTTTATGAGCGTTTTGGGTTTGGTGACGAATACAATCCCGGAATTCAAAGCTTTGGGCTAATTGAAGTACTATCTGTTCTACTACCAGAACGGTTTCAGTTAGAGTTAATTGAACTTTTTGATTTTCCTAAGCAAATAGACCGCACAGATGCCCAGTGGCATTTAATCGACTTTTTGAAATACAGGTTCTTAGAGAGTCTTAAATGGAGAGCTCCTGGATCAATTGATCCCGAGAAAACAATAGCTATTATTCAACGCTTTTTCCATGGTGGTGATCATAACAGATGGCTTGAATTCTTACTGGAAAATGCTAGTGAACCAAACCATCCCTACAATTCCGATTATTTACATAGCCTCCTTTCAGAATATAAATTAGCTGAAAGAGATTCTTTTTGGGGTGAGTTTATGTGGGATAAATATGGCAACTATGATAGCGGTTCTCCTCAAGTTGTGAAATGGTTGATTGATTGGGCCTGGAATGAAGACCGACATTCTATTCTTGATGACGAGGTTGTAAGGCTAAGTTCAATTCCGATTGCCTGGTTTCTTTCCTCATCTGTAAGAGCAATTCGAGATTCCGCCACAAAAGGATTGACTTGTTTGTTGACTAATAGGCTATTAGTCGCAAGAAGTCTTTTGGAACAGTTTCATAATTGTAACGATCCATACGTTGTTGAAAGACTTTTGGGAGCTGTCTATGGTGCGCTCACAAAAACCAAGTCTTCAACAAAATCTGAAATTCAGGAGCTTTGTCAATATGTATTTGAGTGGCAGTTTGCTAATGGGAAGCCTGGGCCAAATATTATGATCCGGCATTATGCCAAATCTATTTTGGATTACGGTCTAACACATGGGGTCGAAATAAAAGGGGACTTTCAATTAGCAACTCCACCATACAAATCTCAACTTCCGCCCTATCCAACTATTGAAGAGGTAGATTCATTTAAGCTTGACTATGAATCTGTGGATTACAAAAAGAAGAATGGATTTGTCCAAAACAAAATCCACCATTCAGTTATTGAATGGGATTTCAATCGAAAAATTATGGATCCCTTAATTGGCCATTTTTCCCCATATTCTTTCACCATTAACAGTTTAATTGATGATTTAAAACTTATCGTAGGAGATGCAAATACTAAGCTTTTTGATTTGCTTATAGAGGTAATTTCAACCAGAAAAATATTGGAGAAAAAGCTTAACTGGGCTGAACTCGCTAAAGAAAAAAAGTCCTTAAAAGTTAAAATCAGGAAAGTTGAAAAGTCTGAAAACATTTTTAAAAAATTGATTGAAAAATTGTTGGATCCAGACAGAATTACTGATTTTCAATCCAAAGTATTGCCATACCTCGAAATCATTGATACTGAATTACATAGCTCTTTCATTCAATTAGATCATACCATTTGGTCCCGGTGGATTCTAAAACGAGTTTTTGATTTGGGTTGGACTTCTGAATTACTGGGGAATTTTGATGAAGTTTTATCCAATAATCATAGAGCGGAAAGGCTTCCTGGAAAAGTCGAACGTGTAGGCAAGAAATACCAATGGATTGCACTCTATGAAGCACTGGGAATTATTGCTGACAATCATTATCTTAGATACGATCCTAAAACTCCAGAAGGAAAAAAATATAAAGGTTTATGCCAGGTGACACAACCGGATATTGATGTTACTGCTCTTTTGGCTGATTCTGATTTAATTCCCAAGCAAGAAGTGGAAATAAATGAAGCCATTCGATCCTGGTGGCTGAACTTTCCACCGCCGGAATTTGTAGCAGATAAAGTAAGTTGGGTTAAGAGCTCAGAAGGTTTACCCGATTTTAAAACTGCCATTCAGGTAAAGGATGATACTGGTTTAGAATGGTTTTTTCTTCGCACATGGTTTACTGAAGATAGTCAGGAAGATGAATTATTTGAAGATAGAAGAGACTTGAACCGGTGTTCTGTAATGCTGGATTTTGACTCCTTCCTTATTCCAACATCTTTAGTTCCATTATCTAAAACTGTCACCAAAAAGGAATTACGAAAGAAAATAATTTTTCCTTACGAAAGAGAAAAAACCGGAATTCTAAACAGGGAATGGTATTGGTCTCCTACTTACAAATACCGAACCTCAGGGGAATATGTAGGTTATGATTTGGAAGCAGAAAGGAAAATTCAAGCAATTCCGACAACACATTATCAGTGGTTTGAATCCGATTTATTGGCTCAATCCAAATTTTTAATTCCCAACACTTATATTTTTGAAAATCTGAATCTTAGATTCAGAAAAGAAGAGGGTCAATTTGAAAATGCTGATGGTACATTGGTGTGTCAAGACCCGTCACTTTATCAGGAGGGTGATCGCTCATTACTTATTCGAAAAGATGAACTTCTTAAATTGTTATCAACCAAAAACTTGGCGTTGGTTGTGCTTGTTGACGGTGAGAAACGGTATGAAGAGTCCACTAAAAAAGGTACTAATTACCACAGGTATGAATTCAACCAGGTTATTACGGTTTTGCCAGACGGTCAAATTATTGAAGGGCCATTTGACTTTCGAAATAGAGATAGGCCTGAATGAAAGAGGGCTCTTCGAATAATAAAAGTTGAGGATTATGAGTAAAAATTTATGATAGTTAAGATGAGAAATCAAAATCTTCAATTTTCAGCAAAAGGCCAGTTTTGGTACCATTTAAATCCAAATGACAAGGTCTTTGGAGTTCTGGAAACTTTTCCGGATGGAACGATCCAGCTTTCAACTTTCGATTCATTTAAAGAAATCAAGGATTTACTGACCGATCTGAATTTTCATGAACCTATAGATTGGATTGAAGGGGAGCTGGAAAACTACGATTTGGTTTGGTTAGCTAAATCAACACTTGTTGATTTTATAAACTACGGCATGGTACGGCTTTGTGCAGTTCTCAATTCCGAGTTATTGATAACTGGACCTCAGCCATCAGGAAACGAAGATCTTTTATTCAAAGAAGTCAAATTTCGTTTTCAATATATTGATGACTGGGCAAGGAATTATGACTTGAAATCTGATTATTCAGAAGTTACAGCAAAAAGCTCAATAAGCCCATCTCATATTCCAGATGTGTTTCTATTTGAAAATCAAAGCATTAAAATATATTTAAAATTTGAAACTTCTTTTCCAGTTTCCACTTCAAACAAAATTACTCCAGGCCAATGGGCTTCGTTTAGAGTTGATTTTAAGAAATCATTAGATTTAGAAACTCTATTTTATTGGAAAGAAAAACTTCATCGATTTTATATACTAACCTCAGGCTATGTATCAGGAATACATGGTTCTGAAGGAATAAGGGGTGATCAACATTATATTCTAAACTTTGCAAGAAATAAAATTAGAGAAGGCTATGGTGATAATGGCCCTATGCGGCATAGTTACTTACTAAGATTGTCCAATGATGAAGATTTGATGCGGGTTTTACTAAAATTCTGGATTGAAAACTATTCAACACTTTTGGTATCCGCTAATTTTTACTTTAAAGCAATCTATTCTCAAAATCCTGATCCTGAATATTATGTAAATGATTTTTTGAATTATTTCCAAGCTCTGGAAATTGCTTATCAATCAATTAATCCAGAAACCAAAGGGCCAAAAATTGCATCAGGTACTCCTGAATTTATACGACTTAAATCAAAGATAGGCTTTGAATCAGAAAAGTCAATCGACAATAAAAAAGCGCTTCTGCTTGAAATTTGTTGGAAAGTAAGAGATGTATCTGCGCTTTTCAAAACAGACTTTGAACTATTATCCTGGGCAATTGTGGAAACTCGAAACTTTTTAAATCATGGGCCTAACAGCACTAAATCAGATCCAAGATTTATTCTATCTGGAAAAGATCTAAAGAAAGCAACTCAATTTTTAAGGATCATTTGCCAGGCTTATTATTTGGATTTTCTTGGATTGGAAGGGCAAGAATTGGCAAAGGCAATAAGACGGCCTTCACCCAACCAGGTCCACTTAGGTTTTGAGATTTTAAAGTTCAACAAAAATACAATTACATGATTTACAATCATTTCTCAACTGAGGATTTCTGGACCCAGATCAAGTCTCACCTCGTTTCATTTGGGTTCAAAGCACTTCCAGATGGTGTTCATTTCACAATAGGTTTTGATCCTCGCAGCTCATATATAAATCTCCATTTATCCAAAAATGGACCTGATCCAAATAACAAACCTAAAATCACCATTGTCAAAATCGAAAAGGAGTTTTTGGATTCAATAGCAGAATCGATATCAAAGAGACTATTTTTTAAGTATTGGAAACCCATTGATGTTCAGGAGTTAAAAAGAAAATATAGAAATAATTTATCTTACATCTCTTATTCAAAAGTTCAGGATTCAGCTTTGGGAAAAAAAATGGAATATGATATAAAGGAGCTATTTCGAAGATCAAGTGAGATTCGAAAAAAAACTAGAGTAAAGATTAGCCCAATTATAGGGGATGAAATTGGAAAGCTTTATGAAAACAAAAGAGATTTATTCTCTCTTTCAAAACTACTTACAAAACTACCCAAAGGCCGTTTGAGTGGCTCAGATTCAGGAACAATCTTTACACCCGATAAAGTGCTTAATGTAATTCGTTATGAAAATCAATGGTTCATAAAAGATGCTACTTTTGATCTGATGGAGCTTTTAGTTACACTTACTAACAATGATCTGGCAAGGAGAATCGTATGGAAAACCAAGAAAGCATTGGTAATCTTAAAACGAGCCCAGTATTACTCTGATACAAAGGCATTCGATAAGCCAATACAACTTGTTAAGAGGGTTAGACCAAATCTATGATAAACTCAGGAAAAGGGAGCGAAATCCAATTACTTGATTTTTTATCTCCTATCATCTTTTCATGCATTTGAATAATTCGGTTTTTCCGCTCTCCCCGATTTGCAATCAGAAAGCCATCTCATAGGATTTTTAATCCGGCCAAAATTATAAGGAATTGCGATACTGGTAGGGTTTTGAAGAAAGGTTTGAATCGGATTGTAAATCCTATGATATGGATTCGACATTGCAAATGTCGAATAGCTAGCTCAAAATTGGCGTAGAATATGTCGGTGTATTTGGCTCTCAAATTAGAGGTGAGGCAAACAAAGAAAGTCATCTGGATATCCTGATCGCCTTTCAGAATGGCTATGAAAATTTCTCCACACTTTCCACAGCTTGCGATTTGCTGGAAGAATCTTTCCCAGAAGTAAAGGTTGAGGTTGTAACCATCAATGGCTCAATCCCTTTTATCGGGCCTTATATTTTAAAAGAAGTGGTGAATGCCCAAAGGATAGGAGGAATTTCTGAAACACATTCTTTTAGAATGCAATTGGTTGGAAAGCCCGTTTTGGAAAGAGCCATGATTTCTGGGCGCATAACTCTGAAATGCGGTAAAAATATTCGTGGTTTTGAATGAGCAGCTTCACATGCAGCCTTGTAGAGCTTTCCTCGGTAGATGACCAGCATATTGTATAAGTTCATTTCTGGTAATGAGTAGTGATTAATAGCAATTTCATTTGTGAACAATATTCTTCCACCTGAATTTGCCACTTTTCAATAAATTAAGCCAATTCAACACTATTTTTTTCTGCATAAGCCTGCAAATGATTTACTTGCAAGCTCATGACAAAATTTCCTGGTCACCAACTCACTGAAGTTTTATGCGGTTTCTGGTTTGATCCAGAATCGAATCATTGGGATAGTACCTATTTTGGCGGATTTCATAAGTTGATTAAAGAACTTGGCTACAGCGAAAAACAAGAACAGAAAGGATTTCAGATCAAATTGAATCTCAACCCACAGAATATAGAAAGCGTCAAGGCAGAGCCTAATGAAATGGAAACCAGAATGGTTTTCAAAAACCCTGAAAAGCAAACTGCAATTATTATTGCACCAAACTATATTTCAATTCACAAGCTACCTCCATATAAAAGTTGGGAGCTGTTACTTGAAGAAGTAGAGCCAATTTTAGACCACTATTTTAGTTTGGATTTAGGAAAAAGCTTATTGCAAGTAAATATGGCCTACATTAACCAGATTGAATTGGATCGGTTGGAAAGCATTTCTGGGAAATTCGGTATCTTGCCTCAAGCAGATGTTTTACAGCTTGGGATGCAACAAAATTTGTTTTTTCAGAGCCAATATGAGTTTGAACCAAATTTATTGGCACAGCTAAAGCTATTTCAAAACAAGGTTTCTGAAAAAAAAGTTGGATATGTATTCGAGTGCAGCTGTTCGGCTTTAAACCATACAAAAGGAAAATCATGGCAAAATCTTGTTCAAGCTGCCCATGATAAATCAAATGAAATTTTTAACAGCATTACCAAAAAGTAAAATGCTCTTACTTTATCCAGGCAATCATCTGCCCGCAGAAGCTCAGTTTTTAAGAACACAATCGGTTTTGGAATTTAAAGCAGAACAACCAGGCTCAAAGGCTAATATTGATTTTTACTTTACTATAAGCGATCCAACTGCCTTGCCTTTTTTAGTGGAAACACCTAATTTTATAGATTCTTGGGCCGTTTTGCTTGAATTTTCCATTGACCCGGCACAATTTCATTTTATTGATTTGGCTCAGAAGACGTTTGAAGGAAGCCTTCCACTTGAAGGAGAAGCTCTTGAAATATTGAGATTTACTTCCAAACGATTACAATCCAAAACTCCAACCCGCTTGCTTTAATCTAAATGGAGAACATGGGTTTCGATTGGCATAAATCGTTGCCGCACTATCTTTTGGATCCAGAAAAGGATAGACTCGCAAGGGCATTAAATCAATTTCAGAAAAGAAGAGATTCAGAAAAGAATAGTGAAATTGATTATTCCAATTTTTATCTTCATAATTTTCAGCCTTCCTTTTTTCTTCAAGGCGATTTAATGCATTCACTGCCTCAGCCTTATTGGAATTCTGTAAATCAGGAATTTGAAAATAGTTTCTCGCCTGCTTTGCTGATTTCAAACTCTTGTGATGTTTCTATCGGCAATAAAAGGCAAGTAGAAAAGGACGCTGTTTTTGCCCCACTAATACCCATATTGGAATATAAAAAAGACATGATAAAAAGAGGGTTGGCTCAGAATAAAATTGATTCGATTTTGAGTCAAATCAAGAGGCAGACCTTTAGCAATATTTTCTATTTACCTTCAATTTCTGAGGGAGGGAATGACTTTCTTGCATTTCTTGATCAGTTATTTAGCATTCCAGCTGAAGTTGTGGAACAGCAATTGACTGATATTAAATCGAATCGTTTAATTTCACTTGACAATTTCGGTAGTTATCTTTTCATCGTTAAATTGTCTTTCCATTTTTGTAGAGTTCCTGAAGAAGTTGAAAGGAGATCTGCTTAATTTTTTGATTTTATTGGGTTGAGAAGTGAGGCAAGAAGTTTTCATGCTTTTACTTTCTCTTGATCACCTTTGCCGTTTGGACCAATCCTTTTTGATCGACACTAAGCTTTTTGAAAATCTTATTTCCTCACGCTTTCACCCCCCTTCATAAAAAATAAACGCTGGCGAAATATCGTAATCCCAAACTGTTTTATTTGCAGCTCCATCATTCGTCTGGTTCACGTTTTTCCAAAGCACCTCCTCCTTTCTCCGATTTCTGCAAAACCCTGCCCTCCTCAACCAGTATTTTTTCATTCCAGATTTTCAATACGCTTCAAGTACCCACTCCCCCTCGTTTGAAGCAAACCCTGTTGCCACCTGTAATTCAAACCCTATTGAAAATACCCTAACCATCAATTCTCCAAAAGAGCTATTTTTTTCAATATTGAAGTAATAGGAAGCTTATGGCAGTCAGGTTTAGAGATCGCCCGGTAACTATAAAAAAGAACACCCCTCGAAATCAAGGGGTGTTCTTAACAATGAGTCGGAAAATCTATTTCTTTCCTTCCGGTTTTTCTTCTTCTGCTTTCACCAGTTTTACAACCAGTTCTTCAGCTCCTTCTGTAAAGTTAGCTTGCAATATATCGCCAGCCACAGCGTCACCTTTCAGTATTTCTTCTGCAATGGGGTCTTCCAGGTATTTCTGAATGGCTCTGTTCAACGGACGGGCACCATACTGCTGGTCGTAGCCTTTTTCTGCAAGGAAATCTTTGGCCTTATCAGTCAGTTCTACAGAATAGCCCAGCGCATTTATTCGGCTGAAGAGTTTGCCTAAACTGATGTCGATAATTTTGTGAATGTGCTCTCTGGTGAGTGAGTTGAAAACAATTACATCATCCAATCGATTCAAAAACTCGGGAGAAAATGCTTTTCTCAGCGCATTCTGAATGGTGGCCTTCATGTGATCGTCCGAATTTTCAGATTTGGCTTTTGAGGCAAATCCAATGCCTACACCAAAATCTTTCAAATCACGAACACCAATGTTGGACGTCATGATGATGATGGTATTTCTAAAGTCTACCCTTCTGCCCAAGCCGTCAGTGAGAATGCCGTCGTCGAGCACTTGTAGCAGGATGTTGAACACATCTGGATGGGCTTTTTCAATTTCATCGAGCAATATCACGCTGTAGGGCTTGCGGCGAATTTTTTCAGTAAGCTGACCACCTTCTTCATAACCTACATATCCGGGAGGGGCACCCACCAATCTCGACACGGAAAATTTTTCCATGTATTCGCTCATGTCGATGCGAACGAGTGCTTCGTCTTTGTCGAAAAGGTAAGTGGCAAGCACTTTGGCTAATTCTGTTTTACCCACACCAGTTGGGCCAAGGAATATGAACGATCCTATCGGTTTTTTAGGATCTTTCAAACCCACTCTTGTTCTCTGAATGGCTTTCACCAATTTTTGAATGGCGGGTTCCTGCCCAATTACTCTGCCTGAAAGTTCATTGGCCATGCCAAGCAATTTCTGACTTTCGCTTTTCACAATGCGGCTCACTTGTATGCCGGTCATCATGGCCACTACTTCGGCTACATTTTCTTCGTCAACCGTGTAGCGTTTGGTTTTCGTTTCATCTTCCCAGCGGGTTTTCGCCTGCTCTAGCTGGTCGATGAGTTTTTTCTCCTTGTCTCTTAACTGGGCCGCTTCTTCGTATTTCTGCGATTTAACAACCCTGTTTTTTTCTTTTTTGATGTTTTCAATTTGCTCTTCCAGCACAATAATGTCCTGTGGCACATGAATGTTGTTGATGTGCACCCTTGCGCCTGCTTCGTCTAGCACATCAATTGCTTTATCTGGCAAAAACCGATCGCTGATATATCGATCCGATAATTTCACACAAGCGTCTATGGCATCCTTTGTGTAGTTTACGTGGTGGTGACTTTCGTACTTGTCTTTGATGTTTTCGAGAATCTGAATTGTTTCTTCAGGCGTAGTTGCATCAACCAACACCATTTGGAAACGACGGGCCAAAGCGCCATCTTTTTCAATATACTGACGGTATTCGTCCAAAGTGGTTGCGCCAATACATTGAATGTCGCCCCTGGCCAAAGCCGGTTTAAACATGTTGGAGGCATCGAGAGAACCCGAGGCACCGCCAGCACCAACAATGGTGTGAATTTCGTCGATAAACAGAATCACATCAGGCGACTTTTCAAGTTCGCTCATCACGGCTTTCATGCGTTCTTCAAATTGTCCCCGGTATTTTGTACCAGCTACAAGAGATGCAAGATCAAGGGTTACTACTCTTTTATTGAAAAGCACTCTTGATACTTTTTTCTGAATAATTCGCAAGGCTAAACCTTCTGCAATGGCTGTTTTACCTACACCAGGTTCACCTATCAAAATAGGATTATTCTTTTTTCGGCGGCTCAAAATTTGAGCTACACGTTCAATTTCTTTGTCCCGACCTACAATCGGATCAAGTTTTCCTTCTTCGGCATATTTGGTAAGATCACGCCCAAAATTGTCCAAAACTGGTGTTCTTGATTTTTCAGCACCTGGTTTGCCTGCTCCACCTTCTTTGCCGCCACCAATATTGCCAAATGATTTTGCGCCATCATCGTCGTTGTCGTCAGTGTCCGAAGATGCTGTTGGGCCGTTGGAATGAAATTCCAAAGCCGATTTCACTTTTTCGTAACTCACATCAAATTTATTGAGAATTTGAGTGGCCAGGTTGTCGCCATCTCTCAAAATAGAAAGCAGCAAGTGTTCTGTTCCAATCAATTCACTTTTGAAGATTTTAGCCTCCAAATAAGTGATTTTGAGCACTTTCTCCGCCTGACGGGTCAGGGGAATGCTGTTTAAATTCTTCACATTGGTTGTGGCTGTGCCTTTTGTGGCCCGCTCAATGGTAATGCGAAGTTCATCTAAATGCACTCCAATTTTTTTCAGGATGTTGACGGCAATGCCTTCGCCTTCCCGAATCATCCCTAGGATGAGATGCTCTGTGCCAATATACTCATGGCCCAAACGCAAAGCCTCTTCCCTACTAAGGGAGATCACTTCTTTTACACGGTTAGAAAATTTCGCTTCCATTTTTTTCCTCAACAATTCGTTTCAATTCTCACAAAAATAATCGAATTAAACAACCAGTCAGCTATGGGCAATGTTTATTTTTAAGAAATAGGCTTAAAATTGTGACCTAGCTTTTTCAGGTAATCTTTACTTTCAGGGCCTAAACAACTGAAAAGATCGATAATGCTTAGGTCTTTTACAAATTCCTTTCCAAAAACTTGTTGGTACGGCGGATAAAGAAAATTTTCGCTCCAAGCTGACTTTTTGCCTAAAGTTTTACAGTCTACCTTGATTTCTGAAGTTAAAGCTGGTGCCAGACTGTCATACAACTGGCAGTTTAGTTTCATCATCCTGATAAAATAATGAATGATGGCTTGATTCAGATCAACCACATGCGGAAACGGTTTGAAAAGGATTTGTTCTAAATCATCCTTGATATATTGGAAAAAGGGCGAATGGTTGTAGGCTGAGCACAGTGTTTTAAAATGAATTTTTTGCCAATGTTGGCTGTGATCTATGGCAACTTCTCTGGTTTTTGATTGATTAGCACCTTGGAGCACAGGTACAGAAATTGAAAGTAAGCCATTGGAAGTGAGTATGTTGGCTCTGTTTCTAAAACTCTGTTTTTGGTAAGATTCTTCACCATCTATGTAGACCTCGTTTTCCATAAGCAAGCATGCCCACCAGGAAACGGAAGGTAAATAAGCAGAATTGAGCAAAACAATGGACAAGGCTTCTTACTTTTATAGATTGAAAAAATGCAAGGACAATGGTAGGGTTTAGGTTTGAAAACTGGAAAGGTGACGACAAAAATAAAAAGGCAGGCTTCGACGAGCTGCTAAAAATTTTTCTGCAATTGGTGAACATCACTTCTGGTAATGTGGCCGAATCGCTCGACTGGATGAATAGCCTCGACAGACAGTATAAACTTACCGGACCGGACTACGGCATGGGCGATTTTATAGAAGACCTGAAAAACAAAGGCTATCTGCGTGAAAGTGGCGAAGGTGCTGGTTTGGTTATTACCCCAAAGTCGGAGCGTCAGATCAGAAAAAACTCACTAGATGAAATTTTTGGTAAGCTAAAAAAATCGCAGGTTGGCAACCACAATACCACCATTTCGGGCCAGGGCGATGAGGCTGGTGCAGGTTTGCGGGATTATCAGTTTGGCGATGGATTTGACCAATTGGCCATGAGCGAAAGCATCAAGCTGGCGCAGGTAAACCACGGTATCCAAGACTTTATGATTACCGAAGGTGATTTGCAGGTGCGGGAAACGGAGTATAAAACATCTACATCTACGGTGCTTCTCATCGACATTTCTCACTCCATGATTTTGTACGGGGAAGATCGGATTACGCCAGCCAAAAAGGTAGCCATGGCTTTGAGCGAACTCATCACTACCCGCTACCCCAAAGATACCCTTGATATATGTGTGTTTGGCAACGATGCCTGGCCCATTGAAATTAAAGATTTACCCTATTTGGAGGTAGGACCTTACCACACAAACACTGTTGCCGGTTTGGAATTGGCCATGGATATTTTGCGACGGAAAAAAACACCCAACAAGCAAATTTTTATGATTACCGACGGCAAACCGAGCTGCCTGAAAGAAGGTGATCACTACTACAAAAACAGTTTTGGGCTGGACCAGAAAATACTAAATCGAACGCTAACCCTGGCTGCTCAATGCCGGAAACTTCGCATTCCAATTACCACCTTTATGATTGCGACCGACAACTATCTACAGCAGTTTGTGAGGGAATTTACAGAAACCAATCAAGGGAAAGCCTATTACAGCGGGCTTGATGGGCTGGGCAATTTTGTTTTTGAAGATTACCAGCGGAATAGAAAAAAGAATGTGAGGTAGGGACAATGTATTTTGCAACAACAAAAGACAACCTTAGTTTTGGTGCTAATCAATGTTTCAAAGCAACAAAATGAAATATTATTTCGAAGTGCGAAATTCACTTTGTAATCATCAGGCACTAGCTTATTCCACTCAGTTGGTTTCTATTTTTCAAATAAAAAGAAAGTAAATCTTAATTTTGGCGTTTGCGAAAGCTACCACCAACCACTATGAAATATTTCAATTCTATTGTTGATACCATCGGAAACACACCTTTGGTAAAACTAAACAAAGTAACTAAAGGCATTAAGGGCACTGTGCTCGCCAAAGTAGAATATTTTAATCCCGGCAACTCTGTGAAAGACCGTATGGCGGTTCGCATGGTTGAAGATGCAGAAAAGGCAGGATTGTTGAAACCAGGTGGAACCATCATTGAAGGAACTTCAGGCAATACTGGAATGGGATTGGCACTAGCTGCCATCCAAAAAGGCTATAAATGTATTTTCACGATGTCCGATAAGCAGTCGAAAGAAAAGATGGATATTCTGCGGGCTGTGGGTGCTGAAGTCGTGGTTTGCCCTACCAATGTGGAGCCTGAAGATCCCCGAAGTTATTATTCAGTGGCCAGAAAGCTCAATCAGGATATTCCCAATTCTTATTATCCCAATCAGTATGACAATATGAGCAATACTGCTGCTCACTACGACACAACAGGCCCTGAAATCTGGGAGCAAACAGAAGGTGAAATCACCCATTGGGCAGCCGGAGTTGGCACAGGAGGAACCATGTGCGGTGTCTCGAAGTTTCTGAAAGAAAAAAATTCGGGAATTGTGTCTGTGGGGATCGACACTTATGGTTCGGTTTTTAAGAAATACAAGGAAAGCGGAGTTTTCGATGAAAACGAAATTTATCCATATTTGACAGAAGGCATTGGAGAAGATATTTTGCCAAAGAATGTAGACTTCTCTGTAATCGATTCTTTTATAAAAGTTACCGATAAAGATGCAGCCATTATGACCCGCAGATTAGCCCGTGAAGAAGGCCTTTTTGTTGGCTGGAGCTGCGGTTCTGCAGTTTTTGGTGCATTGGAATATGCCCGTCAAAACCTGAAAGAAGGCGATGTGATGGTAGTAATCTTGCCAGACCATGGTACACGTTATCTGGGGAAAATCTACAACGATACCTGGATGAAGGATCATGGATTTTTGGAATCGATGGAATATGCCTCGGCCAGAGATATTATCAGAAACAGAAATGGTCAAGGCCATTTAAAAACTGTATCGAAGAATTCAAAAATTGGCGAGGCAATTCAACTCTTAACTAAGGAAGGAATTTCTCAAATACCGGTTACAGATGGCGACAATTTTGTAGGTAGTCTGAGCGATAGTAAACTGCTTTTACAATTGATTGAAAATCCACAAATCAAAGATCATATAGTGAGCGATGTGATGGATAAGCCTTTTAAGTTTGTTGGTTTGGACAATACGCTGGATGCGCTTTCATCGCTGATAGACAAGGAAAACAAAGCACTGCTTGTTCGTGATGAAACCAATGCCGTGCATATCATAACCCAGTCGGATTTGCTTTCTGCCCTGGCCCGATAGGTGAAATTTACTTTCGCTTTTGGTGGTTAATCAAGTCTTCAACCATAAGCTTGGCTGTTTTTTCTGAAGCGCCAGGTCTACCCAATATTTCGCTTAATTCTTGATAATCAGATTCCAATTGTTCCCGGGTTGCTTTGTCCTCCAATATTTTTTGCAGTTGAAGCCTGGTATCGACGGGATTAAAGTCTCCCTGAATCAGCTCTCTCACAGAAGGTTTATCGAGAATAAGATTCACTAGCGAAATGTATTTCACTTGAATAACCGATCGGGCAATCCAATAACTTACCGGACTTGCAGCATAGCAAACTACTTGGGGCACTTTAAACAGTGCCGTTTCCAACGTTGCTGTGCCTGAGGCTACCAAAGCAGCTTCGGCTTCATACAGCAAATTGTATGTGCCTCCAACTACTACGGCTATTCTGCCATTTCGCCTGAAATAATCATAGTATTTTTCAGGTTGATTATCAACAGCTGCAATCACAAATTGGCAATGTGGAAAAGCAGGCGTAACGCTCAACATCGTATGTAAGATGTGCCTAACCTCCATTTGTCTTGAGCCCGGCAAAATGGCAATTATTGGTCGCTCATCGAGTCCATGTTTTTGCCGGAACATGGGGTCTGGTTGAAACTTCACAATGCTGTCAAGCACAGGATTTCCAACATAATCTACCTCAAAATCAAAACGTTTGTAAAATGCCTTTTCAAAAGGAAGAATTACAAACATGCGGTCTACCGTTTGCTTGATTTTCAAAGCCCTTGATGAATTCCACGCCCATATTTTTGGTGAAATGTAATAGTGTACCCTTAAACCGTTTTCTTTTGCAAAACGAGCCATCCGCATATTGAAACCGCCAAAATCGATCAGGAGCAGCACATCTGGTTTGAAACTGAGCACATCTGCCTTTACCTTTTTCATTGACTTCAGAATGACTCCTAGGTTTCTGAAAACCTCCCAAAAGCCCATGAAATTGATTTTGGAGTAACTTTTGAAAATTTTCATGCCGGCTTCTTCCGCAAAATTTCCACCAACACCTCGAAATTCGGCCTCGGGGTCTAGCTCTTTAATATGCGAAATTAAGTTCGCAACGTGCATGTCGCCTGAGCGTTCGCCAGTAATGATGTAATACTTCATGAGGACTTACCAGGCCTGGGGTTATTCGCCAAAATACTCGACAAAGTTTTTCGGGGTTTCGTACAATTTTAGGCTATGCAGCTTTCCGGTGCTGTTTTCAGAAATATCAGAGGCCAGCAAATGCCAGATTTCCTTTATTAAAACCTCGCAACTTGCCAATTTTCCCTGCATAAAATCAACTTCTATGTTTAGGTTTCGATGATCAACTTTGTCAATAACCTTGGTTTTGACAATAGCACTTAGTTTTTTTAAGTCAATCACAAACCCAGTTTCAGGATCCGGGTTTCCTTTTACTGTTACAATCAACTCAAAATTATGCCCGTGGAAGTACTCATTGGCACAGGGACCAAAAACTTCTTTGTTTTTTTCAGCCGACCAATTCGGATTGTACAATTTGTGGGCTGCGTTAAAATGTTCAATCCGGCTTACATATACCATATATTATGAAAACGTTTTTGCGTTTTTGGCCAGCAAATATAGGAAGAAGGGTATTCCAACCAATGCGGTTACTATGCCAACAGGTAAACCCGCCGGTGGGTATAAGGTTCTGGCAAATACGTCGGACCAGATTAGAAATGCACCGCCAAGCACCACACAATACAAAATGTTTCTACTATTAGTTACCCCACAAAACTGCCTCACCACATGCGGGATCACCAATCCAATAAAGCCGATTGCACCACAATAAGCCACTGTAAGCCCTGTGAGCATGGCCGCTCCAACCAAAAGACGCATACGCAAAGCGGAAGGATTTATGCCAAAATTTCTTGCTTTATCGTCCCCCAGCATCAACAAAATAAATCGGTGATGAAAGAGCGAAAAAAGTAAAACGCAGGGTATCAAAAAACAGCTTATCCAAGCCAAACCGGGCCAGGAAGTTTTCTCGAGGCTGCCCATAGTCCAAAACAAAATGGTTGCCGTCATGCCTTGTCTAATGGCTAAAAAAACCAGCAAACCAACCAAAGCAGTGGAAAGCATGGACAGGAAAACTCCTGAAAGTAGCAGTTTGGCGGCGTGCAAACCAGATCGGGAACGAGCCAATAAAAATACAGCACTCGTAATGCAGGCTGCACCAACCATGGCATAAACCGGAGGAAGATAGAATGTGCCAATCCAAAGTGGGAGCAAACCCGCTAAGCCTAAGTTTACACCCAGTGCTGCTCCGCCTGATGTGCCTAAAATATATGGGTCGGCCAACGGATTATTTACAAGAATCTGCATGAGATAACCACTCAAAGCGAGCGCTGCACCTACCAAAAATGCCATCAAAAGCCTGGGAATTCTCAGTTGAAGAATGGCGAAATGCAATGGGTCGTGCGGGGCGTAGCCAATTACAGCATGATAAATATCGACGGGTTTAGTGGCAATAGAACCAGTGGCCAGCGACATGTAAGCACCACAAAGAGCCAGCCCAACCACTACCACCACAAAGATTTTACTTTTCAATACCTGTCGAGCTGTTATGAATGAGAACTTAAGAACGTAATGAATTGCGCAAAATGACACCTAATTCAGACTGCAAATCAATGCACTTTCGTGGATTAAATTGACTTGACACCTACCTATTGTTTCGAAAAGCCATGCGGAAAATTGAGAAACCCATAAATAAGTGCTAAGCTTACAAGTCCCTTTTCGAAATACACCCAACTAGATTCCATGAAGAAGGAAACTTTACTCCCAGATTTGAACACAACCGAAGCGGTGGCTTCCTGGCCGGGTTTCGACCACCCTAACCAAAAAGGTATGGGCATTGTGCTGCATACTGTTTCAGGTCAGATTCTTCAAACGAATGCCTGTTTTTTAGAGCTGATGGCCTTGGCAGGTTTAGCATCAAAAGCAGGTGAAAAAAGCCTGAAATCCTTTTTTAATGCATTTTCTGACACAGGATTTGACTTTTTGAAATCAGATTTGAAGGAAAAGGGATTCCATGCCGGACTGTTGTTTCTTGACGCAAATCAAAATAAAAAAGCATGGCAGGTGAGTTCAACCATGTTAGATCAAGAGCAACAACTCGCCCAATCGGTTTTCTTTGAAAATCCACATCTCGATATCGGCATGAAGCAATTCAATGAAGAATTGAAAGTGCTGCAAGAGATGTTTACTCACAATAAAAACTCACTTTTACTTATTGATACCCAAGGCATTGTGCTCAAGTTGAATGATGCATGTCTTGAAAATTGCCTGCTATCAGGTTCTGAAATTCTGGGAGCACCTTTGTCTAAATTTGTTTCCTCCGTGTTGCCTGGAAATAATTTTTTAGCTGTTCAATTGATTCAGAATACGCTGGAAAAGGAGCAGGCAACTATTGAGCTTTCAGGTTGGGGCCACAAAGGAGAGTTGCATACCATCAAAGTTGAAAGTTTATTGATCAGGACTCATGCCAAAGCAAAATTGCTAGTTTCTTTTGAAGACATAACCCAAAGAAGGCTCACAGAAAAACAAGCTTCAGAACTCCAGCATAAATTGCAGATAACTGCAAATCTGAGCGATGACCTGATTAGAATTTCGAACGAAACCAATTATTTCTATTTCTACAATGAGGCTTGGGCTGCTAAAACCGGAGTCAAAATTCAACAGCTCGAAAAAAATAAATGGATTGACTTTGTTCATCCAGATGAAGTTTCAGAGATGTTGGGTAAAATTGAGAATGCCTTCAAAAAACGTGAAAAGTATTCCATTCAATATCGACTGAAAACCGCCCAACAGACTTGGCAAGTTGTTCAGGAAAACGGCACGCCGGTAAAGAATGCCTTGGGGCAGTTTGAAGGCTATGTGGCGAAAACCTTCATAAAAACAGTTGAACATAAGCACGATTTCAAGCAGAACCAGGCTTTTTTCGATTGGATGGATAAAGCTGGCATGGTTCGAATACATATTGACCAGGACGGCAATATTTTGGAGTTCAATCATGTATTTGCTCAATTGGCCAACTGGAAATCTGAAGATAAACGATTGAACTTAAATCAGATAATCGATCCAGCAGAAGAAATGCTTGGAGACCTCGTTAAGCAGTTCTTTAAAGATGAGGCGCTTGATTCGCAAGAAATCGACGCCATTCAATTGGTGAAATATCGAACTGCAAAACAAATTCAAATTCATTTCAAACTCTTAATAAAACAGGAGCAAAACGGTCAGAACACTGCTGTTTTGATTGGAGAAGACTTGACTGGCCAGGCGAAAATTTCAAAGGAACTCGAAGAAACCAACCGCAACCTACTCGACTTGTTAGACAGTGCCTCAGACTTGGTTATTCTGGTTTCACATTCCGGCAAAGTGCTCTATTTGAACAATGCCACCAAGCTCACCCTTGGCTATAGTCAATTGGAAACCAGAGGTTTGCAATTGAAAGATTTGATTTCAAAAGATTTGGTAGACAAAACCTACCTCAAGCTTTTAGAAATTACAGAGTTGGAATCAACTACCCGATTTCAAACGGTTTTGACTACCAAATCAGGCAAGAAGTTGAATGTCCTGGCCAGTATCAATGGCAAGTTTGAACATGGCAAACTTCAGGCTTACAGGGCTATGTTTCTCGACGAAACTGAGAAATTGAAAAATGAACGGATGCAAGAACTTTTTCATCATATTTCTTCGCTTTCTGCTTCTACCACAAATACGAAAGAGCTATACGATGCCATTTACAAGGAACTGAATCTGGTTTTCGATGCCAAAAACTTCTTCATTGCCTTGAAGGACAATCTCAACAACCTGATTAACTATACTTTTTACTTGGATGAATATTATGGTAACAGGGTTTATAATACCCGCAAAAAGCTAGGCAAAGGCCTTGCAGAATATTGTCTCAGGCTACAAACCCCAGTTTATCTGGAAGAAAAAGAAATTCTGAAATTAAACCAGGACGATGAAATAGAAATTGCAGGTCCGGTGCCTACAGCGTGGATGGCTGTTCCGCTTCGGTCCAAAAACTTTGTGATTGGGCTGGTGGTTGTGCAATCGTTCAGACAAGGGATAACATACGAACGCCGGGATCTGGAAATGCTCGATTTTATTTCAGGTCAGGTAGCGGTCGCCATTCAGCGCAAGCAAAGCGAAGAGCAGATTCAAAAGCAAACTGCCAGACTTAACTCCATTTTCGAGAGTAGTTCACACATCATGTGGTCGTTCAATCGGCAGTTTGAGCTTACATCATTCAATAAAAATTATGTGGATGCGGTTTTGGCAAATGACCTAAATCAGCTTCAATCCAAATCGAAAGTGAATAATAAAAGCTTCACAGGTCTTCACCATGAAGAAATCTGGAGCGAAATGTATACCCTGGCATTTGATGGAAATCCTCAGCAATTTGAAATTGCAGGTTTAGATAAAGCAAAAAAGGTGAAGTGGTGGGAAATATTCCTGAACCCCATATTTCTTACTGACGGACTGATAGAAGAAGTGTCGGGAATCGCCAATGACATCACTGCTAAAAAAGAAGTTGAAAATGCTTTGAGGTTAAATGAGGAGCGATTCAGAAAGATATTTGAATCTTTTCTCGACATTTATTTCCAAACAGACCGGATGGGTAAAATTATTCTCATTAGTCCATCTATTGAAGAATTGCTAGGCTACTCACCTTCAGATTTGATGGGCAAAACCATCGATGATTTTGTAGACAGTGCCGAAAAACTTGAACAAGGTGTTCAAACTTTGAAGAAAAACGGCAGGTTAATAAACTTCGAAACCTCACTCATGCACCAGAGTGGGCATACCGTAGAATTTCTTTGCAACCTTAAAGTGCTGCAAAATGAAAATGGTAAAGTGCTTGGCTTTGAGGGGGTTGCACGTGATATTTCTGATTTAAAACATGCCACAACAGAACTTATCGAGGCAAAAGAAACAGCTGAAAAAGCACTAGAGGTAAAGGAGCAGTTTATTGCCAACATGAGCCACGAGATCAGAACTCCTATGAATGGGATAATTGGCTTGGTTGATTTGCTCGAAAATACTGCTTTGAATCCTAAGCAGTTGGAATACCTCCAAACGGTGAAAAAATCTTCAGAAACGCTCTTGACCATTCTGAACGATATTCTTGATATATCAAAGCTGGAAACCGGCAAAATGCTGCTTAGGCCTACCACGGTTAACATCAGGCAAACTTTCGATAAACTACATTCGCTGTATTGGCAACAATCTTTTTCTAAAAATCTTGAATTTCGGATCATTGTAGACAATGAAGTACCGGAATTTCTACAAGTTGACGAAACACGTTTGCTTCAGATTTTATGCAATCTGGTAGCCAATGCCATTAAATTTACCAACACAGGGGGCGTGGTGGTGAACCTACAAAAAAAACATAATTCAGAAGAACCAGACAAGTTTTCGGTCGAGGTGAGCGACACAGGAATTGGTATTTCAAAAGATGAGCAATCCAGTTTATTCTCATACTTCAGCCAGGTCGATTCATCTATTACCAAACGGTTTGGCGGTGCTGGTTTGGGTCTTGTGATAACTAAAGAATTGTGCAAGCTTATGGGTGGCGAAGTAGGTGTTGATTCCTCAACCGGGCATGGGAGCACATTTTGGTTCACTTTCAAAGCAGAATTTAGCCCTCGGGTCGAGCAGGAGGTTTCTACATCTTTTGCCAAGCAAGCTTTTACTTTTTCAGGCGAACGTCCTAGGGTGCTTATTGTTGACGACAATGCTGTGAACTTGAAAGTGGCTTCAGAAATTATGAAGAATGCAGGCTGCGAGGTGGAGCTGGCCATGAATGGTGTAGAAGCAGTTTCGAAAGCCAGCACCGGGGAGTTCAAAATCATTCTTATGGACATTCAAATGCCTGTGATGGATGGCATCTCGGCCGCAAAAACAATCAGGATGATTCCCATGGCTTACAGGCCTGCCATCATAGCTATGACAGCCTACAACCTGCTGGAAGACAAGGAAAAATACATGTCATCGGGCCTTGATGATTTCATAGCAAAACCCATTAAAGCAGAGCGCCTGGTGGAAAAAGTAAAAGAGTGGGTGTTGAACCAAAGCGACACAAAAAACACCTTGGCTTTTGCGCAGCCACAAAAAGCCATTGCCCTCGAGCAACTTGAGAAAGTACAAAGTCTTGATATAGAAGTTGTAAATCAATTGGCCCGCCATATTGGTTTCGATATGGTTCTCGACACTTTTCAGGATTTTGAAAGAGAAGCAGAGGAGTTGATTTCTGGAAGTCTCATGTGCCTGGAAAATAAAAATTACCAACAGATTTTGTCATATTTGCACACTCTTAAAGGAAACTCTGGTACCTTAGGCGTAAACAAAGTAAGCGAATGGTCCCGCAAAATTGAGTCAGACCTCAAAAACAAAGAAGATAGCCATTTGGCAGAAGATCTAACCACCCTTGGAGGTT
Source organism: Cytophagales bacterium (assembly GCA_038205175.1). Classification (GTDB taxonomy): domain Bacteria; phylum Bacteroidota; class Bacteroidia; order Cytophagales; family Flexibacteraceae; genus JBBRCC01. The sequence continues at coordinate 16,537 of JBBRCC010000028.1, read as the reverse complement.
TGATCACCGAATTCAAATACACTTACAAAACGAAAATTTTTGAGCAAAATGAGCAGTAAAAAAACGGTCCTGATTGCTGAAGACAGTTCTGTGATTCAAAACCTTACCCGAAAAATTCTTGAGTTTCAAAACTTCGAGATTCATTCGGCCAAAAATGGAGATCAAGTGTTGGAATTGCTTAAAAACGCAACTTTCGACATCATTCTCATGGACATAAACATGCCTGGTATGAACGGCATGGACTGTACAAAAAGCATCAGAGCATTGAGCGATCCAAGCAAATCTCAAATCCCGGTAATTGCCATTACTGGCAATGCAATGAACTACACCCTCGATGAGTTTAAGGCAGTTGGTATAAACGACTATTTGCAAAAACCCTTGAACTTCGACATGTTGGTAGATAAAGTAAAGGCATATACCAGCAACTAGCACATGGTTAAGTATTCGAAGGGTTTTTTGAACAAACTCGAAGACGCCATAGCTGAGTCGGACTACATTTTACGCTACGAAAAAGGTAGCTTCAAAACAGGCTATTGTGTGTTGAATGAAAGCAAGGTCATTCTTGTAAATAATTTTTATCCATTGGAAGGTAAAATCAATAGTCTGGTTGAGATCATTAAAACTATAGATCTAAAGCTCGCAGGTCTCAGTAAAAAAAACCAAGAACTTGTAGTAGCATTGAGAACCAGCGATAGGCAGTTGACCTTGGAAGAGCAGGTTTCCTAAGCCGCATTCTAGCGCAAAAGCAAAAAAAAATTTTTTGAAGGTCATTTTTTTAGGTACGGGAACATCGCAAGGGGTGCCTATTATTGGGTGCAGTTGTGAGGTGTGTACTTCTATTGATTTTAGAGATAAGCGGCTGCGTACTTCTGTTTACATAGAAACAGAAAAGGCCAAATTTGTGGTAGATACCGGGCCCGATTTTCGTCTGCAGATGCTTCAAAACAGGCTTAGCGATGTAGATGCAGTACTTTACACCCACGAACACAAAGACCATGTGGCAGGGCTAGACGATATCAGACCAATCAACTACCTCAAAAACAAGGAATTGCCTGTTTATGGCACATCTAAAGTTATTGAACACCTGAAGATGGAGTTTCCCTACATTTTCGCTGAAAAGAAATACCCGGGAATACCAAAAATAAGCGTGAATGAGATCGATTTAAAGCCATTCGAGGTGCAGGGGGAAAGCGTCATTCCTATTCAAGTGATGCATCATAAAATGCCGGTTTTTGGCTTTCGAATTCGAAATTTCACCTACATCACAGATGCCAACTACATAGCTCCAGAAGAACTTGAAAAAGTAAAGGGATCTGATGTTGTGGTTTTGAATGGATTGCAGATCCAACCGCATATTTCTCATTACACGCTCGATGAAGCCGTTCAGGTGCTTCAAGATATTGATGCTCCCCGCAACTACCTCACACATATCAGCCATCATTTGGGTCGGCACGCAAAGGTGGAGAAAGACCTTCCAAATCAGATCAGATTGGCCTTCGACGGGTTGGCGCTGGAGCTATAAACACAAGCAAAGCTGCGATCCAAGGACTAACAAGGCCGCCTATTCCTGTGAAGAAAAATACACTCAGGTGAAAACAAATGGCAAGTCCGGCAAACCATTGAAAGTGACGGCTTGAAATGGCCAGAAAAGGAGCAGAAAGCTGAAACACGAGTACCAAAGTTTGTAAAACAGGTTCAAACCAATTCACCTGAAGCAGCAACATTTGAAAATACGAACTTTGATCAATTAGATTTGAAAGTGCCCCCTTTTGCCACCAATCTGTGCCACCAATTAGAATCTTTTCCAAACCGGCAAAAAAGTAGCATAAACCTATGCTAAGTCGTGCCAGCCAAACATAAACAGGTAACGGATTTTGTTGGTTAAAAACCAACCAAAAGCCAGCAAAGGTGAAACTGATATACGTGTGTTCGAGTTTGCCAAAGCTCAACTGAAAAACCTGAAGCAACAAGAAAATGAACCAACAAACCCAGGCAGGCTCCGGCCTCTTTTGCCAGCCAGGAAGAAGTAAACCCAATAATCCAAACAAATACAGGGAAGCCATGACATATAGAGTTAATTCTGACGGAAAGCTGGAAAAAAGCCACCGCCAAGGTGCCAATGGTTGAAAAAATGTGGAGTATGCGCTTTTTTCAACCAAGTCGATAAGCAAATCCACTGCGAAAAATGTTTGAATCCACCACCAGCTTTTCAGTAATAGGGATGTATTTGAAGTGTTTGCGGTTGCCGATTCACTTAAAACGAAAAGTTTAGGCAACCACCTGAAAGCTACAAACGAAAACCCGGATGCAAGCCAGATACGCCAAACAAAACCATCGGCTCGCTGCAAAATTTGTGGAATTTGTCCTGCTGCAAGCTTGGTTTTAAACCCAGGATAAAAGTAGCCTAGCCAAGCCTGCAATGGGTGATCTGAGTTTGAAATTACAAATACAAGTACATCTCTTAGCCAAAATGTGTACGCAAAATGGCTTGCAAGTGCAACCATGAAAACCACATACCAAACCGGGGCTATTTTTCGGGCCATTGCGCCAATGTTGTTGTGTCGCCTGGGGTAGAAAGTCTAATAAACCTGAGACTTTGATAGCGTTGCCCCTGCTTTGTTGCAGCAAAGTTTTTCAAGAAATTTTCAGGTCTATCCAATGAATATTTCTTCAGCATAAAAGCCCACTCTTCTGTTTGGCCAAAAGAAGCTTCAGGCACAATGTCTTGCCATAAATGGGTGAAGCCTAGTAACTTCAGCCTGTTTGAATGGACTGGCTGTGTTTGCGAAAACATTTGAAACGGCACCATTGGATACATGCTAATTTGAAGCAAAAAAGGCATGCCGAAAGCAGCGAGCAAAACGAAAATATGCCATGGTTTTATGCTATTCATATTTACTTCAAAATGTTTTTCAACTTTGCAACGGTACAAAGAATGAAAAAAATAGTTGTCATTGGCTTGGGAAATCCCGGCAAACAGTATGAACTCACACGGCATAACGTGGGTTTTTTGGTGGTCGACCTACTTATCGACAAGTTGGGTTTGGTGGAAAAGCACTTCAGCGATAGGGTAGAAGCCCATGGAAAAGTGGGCATGGCCGATCTTATTTTGGTGAAACCGCTTACCTATATGAATCTGAGCGGAAAAGCTGTAAATAAAGTAATGACCTCTCAAAAAGTGGTGCCTACAGATATATTTGTTGTAACCGACGATATTAATCTCGATACTGGCGTCATCCGCATACGGACCAAAGGATCGGCAGGTGGGCACAACGGGTTAAAAAGCATTGAACAGGAAATTGGAACGCAGGATTTTCCAAGGTTGAGGCTGGGTGTTGGAAATAAGTTTAGCCCTGGCCGACAGGCAGATTTTGTGCTCAGTCAATTTCCTGCTGCAGAGTGGCCCGCAGCTGAAATAGGCATTATGAAAAGCGCAGAAGCCATTCAGTTTTTGCTTGCTAATGGCCTTGAAAAAACCATGACTAACTATAACGGATAATTGATTTGCCTGATTTTCAGTCAGCCAGGCTGTAAGTAATTTTTAGACCCCCCGATTTAGCTTTTTAGGCTCAATTGGTTTCTGAATCCGATTATTTTCCTTGTAATACTTTATTTTTCAAAGCCAATTTAAAGGCTATCAGTTTTTCAGTCAGTTCCTTGTTGCTGATGGCTAAAATTTGAGCAGCTAAAATTCCTGCATTTTCAGCTGCATTCACAGCTACGGTGGCAACTGGTACCCCGTTTGGCATTTGAGCTATGGACAATAGTGAGTCCCAACCATCGAGTGAATTGGAACTTTTTATTGGCACTCCGATCACAGGAAGGTGCGTAAGCGAAGCCACCATGCCGGGCAAATGTGCTGCGCCACCAGCTCCGGCAATGATTACCTTAATGCCTCTGCCAGCTGCTGCTTTCGCAAACTCAAACATATATTCAGGTGTGCGGTGTGCCGAAACCGTTGCAATTTCCAAGGGCACGTCGACGGATTGTAGAAAATCAGCCGCTTTTTGCATGATGGGTAAATCTGATTGACTGCCCATAATGATAGAAACTACCGGCGTTTGGGTGCTCATGCGTGTGCTTTTAGCAAATGTTTGGTGAGAGAAATTTTTTGTTGGAGCGCTGAATCACTTTCCGCAAGCAAGGTGATATGTCCCATTTTTCGAAAGGGTTTTACCTGCTTCTTTCCATATAAATGAAAAAAGGCTCCCTCGATTTCCAATAATGGATTCACTCCTGTGTACAGTGCTTTTCCATGTGCACCAGCTTCGCCCAACAGGTTGAGCATGGCAGCGTGCCCAAATGCTTTTGTACTGCCCAAAGAAAGACCCAAAATGGCCCTGATGTGTTGTTCAAATTGAGAAACAGGATTAGCCTTTATGGTGTGATGTCCGCTGTTGTGGGGCCTTGGTGCCGCTTCATTGATGAGCAGATTTCCACTTTTGTCTAGAAAAAATTCTACAGCCAGCAGGCCTACAATGGCTAATTTTTCTGCTAGTTCGGTGGCCAGTTTGGCTCCTCTTTGCTGTATTTCGTCTGAGACTTGAGGTGGCGAAATCAATTCTTCTACCAGATTAGCAATTGGATTGAAAACCATTTCAACCATGGTAAATGTGGCTGTGACTCCTTGTTCGTTTCTTGCCACAATCACTGCCAACTCTTTGTCAATTTCCACCAATTCTTCCAAAAGCCCAGGAAATAATTCTGGCTCAGGCAAATTCCCTGCGTTTCGAAGCACTTGCACGCCTCGACCATCGTAGCCACCTTTTGCTGATTTGTACACAGTTGGGAATTTGGCTTTTGCTTGTAATTCAACCTGATTCTCAACCAATATATAAGGCGATGTGGGTAAACCGTGTCTGATATAAAATAGCTTTTGAAGCGTTTTATCTTGTATAAGCGCAACAATTTCCGGCTGAGGATAAACTTTTACTCCATGGCTTACAAGTCGCCTTAAACCTTCAACAGATACATGCTCAATCTCAATGGTGACTAAATCCAGGTTTTTGCCAAACTCAAATACTGTATCTTCATCTTTGAAAGAACCAACCTTAAAATTTGAGCAAATTTCGCTGCAAGAAGCCTCCGGGTCAGGGTCGAGTACATGAAATTGAATGCCGTAAGGAATGCCTGCTTGAATAAGCATTTGACCCAATTGTCCGCCACCTAAAATGCCTACCCTTGAATAAGTATAGGTGGTATTTTGACTTGGATCCATGATTTACGAAACAATTTTTGTTGCAGGTTCAAGATTGTCGAGTGCCTCGAAAACAGAGTTGTTGCTAATGTATTCGGGTACAATTTTCTTCATTTTGCCTACAATTTTTACTTCATCCTGAGAAATTGCCAATTTCATTAGTTCATCAATTTCCCGACTGGCTTGTTCAAAATTGTATTCACGAACTTTGGCCCGCATGATTTTATGGTGGTGGGTCGGAATAATGTTTTCTGTTTTAGCCAACAATTCTTCTTCAATTTTTTCGCCTGGCCTGAGTCCTGAAAACACAATATCGATATCCACATACGGCTCAAGACCACTCAATCGCACCATTCTTTCAGCCAAATCGAGTACTTTCACCGATTTGCCCATGTCGAAAATAAAAATTTCGCCTCCTTCACCCATTGAACCAGCTTCTAGCACCAGCTGACAAGCTTCCGGTATGGTCATGAAATATCGGGTGATATCTGGATGTGTTACTGTAACCGGGCCGCCAATTTCTATTTGCTTTTTAAACCTGGGGATCACTGAGCCATTGGAGCCTAAAACATTGCCAAATCGTGTGGTAATGAATTTAGTGCACTGGTTTATGTCTATACTGTTGTTTATTGATTGGCAATAAATCTCGGCAATCCTTTTCGAGCAGCCCATTACATTGGTTGGATTCACTGCTTTGTCTGTCGAGATCATCACAAACCTATCAACCTGGTACTTTACAGACAAATCAGCCAGATTTCTAGTGCCTTTCACATTGACTCGAATGGCCTCAAATGGCACATTCTCAATGATTGGCACGTGTTTGTAAGCTGCTGCATGGTACACAATATCGGGCTTGAAATCGTCAAAAACATGCTCCATGCGCTCCTTGTCGGAAATGTCGGCGAGAATAGGAACAAAGTGATGAAAGCAAACTTGTTCTTCTATTTCCAAACTAAGCTCCACAAGTGGGGACTCAGCAATGTCGACAAGGATCAATAATTTTGGTTGAAAATGTGTGAGTTGCCTCACAATTTCGCTTCCAATTGAGCCTGCTGCTCCTGAAATCAGAACGGTTTTGCCTTTTACTTGCCCAAGCAAATGGCCATTGTCGAGGTTAATGGGTTCTCTGTCGAGCAAATCTTCAATTTTGATGTTTTTAATCTGATTGAAATGAAGTTCACCATGGAGCCATTTATTGACCGGAGGCACCAACTTCATACTCACTCCTTTTTTGAGACAGACATCTACAAAATCCTGCTTGTTTGAAGCGATGTTTTCTGAAAGAATTACGGAGTTTACATCGAGTTTATCTATCAGTGCTTCAATTTCGAGAGAATGATAAATCTTGTCCCCGTCTAATCTTTGGCCTATCAATTTTAAATCGTCGTGTACAAATGCCACCACGTTCATATTGCTTTTGGGATCATTTTCAATGGCTTTTTTAGCCAATATTGCTTCTTCTCCACTGCCAAAAATGATCACATTAGCTCTTGCAGGCTTTTTGTAGAAAACTGATTTTATTTCATTTCCAATAATTTTTGCTGAGACTTTATAGGCTACAAGCGCCATGGCCGCCAAGAAAAAATCGATGATAATGATGGAAATGGGGTAAAAGAAAAACTTGTCTTCGTGAGGGATAAACTTGTTCATAAATCCCAATACCAGCGAACTTGAAATAACGGCCAAAAATACCCTCACAGCATCTTGTTCACTGGTGAATTTTATGACGCCAGCGTAGGTTTTGAACATGTAGAAAAATATGGTTCTTACTCCGACAACAAGGACTAACGTTTGAGGTAGCTGAGCCTGATACCCTTCAGGAATTGAAAAGTTGAATCGCAGCATGTTAGCGAACAAAAACGTAACTGCTACAATGCTTACGTCTATGATCAGAACCAGCAATCTGGAAATTAAAGCGGAGGTAAAAAAGCGGTTAGGTCGGGTCATTTATTTTCTCGTAACCAGAAAACACATGTAGATTTCTGGAAAGACAAATATAAGTAAAATTTAGTTGCCTGCGGCTGAATATATTGGAAAGGTTAAAAAACATATTGAAATAATTATACTCTATTTGTTTTAGTCAAATGAGCTGCTTCACCTGTTTTCAGCGACTCAATGGCTTGTAATACAGTTTCAGTTGAATTGAAAGTCTCTTCCAAGTTAAAAACAGGTTGTTTGTTTCCTTTTGCAAAGTCTGACAACAGAGAAAACATTTTTTGGTGTCCTTTGTCTAGTTTGCTGCTCATTGAATTGAAGTTTTTGAAGCCATACCCTGCCATTTTTCTGAAATTGTCCATAATCAAGGTTTTGCCTGATTGGTAAACCTCCACCCGTTCTTTTGAATAGGCTTTATGGCCATTTGCAAAATAATGAATGGTGCCTAAACTGCCATTTGCAAATTTGAGTACCAGGGTAGCATTGTCTGTGTTTTTGGCAGGGTGTGTGCCTAACGCAGTCATTTGAACTGTTTCTACCAGCGAGCCGCTGAGGAAAATCATGAGGTCAACAAAATGGCAAGCTTCACCAATTATACGACCACCACCAATTTGCATATCCTGAACCCAGCTTTCAGCCGGAATAAAACCTGCATTCATCGTGGCAATCATATTCAATGGTTCGCCACTCCCAAGCAGTTGTTTCATTTTTTCAGCATAGGGCGAAAATCTGCGGTTGTAGCCAACCATTATCATTTTGCCAGATTTTTGCTGGGCAGCTACTACTTGATCCAACTCTTCCATGGTTAGCGCCAATGGTTTTTCTACAAAAACATGTTTGCCAGCTTCAAGGCTTTCTATGGCAATAGATGCATGTTGATTGTGCCTGGTAGTGATGGCTACCCAGCTCACTTGTTCGCTTGCTAAAATTTCCTTGTAGTCGGTTGTTGTCTGCGGTATGCCATATTTTCTGGCGAGAAAGGTGCCCGAAACTCCTGAGTTGCTGGCCACATGGCTGATGGCTGCGTTCGATTTTTGTAAGGCTGGCAACATGGTGGCTTTCGTGTAATTGCCAGCACCAATTATGCCCAGAGTTCCGGCAGAAATTACAGGTTTTACCCCTGAAATAGAAATAAGTCTGCTCAACGCCGGCAGGTTTTCTGGATAAGACAAGATAGAAGCTATTGTCTTTTTCTGACCAATCTGACCATAAATTGACTGAAAATCTTCCAGTTTCACTACCTCTGAAATCAAAGGTTTTACCTGAAGTTTTCCTGTTGAAATGGCTTGCAAAACCGCTTGAAAATTTCGCTTCTCTGTCCAACGAATAAAAGGCAAAGGATAATCTTGCCCACGTTGTTCGTAGTTTTCGTCATACCTCCCCGGTCCATAAGAACAGGAAACCTGAAAACTAAGTTCTTTCTCATAAAATTCGGCCCGGTTTAGTTCAAGTCCAGTCACGCCAACCAGAATAATTCGACCTCTTTTTCGGCTCATGCGAGCACTTTGCGACATCAAACTGCTGTCTTTGGTAGAAGCAGTGATAATAACCCCATCGGCGCCTGCACCAAGTGTTACTGTTTCAACATACTTCACAGGATCTGAAACTGATCCAAGGTTTACCGCTTCCACACCCTTTGCCAAAGCAATTTCAATTTTTGCTGCATCGAAGTCGAAGCCAATCACTTTGCAACCCGAGGCTATCAGCATTTCAGCTGTCAGCAAACCAATGAGTCCTAAACCCATTACCACCATGGTTTCTCCAAAGGTGGGCTGCAATAGCCTGATGCCCTGTAAACCTATTGACGCAATAACCGTGAAAGCTGCTTCTTCATCGCTTACATTTTCAGGAATTAAGACAGCCAGATTAACCGGAACACAAACATATTCTGCATGCGAGCCATTGGTTGCCACCCTGTCTCCAACTTTAAATTCAGATACTCCATCGCCCACTTCTATTACAATTCCAGCCTGGCAATAGCCCAATGGAATAGGCTGTTCAAGCTTGTTGAACACAGCTTCAAGGGTTGGCATTAATCCGTCTGATTTGATTTTGTCGAGCACCATTTTCACCTTTTCAGGTTGCTGTCTGGCTTTCGATAGTAGGTTGGATTTGCCAAATTCTACCAGCATGCGTTCTGTTCCAATAGATACCAGCGAGCGGGTGGTTTGAACCAGAATATGTCCTTTGCGAACCAGAGGAACCGGAACCTCTTCGAGAATCGTTTCACCGGTTTTAAATGATTGAATGAGTTGCTTCAAAAGGTTTCAGCCTTAATTAGAGGCTGCAAATTTGCCATTTTCAAGCTAGATTGAAAAATGAAATCGAGAATTGATTTACTTCACACCTATACTCACATACTGCCCACCAAGAGGCACAGATGCCAGGTGTTTCTCCAAAAAATGCAGCTTTTTGAAAAATCCACCTCTTGGAAAAAATAAGGTAAAGTGATTTTTAACTTGTTTGAAACCGGCATGCTTCAAGATTTTTTTTGAATAACCAGGTGTGAGCAACACAGCATCTTCATCGAATGGGCAGGTATTTACCATGTGGCGGGTTACCAAATTGTATGGATTGTGTTCCCAGATTACCATTCTTCCACCTGGTTTCAAAGTTCTGTAAGCCTCCTGCATCAAAGGTGGATGCAGTTCGAACCTGATGTGGTGCATCACTGTTGCGACCAAGATAAGTTCGAATGTGTTGTTGGCGAATGGAATATGAGTTCCGTCGTACGCCTTCACTTCAGTATTTGGCAATTTTTTGGCTTCAGCTTCTTGTATGCTCAGTTCCGAAATGTCGATGCCTTTTAAATGGGACTGAGGAAAATACTGACAGAAATATTGTAAACAAGTTCCGTCTCCGGCACCGAGGTCAAGAATATGATCAGGCATTTGTTGACTCAAATATTCCTTAAGCCATTTCACTTTAAATTCCGAAAAATACTGACTGTCGGCTCCGGCAAGTTTCAAGTTTTCGCTGTGAATTTGCCTGTAATCGGTAGCAAACTGGTCGAAGTTGTCGAATGATGAATCAGAACTCATAAAGATGGAGTGCTTGGAATGGGGGCAAAAGTATTGGTTCCATTTGTCGAACAGTTTTTGAATGTGAAATTTTTCACATTACTTTTGTCAACAATTGGGAAGCGCTGTTGTTATACGTATCAGGTTTCCCGACAGAGACACACGTAAATGAAACAACAGATTAGGTTTGTGCCGAAAGACAAAAGCAAGTTTTTCGCCACGTTGAGGTCCAGAATTGACAATTATTTTACGGAAAACAATCTTTCCAAACATGCTAATACAGAGATGGTGGTGAAAACTATCGTTCTATTGGGTGGTTACATTTTCACCTTTGCCTTTATGCTTTTGTTGGGCATAAACGGCTGGGCCGGTTATCTGCTTTGGGCTTTGATGGGTGTTTTTTGTGCTGGTATTGGTATGAGCGTGATGCACGATGCCAATCATGGTGCTTATTCTAAAAAGCAGGAAGTGAACGACTGGATTGGCTATTCGCTAAACCTGGTGGGCGGTGCTGTAACCAACTGGAAATTGCAACACAACATTTTGCATCATACTTACACCAACGTGCCAACACATGATGACGATATCCAGAATCGTGCTATTTTAAGATTCAATCCTGAGGGGAAATCTAAACTTGTTCATCGTTTTCAATTTATCTATGCTTTCTTTTTTTATGGCATTCTAACCCTGTATTGGGTAACGCTAAAAGATCTTATTCAACTCATTAAATTCAAAAAAGATGGCGTGAGCAAAGCAACAGACAAAGAATTATTTGTCCTGGTTTTAAAAATGAGCATGATGAAAATTGCTTATTTTTCTACCATGCTTCTGCTTCCTGTATATGGTTTTGGCTATTCCTGGGCCTTTGTTTTAACAGGCTTTTTACTTCTTCATTTCGTAACAGGATTAATTCTTACGGTTGTTTTTCAGTTGGCACATAGTGTGGAAGGCACAACGCATCCCATGCCAAATTCTACCGGTATTATTGAAAACGATTGGGCTATTCATCAAATGCACACAACTGTCAATTTTTCCCGGCATAATAAGTGGTTGAGCTGGTATGTTGGTGGGCTTAATTTTCAGGTTGAGCATCACATGTTTCCAAGAATTTGCCATGTACACTATCCTGCTCTTGCACCCATAGTGAAAGAAACAGCCGAAGAATTTGGGATTCCATATCTCGAAAATCACTCCTTCGGACAGGCGCTCAATTCTCACATTGCCTTGCTTCAGCGCATGGGTTTGCCCGAATTGAACGAGGCAATAGCCTGATTTTCAGTTAAATCACTTTCTTTTTAAAATTTTATTTTCTTGACCTCAGGGTCAGATTTGCTGAAAACGTAAATCTGCTTCTGAGGTCTTGGTTTGTATGCCTTCGATTTTTTTGTTTTCTCCTTGCCTTTCGTTCAATTTGCCCCTTGGTTTTTTTGATTCACCAAGTAAATAGTAACAACACATGTCGCACAATGTCCTGATCGGGGAAAAAGAGTATTTCCCAATGGTAAAAAAAGTGGCTTATGAAGGCCCTCAATCTACCAACCCTTACGCTTTTAAGTTTTACGACGAGAACAAAATGATTGCCGGAAAGTCGATGAAAGACCACTTTAAGTTTGCAGTGGCTTATTGGCATACCTTCTGCAACACGGGCGGTGACCCATTCGGGCCAGGTACCAAAAGTTTCCCATGGGATGCGGCCAGTGACAAAATTCAGGCACACAAGGATAAAGTGGATGCCGCTTTTGAGTTCATCACCAAAATGGGCATTCCATATTACTGCTTTCACGATTATGACCTTGCACCTGAGGCCGACACCCTGGCGCAGAGCGAAAAAAACTTGTTTGCTGTTGTTGACTATGCCAAGCAAAAACAAGCTGCAAGCGGAGTGAAACTCTTGTGGGGAACTGCCAATTTGTTTAGCAATCCTAAATTTATGAATGGCGCATCTACCAATCCGGATTTCAATGCAGTGGCTCATGCTGGTGCGCAAGTGAAAATGGCGCTAGATGCAACCATGGCCTTGAAAGGTGAAAACTATGTGTTTTGGGGTGGGAGAGAAGGCTATATGAGCTTGCTCAACACCGATATGAAGCGGGAATTGGAACATTTGGCCCGTTTTCTGACCATGGCTAAAGACTATGCCCGTGGTCAAGGCTTTAAAGGTGTGTTTTTCATTGAACCAAAACCAATGGAGCCTTCCAAACATCAGTATGATTTTGATTGTGCTACAGTGGTGGGCTTTTTAAATCAGTTTGGGCTCCAGAACGACTTTAAACTCAACATTGAGGTAAACCATGCCACCTTGGCCAACCACACATTTACCCATGAGATTCAGGTTGCTGCCGATAATAATATGCTTGGCAGCATGGATGCCAATCGGGGTGATTACCAAAACGGATGGGATACCGATCAGTTTCCGAACAACCCAACGGAGATAACTGAGGCAATGCTCATTTTGCTGGAAGCAGGTGGTTTGCAAGGCGGTGGCATCAATTTCGATGCTAAAACCCGTAGAAATTCAACTAACCTGGAAGATATTTTTCATGCCCATATTGGCGCCATGGATGTTTTTGCCCGTTCATTAACGGCAGCAGATAATATTTTGCAAAAATCGGATTATAAGAAATGGAGAACTGAAAGGTATGCTTCGTTCGACTCTGGTAAAGGCAAAGAATTTGAAGCCGGTCAATTGAAATTACAAGACTTGTATAGCTATGCGCAAACTGTTGCCCCGAAGCAGATAAGTGGTCGTCAGGAAATGTATGAAAATCTGATCAATCAGTTTGTCTAAATAGACCTGGTTAAAAGCAAAAAAGACAGGTTTAGGCCTGTCTTTTTTGTTTCCAGAAAGTCTGAAAAAACTATTGCTTAATCAGCTTGAGTGATTTGCTCAAGTCTTCATGCTCGAATTTGATCAAGTAAGCACCTGAAGCGAAGTTTGATAAGTCAACTTGCGACTCAGATATCAAAGCATTTACCTTTTGAGTTTTCACCAACTGACCTAGCATATTGTAGACCTGTATTTCGGCCTGATTTTCAAATCCTGAAGCTTTTAGAGTAAACAAACCAGCACCAGGATTGGGGAAAATGGAAAAGCTTGGCTCATTTACAATTTCGTTTTCGGTGACTTCCCTGCAAGCGGAATTGATGCTCACGGTAAGCGATCTGTTACCAGAAGTGCCGCAGCTATTTGTAGCAGAAACTTGCATAGAATCTCCTGTAGCTCCCCAATTTACTATTGTATAAGGAAAACCTGGAGCACTTTGGGTAGAAACAGTGTTTGGACTTGTCCAGTTGTAGTTTACTCCTGAAGTTGCAACTGTCGAGTAAGACACATTTGTTGAGTTTGGACAAACCGAATTCGGACCCACAATGGAAGCTGGAGTGCCTGGTTTTCCAACAATGGTTACTGTTCGTTTGGCTCCGACTCCACAAGCATTTTTGCCAACAACCTGCAATGTTCCTGTTGCGTAATCTGAAGGAACCAAAACTGTTTTAGATAGATGACTTGAAATTGGCGAAGTAGTTGTCCAACCTGAAGGATATGTCCAATCCGCATTAGTAGCTCCTGTTATCCTGGTATTGTAGCTGTAAGAACCTCCGCAAACATTGTTTATTGGTCCAACAATAGTACCTGGAGTCGCAGGTAATCCTGTCACTGTTAGGGTTCGCTGGCTGCTTGTTCCACAAGAGTTTTGTGAGGCAACCTTCAAAATGCCTTTGATAAAACCAGCAGGAAAGCGCACAACAATAGTATTGGATCTTAAACCACTTATGATGTCAGCTCCAGGCGGTAATTCCCAAACATAATTGCTAGCATATTCAACTGGATTTACAGAATAAGTTAAGTTAAAGCCACCACATGCCTCGGCGGTAAGTCCCGAAATAACACCTGGACTTAACACTTTTGTGACTTCAACTTGGCGAACTCCCGTTGCCCACTGGGTTACAGATCCGCTTTTAACCCGACAGCCATAGGTTCTGTCTGTAGTTAATCCAGCTGGTGGGTCATAGCTTGATGCTGTTGCACCTGATATGGAAGACCAGCCAGAAGTGCTTGCATTGATTGCAGGAGCTGCTTGCAACCCTTCTCTCAAATACCATTGATAGGTAGAACCAGCAAGCGGACTTTGGGTAAAAGCGATAGTAGCAGGATTCGCTGGACTACATTGTATTTCGTTGTCTTTGGCTAAAGTGCCATTCAATGGAATTGTAGTAATTTGACGGACGCCCGACGCCGATGCGAATCCTCCAGAATCAGGTGTTCCTACTGGGTCAACCAGAACAGCATAAGAAATACTGTCAGATTGAACTGTAGAGTCGTAAGTGGAAGAAGTAACACCTGAAATAGCTGTCCAGCCAGTTGGAATAGAGGTTCCTGCTTGAACTGTATTTGTAACACATCCTAATAGTTCTACTTCCGCAATCTGCATAACAGAACAGTCGTTACAGCTTGCTCCGACCACAGTAGGAAATATTACCCGATAGTTACGAAACTCACTTGTATTTGCAAAATTGATGATCTGCTTTTGAAACCGCCCTGTAAATGCAGGAACAGCACCAGACGCAATCAAAACCCATGAAGTAGTGTCTACTCCAGAACCAAATATTTCGAAGCTAGACGGGTCACGGCTTGGTGCGTCGTTTGCGGACGTTAAAGTCAGTTGGCTTACTGTAGACAATCTATTGCTAAATATTGTAAAACCAGAACCTGCACCAAAGAAATTTAAGTGTTTTGTAGAAAGGTTGTTGTCAATAATTTTATTAACATTTTCATTATTTGGCGAACGGCTACTATTATAAGGCCACATTCTAATAATATCATTTGGTTCAGTAACATCAATAATACTACATGGTATTGTAGGTTGTACGGTTATTATTACAGGGTCACTTAATTCTGATAAACAACCGTTTAATATTACTCTAACAGAAAATATTCCAGCAGATGTAATTGTTATGGATTGTGTTGTTTGACCAGTAGACCATAAATTTCCTAGCGTTGCTGAACTTGTTAACGTAGCAGGTGTAAATAATTGATTTGCTATTACTGTTGGTTTATTCGGTGTATTAGAAGCTAGTAATTCTACTTCTGCAATCTGAAATATATTCCCTGAAACTAGTGTTGGAAAAGTAACTCTATAATATGTGTATGTTTGATTTATATTTAAACCAAACTCTCTTTTTTGGAATCTGGCAGTAAAGGGTATAATATTATTTTGTACTAATGTAACCCATGCCCCATTAATATTTCTACCTTCGATTCTATATGATGTGGGGTCTCTTTGTGATTGATCATTAGCTGAAGTAAGTGTTATTTTATTAATTATACCATTTATTATTGGTTTAACTATAAAACCTGAACCACTACCTTTAAAACTTAAATATTTTGTAGTTGATAAATTATCGATAGCTCTAAAAACGTCTTCACCTGCAGGTGAATTTCGATTATCGTTGAATGTACCATTAACAATCCAAATACTATCAGTTGGATTTATTATATCAACCACATCACACAATACAATAGCATTTACTGTAATTTGCCTAACACCCGAAGCCCATGCAAATCCTCCACAATCAGGTGTTTCTACTGGGTCAACCAGAACAGCATACGAAATACTGGCAGATTGAACTGTTGGGTCGTAAGATGAAGAAGTAGCACCTGAAATAGCTGTCCAACCCGAAGTGCTGGTTCCTGATGGTGCCGCTTGAATGCCAGCTCTTGAGAACCATTGGTATTTAAAGCTGCCACTTCCACCTGAGGGAGCTGTGCTGAAAGTAATAACTGAAGGATCACCACTGTTTGTAAACGATTGATTTGCCGAACTTAAAGTTCCACGATTTGCCAAACCTAAAACTGTAACCTGACGAACGCCTGAAGCCCATTCTGCCACACCACCTAAAGCTGTTACCAAACAAGCAAATGAACGTGAAGTGTTGAGTCCGGTTGGAGCGGTGTAATTGTTTGCCGTTGCTCCGCTGATGCTTGTCCAGCCTGTTGTGGCTGTGCCGGTTGGAGCGGCCACAATGCCATTTTGGAAGAACCATTGATAAGAAAAACTACCTGCACCACTTGGAGCTGTTGAGAAAGCTATGTTTGCCGGATTGCCAGGGTTGCAAAGCGTTTCATTTGCTGACTCCAGCGTGCCATAATTGTAAATAATGTTAACAATTATTGTGTTTTGTCGAACACCTGAAGCCCAGGTTGCAGCACCACAATCAGGATTGCCAACCGGGTCAACCCGAACAGCATACGAAATACTGGCAGATTGAACTGTTGGGTCGTAAGAGGAAGAAGTAGCACCTGAAATAGCTATCCAACCAGTTGGAATAGAGGTTCCTGTAGGAGCTGACTGAATGCCGGCATTCGAAAACCATTGATAGCTAAAAC
>JBBRCC010000027.1:0-41798 GCA_038205175.1 Cytophagales bacterium | reverse complement strand
TCTCCTTCCATTTTACCCTCTACCATCGGCTCAACACCAGATTCTACCATCAGGCACGGTGGTTTGTTTACCTGTTTGTATCATGGCAATGAAGATGTTGGTTTCAACCTGGTACCACTCATCAGGTTTGAGCAAACGCTGGATTCCATTAAAGCAAGAGAAGAAAATGTTTGGTTGACCACATTTGCCAATGCCACTAAATACCATGCACAAAGACGAAGTAGCATATTAACTTTCGAGACAAATGGAAACAACTACCGAATAGCCATAAACTCAACACTACCTGATTCCATTTTCAACCATCCTCTCTCTGTCAGGATTTCTGCTCTGCAACTCAATAGTACTTTCAGCAATCTTGCACAAGTTCAGCTTCGTGCCAACAATTTGTCTATGCCATTCATTGCAGAAGGTGATTCAACTATTCAGTTTAATCTCCCCGTCGGCATAACATTCGATTTGCATGGTGGCACAACAGGAATTCTGACCAGGCAAAAAAGCAAAAACCTGATCTCGATTTTGCCAAATCCTATTCAAGGCAATGTGTTAAAACTTCAAATGCTTCGCCCACCAGCAAGTCGATCTGAAGTCAATATTAAGAACCTGAATGGCCAAAATATCCTCAGCCAATTTTGTGAACCTAAACAGATCAAAGAAAACAAGATTGAGCTGAAGTCAGGTCAGATTCCAAAAGGAATTTATGTGGTTGAAACTTACCTCGACGGTTACAAACAAGTCTCTCGCCCTTTAGTTGCAGAATAACATTGGCACAGCTTCTCACATTTACAGAAAAAGGAATTTACTGCAAGGAAGGCGATTTTTATATCGATCCATGGCGACATGTGGACTTTGCTATCATCACACATGCCCATTCGGACCATGCCCGACCCGGAAGCAGGCACTATCTGGCACATGATTTGTCGGCGCCCATTCTCAGGCTTAGGTTAGGTCAGGATATTTCTTTGGAAACACTGCCTTATGGAAAAGTTATTTCCAGAAATGGAGTAAAGGTCTCGCTTCATCCTGCCGGACATATAGTAGGCTCTGCTCAGATACGGGTAGAATACAAAGGTGAAGTTTGGGTTGTTTCAGGAGATTACAAAGTGGAGAATGATGGACTTTCCACTGCATTTGAACCTGTAAAATGCCACCATTTTATATCTGAATGCACATTTGGTATGCCCATCTACGAATGGAAACCTCAGTCCGAAATATTTGAAAATATGGACGCTTGGTGGCAAGAAAACAGGGCAAAAGGTAAAGTGAGCGTGGTGTTTGCCTATTCACTCGGCAAGGCTCAGCGGGTGTTGCAAGGTGTAAATCCTGAGATAGGCAATGTGTTTGTGCATGGAGCGGTATGGAATGTGAACAAGGCCATAGAGGAAAATGGAATTACACTAAACCAATATGCTCGGGTTGAGCCGACTCAAACAAAAAAAGACTGGGAAGGGGCGCTGGTTATTGCTCCAGGTTCAGTCCTGGGAAGTTCTTGGTTGAAAAAATTTGGAGATTTTGCCACCGCCTCAGCCTCTGGATGGATGCAAATAAGAGGGCAAAAACGCAGAAATGCACTTGATATGGGTTTTGTGCTTTCAGACCACGCCGATTGGTCCGGACTCAATGAAGCAGTGTTGGCTTCAGAAGCACAAAAAGTCTGGACTACCCATGGCTATACCGCTGTTTTTTCTCGTTGGCTCAACGAAAATGGTATTGAAAGCGAAGAGGTTGTGACTCAATTTGGAACCGAGTCGGAGGAAGTGCCTACACAGACTTTTGAAGAAAAAACCGTCGATTAATCCTTCGAGTCGTATTTTCGCACCCGAAACACGCAACACATGAAAAAAGTATTTGTTTCCGGCTGCTACGACATCATACACGGCGGACACGTGGAGTTTTTTACGCAAGCTAAATCGTTGGGAGATTACTTGATTGTAAGCTTTGCTGGAGAAAAGTCTCTTAAAATTCATAAAAACCGAAAATCGTCACTTCCTGTTTATCACAAGCAAAGACTCATCGAATCATTGACCATGGTAGACGAAGTGGTGGTGGGCGATGACGAAATCATTGGTCTCGATTTTAAATCGCATTTCTTACGGATAAAGCCCAACGTACTCGTGGTAACCGAAGACGATAAGTTTGAAAAAGAGAAAAAAGCTTTGTGCGTTGAAGTGGGTGCCGAATACATGGTGCTACCAAAAACCCTTAACTACGAAAAAGTATCAACCTCAGAAATCATCAGCTACATCAAGGCTCCACAACAAGTGCCATTGCGGATAGATTTTGCAGGAGGTTGGCTCGATGTCCCGAAATTTGCCCGGGATGGTGGCTATATTGTCAATTGCGCCATTTCACCTTTAGTGAGTATAGCCGAATGGCCGTTCGAAATTGGTGGAGGCTTGGGTGGTTCGGCTGCTTATGCTTTGCTGATGGGTAAAAATGGCGTGGAAAGCGAGCTTGATTTGGGCGTGGGTTGGCAAGATCCTGCTGTGATATCCGAAACCGGACTTTGTGTTTGGAAATCAGGCCAAAGACCTGATTTGGAGTTTAAAACTTCGGTGAATTGGTTGCAAGGGAAAATGGCTCTTTTCTGGACAGGAAAAAACCACGTAACCTACGAGAAAACCGACCTCACAAGAGATTTCGATATGGTGTTTGAAGCAGGCCGTTTGGCTCGGGAGGCAGTTTTGCCTCATGTACAAGATGTGCAAAAACTGGCCGAAGCTGTAAATCTCAGTTACATCATGCAGCGAGGCGAGGGCATGGACGAATTACCTGTGTACAATGAAATCGCCAAAAAGTATTGCGGAGGCGGCTGGGGTGGCTACGCCATGTATCTATTTCCCAACGAAGCAGAAAGGCAAAAGTTTTTAGAGCAGCCGCATACTCAACCCGTTGAGCCGTTTTGCCAATAATTTGAAAATAGAAAATTGGTTAAAACCATAATTGAAGTCTTGTTGTTATATTGGTCATCATTTGCCATCATGCAAGAGTCAATTTCTCTCACCACACCCGCCCTGCTGTTTCCAGCAATATCGTTGTTGTTGCTGGCTTACACCAATCGCTTCATGGCTTTAGCAACTTTAATCAGGAAATTGCACACCCGCTACCTGGACAACCACGACACTTTGACTTTGAAACAACTTCAGAATTTAAGAATAAGGGTTCGCCTCATCAGAGATATGCAGGTTTTTGGCATTGCCAGTATTTTCACTTGTGTGATAGACATGTTTGTCATATTTTCAGGCTACTCGTACGCTGCAAATTGGCTTTTTGCTTTAAGCATGATATTTCTAATTATTTCCCTTGCCTTTAGTTTAAGGGAAATTTTTATGTCTACAGAAGCTATTAAAATTGAACTGAGCGACATCCAAACAGATGAAGACCTTTCTGTCGGGGAAAAATTCTTCAAAAAGATCACTGGAAAACTAAAATGATACCCAACTTCACCCCATGAAAATAGGCGTTGTTTGCTACCCTACCTTTGGCGGCAGTGGTGTTGTGGCTACAGAACTTGGCAAAGGACTTGCCAAAGTAGGGCATGAAATACATTTCATTACCTATACCCAGCCTCATCGCCTTGATTTTTTGAACGAAAATGTATTTTACCACGAGGTGGATGTAATGAACTACCCCTTGTTTCAATACCCACCTTACGAATTAGCTTTGGCCAGCAAAATGGTGAATGTGGTCAAATACGAACACCTCGATTTGCTGCACGTGCATTATGCCATTCCACATGCATCGGCAGCCTATCTAGCTAAGCAAATTCTTAAAACTGAAGGAATTCACATTCCAGTTATTACTACCCTGCACGGTACTGACATTACCTTGGTTGGCAAAGACCCTAGCTATGAACCGGTGGTTACTTTCAGTGTGAATCAATCGGATGGAGTAACAGCAGTTTCAGAAGACTTGAAGCGGGATACGTATTTTCACTTTCAAATAGAAAACGACATACGGGTTATTCCAAATTTCATTGATCTGGATCGTTTTAGAAAACAAAAGAAAGACCATTTCAAACATGCCATTTGCCCCAACGGCGAAAAACTGCTGGTTCATACTTCCAACTTCAGAAAGGTGAAGCGTATCGAGGATGTGATTTATGCCTTTATAAAGATTAATGAACAATTACCCTCAAAGCTGTTACTGGTTGGAGACGGTCCCGAAAGAGCCAGAATGGAAGCAATCTGTAGGGAATTGGGCACTTGCGAAGATGTACGCTTCCTCGGCAAAATGGACGCCGTTGAAGAGTTGCTTTCTGTTTGTGATCTTTTTCTCATGCCTTCAGAAAGTGAAAGTTTTGGGCTGGCAGCTTTGGAGGCTATGGCGTGTGAGGTGCCGGTCATTTCAACCAATACAGGAGGTATGCCAGAGTTGAATATTCAAGGCGAAACAGGATTTATGAGTAATGTAGGCGATGTGGATGATATGGCTAAAAATGCTCTATTCATCCTTAAAGCTGAAAATTTGCCAGGCTTTAAAGCCAGAGCACTTGCACGTGCCAAACTTTTCGACATCAAAGCCATTATGCCTCAATACGAAGCATACTATGAAGAAATAGTAGAGAAAAGTCGGCAAACGGCCAACCTCAAATAGTTGAATTCTGCCGAATTTTCTAGCGAACCACGAAACTACCTTGGCCAATTTTTTCACCTTCGCAATACAACATCACCTGATATTTACCAGGCTTCCACTCTCCGCCTCTATCCCACACAAAGGAAAGATCTGGCAGCTTGTTGTCGAAAAGGAAGGATAATTTAGAGGTAAACGGCATTTCGTCGCCAGCCTGGTTTTTGAACATTCCTCCACCTGTTGCCACGTCATGCAGCACATTGCCAACTTCGTCTCTCACCTGGAGAAACACTTCCTTCGTTTCAATTTTAGCAACTTTATTATCGCCAATACTGAACGAAACCTTGATTTTTGCAATCCGTTTGGCCTTATATTTATCTTCCTCTCTTTCTTTTCCTTTGTTGTCTATGATGGTCACTTTTACGTTGTCAGCCTTTAAAACAGACGCAATAGCAACCTGAGTAGCCAACTCAGATTTCGATTGTTTCAAATTAACTATTGAGTCTTCACGCTGCACAATTTTAGTTTTCAGCTTTTGGTTGTCCTTGAATAGGAAATCACGTTCATCTTTAATTTTGGATATTTCCTGATCTTTCTTATCCATTACATCTTCGTAGCGTTCAATCCGTCCACGAAGTTCTTCCATAGCAACCTTGGTAATTCTCAATTTCCCTCGGGCATCTTTTAAATCACGCTCAATTTGGCGCTTCAACTCCCCTAAACTTGCAGTATCGCCACCCAATTTCAGAACTTCTGCTATTTTCCCATTGATTTCTATGCGCATCGAGTCCAGCTCAAGGTTGGCCTTTTTCAGGTCAATACTTTGCTGAGCAATCACTACAGCCTTTTTCTCAATCTCTTCTTGATCTTGTTGGCTATAATAAAACTGAGCCACATTGGCACCAATTAAAATCACAACAAGGGCAATCATCAGCCCATTCTTTTTCGACTTATTTGGAAGTTCGAGCTCGCTCATAATGGCAATTTAGAAGGATTTCTCATTAATTTGTCTGTAAAGCTATTTGTTAGCTTCATTTTTTCAAATTTTAACGCATGAAATACTGCTTCACACTTCTGGCTCTATTGGGCATTGGTTTTGGGAATCTAAGTTGCCAACCCAAAAAGAAAGCTGCGCAAACCGCAAAGCAACCCACCGTGTTCGATGTTGTCTATTTGAAACGAACGCCTTGCATGGGCAAATGTCCAGTATATGAAGCTTGGTTCAAGAGCGATAATCGCTTGGTATATAAAGGCGAAAAACACATGAGTCTAATAGGAAACTTTGAGTACGTGATTCCCCCTCAGCTGATAAAAAACCTGATTTTCGAAGCTAAAAAAGCAGGTATTCAAAAACTTCCCGCCGACTTGGGTTATGCCCCTGACCTGCCCGGCCTCGAACTTATGGTGATTATTGACGGCAAGAAAAAAGTGGTGAAAACAGAAGGCATGATGCCTGAAAACCTGAAAAATTATGTAAAGATGGTTCACAACGAAGTTGCTGCCATGATAGCCGAACAAGAGGCAATACCTTTTAAAGAACAATAGCATTTTCAAAAGCAAGTCGCCACTGATTTTACAATATTTATATTTTTTGACTCCTTTTTTGTTAATTTATCAATAAACCTTGCTTTTTGGAGGTTTTTTGTTAAATTTGCAGTCTGTTTACTCAGAAGCACTTATTATGATGAACAAGCTTATTTCGGTAAGCTTGGCTGTAAAAAACAGGGCCGTTCATGCGCCAAATTGGATTTCGGCATGCTCCCTGTTGTTGATGTTAGTTTTGTTGGTAATGTGTAGGTCTCACTATGAGGTTACGAAATCATTTCCTCAAAAAATCAATTTGGTTAAGGTTACGCCTTACCCAATTTCAGTCAAGCTCAATTCAGATTCAATTCTGCAAATTTCACCCTTATATTCGGCGGTTATTTCTACCCTGGAGATCGACTCTGAAAATGCCAATAGCCAACCTGAACTTTGGAGAAATAACCTGATAAAGTTTGCAAGGAAATACATTGGCAAACCATACAGAAGCGCTGGCAAAACACCCGCTGGTTTCGATTGCTCAGGTTTTACTGGCTTTATTTTTTCTAAGTTTGGCTTAAGACTTCCCTCGCATTCTGGCTCTCAAGCTTTGATAGGCGAAAAAATCTCCGTCCAGGAAGCGCAAAAAGGTGATCTGGCATTTTTTGGCTGGAAAACGAAAAAGGGTGTGACGGTAAATCATGCTGCCATAGTGGCCTCTAATCCTGGTGAGCCATTGAAAATTATCCATAGCGCATCAGGAAAGGGAATTGTTGTTACAAGTATCAACCAGTCTAAGTATTGGAAAAAAATGCTGCTTTTTGTGAGGCGGGTTGAATTAAATTCAGACAGCAAAAGCTGAAAGCACAAACCTTTCATGTTAAATCTACTTATTTGTACATGCAAAAAGTAGTGATCTCAGGAGGAACTGGTCTCATTGGCAGCAGGTTAACTGCTTTGCTTCCCAAAGATAAGTTTCAGGTATTTCATCTGACTCGTTCGCCTAAAGCTTCCAACCATATTTTCTGGGACCCGGCCAATGGCAAAATTGATGCTGAAAAGCTCGAAGGCACACACGTGCTTATCCACCTTGCAGGAGAAAACATAGGAGCCAAACGCTGGAGCGAGGCACAGAAAAAACGACTCTTCGACAGCAGGTTAGAAAGCACAAAAGTGCTGGCCAGCGCTTTGCATAAACATCAAATCCGTCCTGAATGCATTGTAGCTGCATCAGGCGCTGGGATTTATGGCAACGATCAAGGAGAGCATAATTTCACAGAAAATGATCCAAAAGGTGAAGGTTTTGTAGCCGAACTGGCCGCAGCTTGGGAAAATGCTACCGATGCATTGGCTCCATGTACCAGTCATTTTTTCCAACTTAGAATTGGAGCTGTGTTGAGCAGTCAAGGAGGAGCGTTGGCTAAAATGCTTCCGATTTTTCAGTATGGGTTGGGTGCTCCACTGGGCACAGGTCAACAGTTTTTAAGTTGGATCCACATCGACGACTTATGCCGCTTAATACAGGCAATCGTGAACGATTCGCTGATTCCTGGCACATACAATGCGGTTTGTCCAGTTCCTGTAACCAACAAAGTCTTTTCTGAAACATTAGCCAAAGTATTAGGTCGGTGGCTTCTTCCGGTTCCGGTTCCAGCTATTGCGCTAAAATTGATGTTTGGAGAAATGGCAAATCTGGTGTTGGGAGGAGCCAGAGTTTCGTCAGAAAAATTGCAGCAAGCCGCTTTTACTTTTCTATATATCAACCTTGATGCAGCTTTGAAAGATCTGTTGGCCAGAAAGATTTAACCAAGTTCTTTGGGTATTTTCTGCCATCAGAACATCGCCGGAATTATTTCTCGTTAATCAGCTTGTAAAGCTCGTCGAGCCTAGGTTGGAGTATGATTTCGATCCGGCGGTTTTTGCTTCTAATTTCAGGCGAGGTGCCTTTTATCAAAGGCATGTATTGGGCCCTTCCAGTTGCTGTAATATTCTCTCCGGGAACACCTTCTGCCTTCAGCACCCTTGCTAGCGACGTAGCTCTGAGCACACTTAAATCCCAATTGTCGGTAATAGCTCCTACCGGTTTTTTATACTCCACATCGTCGGTATGGCCTTCTATTTGCACCTGAATGTCTTTGTTTTGGCGGATGGCTTCTGCTAATTTTTGAATAGCTGTAACACCTTCATTTTGTAGCACATAAGATCCGGTTTTAAACAGCAAGGCTTCTGCTAAGGATACATGAAGCACACCGTTTTTCATTTCTACCGTCAAGTCGCTGCTTTTATAATTGAGCAATGCTCCGGCTACACTTTTTCTGATCCTGGCCACAGCACTGTCCTTTTCAGCAATACGTTTCTCCATTTCAGTAAGTTTTGCCTTTTTGGCTTCAATATCTTTTTCCAGTTGTTCAACGGCGACTTGTTTTTCAGTCAACATGGCTTTTTGAGAGGTAGAGTATTTCTCAAATTCCGCTTTTTGCTTGTTCAATAAAGCTTGGGCATCGGCAAGTTCTTGCTCTTTTCTGGTAAGACTTTTGCTTAAAAGTCCTTGCTCTGCAGCACTGTTCGACAACAACTGGTTATAACTTCTTTCCAATCGGTCGTATTTGGCAAAAACATCATCCAAAAGAATTTTATTCTTTCTGTAAAGCGATCCTGCTGTAGCAGAATCAATTTTTAGTTTTTGGTTTTCTTCGGACAATAAGCCATTTGTTTTGACCAGTTTTTCGTTGTCTTTAGATGCGTTTGCGGCCTTTTCGTCGGCTTCTCTGCGGGCGTTGTCGGCTTCGGCTTTGCGTAAAGTGAGCCTGTCGAAGTCCCTTCTACTCACACAAGATGATGTGAAGGAAGCATAAGAAACGAGCAAAATCAGGGTTAAAACAAGATTCTTCATTATTAAATGTTCGGTTTAGAGGTGCTAATATCGACAATTACCTCGGTTTCCATTCATAAGCACCTACATCTGGCAAATCGGGCGGGGTATTTCCCCTGTTATTTCCCTTTTTGTCCTTTTGAATAGCCGTGAATGAAGTTGGCAATGGAAACAGTCCTTTGTCCTGCGCAGGCGACATGCTATCTAGCTCAAAATCGTACCGAAACGGGTTTTTAAACACAAGGTTTCTGTTTACTATGGGTAAATTGTCTTTTCGATTTATGCCGTTGTTGAGTTCATCATTAGTTTTTACCAAATTATTAAATAAGGTATCGAGTATGGGTCTGCCACTTAAATTATCAGCAATGGAAAATTCTTTTTGCTGGTTCCCATTGATGATGTTGCTGTACAAGCCAAGCCCAAGTTGACCCAGAATAACAGGATTCGAGCGGTCGTCGAAATGATCTGAAAAAATGACTGCAGGCAAGTCTCTGGAAAAATTGTTTACCCCGCTGTAGGTAAATGTATTGTGCCAAAACTCATAGCTGCCACCTGCGAGGCCAGCCACTAGGTTTTGTGCACAATCGGCTACAACATTGTTGTAACCCAACATGAGCGCTCCAAAGCCATAGAGCCCCACGCCCGACATGTTTTGAATTTGCGAGTTTGAAATAATCAGTCCCGTTGGATTTTCATCGCCAGGCAAATTTACCTGAACACCATGTAAACCATTTTTAATGATGGCATAGTCAATAAAGTGAAGTCCAATTGGAATGCCCGGCCGGCGGGTGCCGCTGCTGTCGAGCAAAACAATAGCGCCCCATTGCCCGGGCGTGTTTTCATAGAATCTTTCCAAGCGGGTGCCCTGAAAAACGACAGGATTATCTTTCTTGCCTTCAACCAACAAAGTACCAGCTACGAAAAGATTTGAATTTTGAAAGAAATGAACCCTAACACCTTCCTTGATAGTGAGTGTACAACCTTCAGGAACGATGGTTGAATTGAATATCACATAAGGTTTCACATTTGTCCAAACAGCGTTGCAGGCAATGGTGTCGCCTTTGAGCCGATCTATAAAAATGGCGTCCTGTCCATAACTGAGTAATTTAATATCCTGAATTCCAGGTCTTCCTTCAACTTGAAAAAGCAATGAATCCTTCACAATAAAAGGCAGCCCCTGGTCTTGGGCGTTTATCCTGGCTGTGATGAATACATAAAAACTATCCTCCCCTTGAATGGTAAGATTTCGAACCGATTTTGGACCTTCAATGCCATTAACATTTATGGAAAATGGAGAATTTCCTTGTCCTGCTATATCTATGGCAGTAATTTTAATGGCATTCTTGTTTCTGTTGTAAACCCTGAGCCTACGTGTAGCCGTTGGAAAATTGGTAAAAACCGTATCGAAAGTGATGGTATCAGTCGAAAACTGCAACGCCTGACCCGGACTCAGGTCCAGTTTTTCTTTATCTGGTCTGCAAGATGAAAACCAGGCAAAAGCCAGGAAAAAAAATAAATATGAAATGTATGCTCTCAATAGAAATTATGCTTCGGCTCCAATGCCTTCTATTAGTTTTTCTGCATTGGCAGTTAAACGCAATTGCTCTACAAATTCGTCTAAATCTCCTTCCATAACGGCCGGAAGATTATAAACAGTTAAACCAATTCTGTGGTCGGAAACCCGACTTTGGGGATAGTTATAGGTTCTGATTTTGTCTGAGCGGTCGCCATTGCCCACCATGAGTTTTCGTTGGGCACCTACTTCAGCATTTTGCTTGTTAAGTTCCAGCTCATATAGCCTCGATCGAAGCACCTTCATAGCCTTATCAAAATTTTTGATTTGCGATTTTTCGTCTTGGCAGCTCACCACCAAACCAGATGGAATGTGTGTAAGCCTAATGGCGGAATACGTGGTGTTTACCGATTGTCCGCCTGGCCCTGAAGAGCAAAAGGTATCTTTTCGCACATCGTTCATGCTGATGTCTACCTCCACTTCGTCCATTTCGGGCAAAACAGCCACTGTAGCTGCAGAGGTATGGATCCTACCCTGTGTTTCGGTGGCTGGCACACGCTGCACCCTATGCACACCGGATTCCCACTTCAAGGCACCAAACACATCGTCGCCCTGCACACCGCAGATTATTTCTTTGTAACCTCCGGAAGTGCCTTCTGTATAATCAAGAAGCTCCATTTTCCAGCCTTTTGTTTCGGCATATCGACTATACATGCGGTACAAATCGCCAGCAAAAATAGAGGCTTCGTCGCCACCTGCCCCGGCTCTTATTTCCAAAATTACGTTTTTCGAATCGTTGGGATCTTTCGGAATCAGCATTTCTTTCAGCTCTTCTTCCGCCTGTTCAATGGCCACATACAATTCGTCGAGTTCAGTTTTGGCCATGTCTCTAAACTCGGGATCTTTTTCGGTTTGCAACACTATTTTGGCACTTTCCTGGTTGGCGAGCAACATTCTAAATGCTTTAATTTTCACCACCAGCTTGTCCAGGTCTTTGTATTCCTTGCTCAACTTGGAAAAAACCTTCATGTCAGACATGGTGTTGGGATCGCCCAGCAACACGGCTACATCTTCAAAGCGTTTTTCTATTCCTTCTAACTTTTGGAGCATAGCTTCTGTGTAAATTCAAGTACAAAGGTAGGGAAAATTGAGGTAAGGAAGATGGGGGAATATTGACTATCGGGGCAAGTACACAAATCAAAAAATATTATGCTCAACTTGAATTGATTATAATTCTATGTTAATTTCGTTTTGGATAATGATTATGAAAAACGATCAGCATAAAGCGAAAATCATTTCTTGGATTACTGATTTGCAGGACGAACACGTAATAAAACAACCCATTGCCATGAAAATGGGCAACAAGAAGATTGGTGGAATCAGTTAAGTGCTAAAGATAAAAACGAAAACCTTATAGGATTGGAACAAGCTGACAAAGTGCAAACCGCAACACACGACCAAGTCAAGACTCAATTCCAAAAATGGCTTTAGCGATTTTTTGGATAAAGAAATCCGTTGAAGGAGTTTTAAAAATTGTAAATTATCTTGATTTTCCTTTTGACGACAAACATGTTCAAATGTTTATTCAGCTACTTTTTGCCAGGGTTTGACTACTATCTAAATTTTCGGAATTACTACCTGCCGGCAGCACAGATAAGTTTCTAAGACGAGGGCCTATCAATTCGTATTTATTAATAAATTACCGAATTAAACGAAGAAAAAACCAAATAGAAATTATAGCAATTCAAGTTGCCAGACAATTGAAAAAGTGGCTTGACAATTTAGGCATCATTCGATTTATCTTTTCAATTTTAGTGCATAAAAACCAAAGTTGACCTACCCAAAATTGTGATTTAAAATCTCACTACCTCCCCTTAAACTCTGGCTTCCTTTTTTCTACAAAAGCAGCCATGCCTTCTTTCTGATCTTCAGAAGAAAATGTGAGGTAAAAGTTTTTACGCTCAAACTGAAGTCCTTCCTCGAGCGAGGTTTCGAAAACCCGATTTACGGCTTCTTTTGCCAGCCTTAAAGCCACCGGCGACATTGCAGCCACTTCGGCAGCCAGCTTTAAAGCTTCTTCCAAGTACAATTCAGCTGGCACCACTTTGTTTACCAACCCATGTGCAAGTGCTTCTGCCGCAGAAATAAATTTACCCGTCAACACCATTTCCATGGCTTTCACTTTTCCAATAGCCCGGGTAAGTCGCTGGGTGCCGCCAGCTCCGGGCATGGTTCCGATTTTGATTTCCGGCTGACCAAACTGTGCCGTGTCAGAAGCAACAATCATATC
Organism: Cytophagales bacterium; assembly: GCA_038205175.1. GTDB lineage: Bacteria > Bacteroidota > Bacteroidia > Cytophagales > Flexibacteraceae > JBBRCC01. The sequence continues at coordinate 29,033 of JBBRCC010000027.1, read as the reverse complement.
GCAAAGCATAGCCAGCTCACAGCCTCCCCCCAGTGCAAAACCCGATACAGCAGCAATGATGGGTTTTCTGGTCTTTTTGATTTGATCCCAAGTGGCAAACTGGTCGGCTTCCCACATGTCGATGGGTGTTTTGCCTGCCATTTGTTTGATGTCGGCACCAGCAGCGAAAGCTTTTTCGTTTCCAGTGATTACAATGCATCGAACTTCAGGCTCGGCATCCAAATCTTTGCAGGCTTGTTTCAATTCGCTCATCAATAGCAAATTCAAGGCATTCAAATCTTTTGGCCTGTTTAGCCTCACCAGCGCTACACCGGTTCGTATTTGATTTTCAACAAGGATCAATTCGAAATTCATCATAGATTTTTTGGTGTGAATAGATTGTGTTTAACCTACCAGGGATTTTTTTAAATACATCATAAGCCATGTGACAACAAAACCCCAAAAAACAGCACTGATGAGCATGGTTACTAAGATTTTGCGTCTGTTGGCACCCAGAGAAACCGCCAGCAAAGTGCCCAAAATGGGCGTAAACAACAAAGGAGTAAATAAGGCAACGCCATATAATCCAAACGATTGCCTGTAACGAACCAATCGGCGACTGCGCCTTGAAAAAGTTCGAGGCTCCCGGCGAAACAACAAGCCTAACCAATTGAGCAGATACGGACCAAAATAGGTGAATAAAATCACGCTAATCATCATGCCCAAAATGGTGCAGATGGCAGTTTCCCAGATGCTTAAGCCTAGAGAAATTCCTGCGGCCGGTCCAAGAAAAAATTTGAACATACTGCCAATCACCAATCCTAGGTATTGAGCTATTTTTTCCATTTATCTGGTTGCCATGCGTTGAAATGCCATAAGAGCCGCACAAATTTGTACATTAGAATGTTGATTTGATTCAATTATATTCAATTGCACTGTTTTTAAAACCAATTGCCAACCTTGAAAGGAACCTTTGCCTGTGTGTTTTCGCTTTGGGGGTTGTTCCTTTCCGGCTTTGTTTATGCGCAAACACAAGACACACTGCAAGCACTTTCAGTGTCGGACAGGGTGGGCATCAACGCCTTCAGGTTTACAAATCAGGTGGCTGGCCGCTACTTCATTGGTAAAAGGCAGTATGCTTTTGGCACGGCAGGTTCCGACTGGCTTTTCAATCAGCGTTTGGCAGGCAACCAGTTTGTAACCAAAGATTTGTTTGCCAATGCTGGTTATGGTTGGCAATTGAGTGAATCATGGGCAATGGAAAGTCATGTCGACTTTTATGACTATGCCGCCTATGAAACCAGAATTGGCCATGCTGGTGGCAGGGTCAAATGGACTCCCAAAGATTTGATACCTGCCCATTTCACTTTATTTTCAGGAATCAGACTCGACAAAAGACGGCAGTTTACAGACTATGGACCATCATTGGTAGTGATGGGTAGTTCAAAGCCTCAAAGCAGGGAAGATTCAGTTTTTCATTGGACTGCCATTTCAGAAAACCATTGGATAAAGCCCAGAAAGATTTCCTTGTTGGGGGGATCGGCCAGTTACAGAAAGACGTTTAACGAAGATGCATCTCTCGTGGCAGGCTTGGGCTATTACCGAAGGCGGATGGACGACTATTCGGGTCAGAACATTCAAAGAATCAGTAGCGACACCTTGCTTTCGTCGCTTCAAATGATGTTTAGCCTGAGTTCTCGTTTTAAAGTTAGTAACTACACCGAGTTTGGAATTCCATTACGTGATTTCAGGTTTTTAAATATCCGAACAGGCCAAATCAACCGAAACCTGGGCTACAACCAGGTTGATTTGTTTAACCGATCTGAATTGACCTACACATCTGAAAAGCTTGTAGGCTCAGGTCGCTTCGAATACCGGCAAAGAGATAGAAGCTACTATCTGAAAAACCTGGCCGATCCCAGAAATGTTGATTTCCAGGTGCAATTGCGGGACTATGAACGGCAGCTTGAACTTGAAAAAACCAAGGATATTCAAGAGCAATCGTTTGGTTGGTTCTATGAAGCAAGGTGGCTCACCACAGATCGCTCATTTCTACAGCTTAATTCAGTGGCTCAGCTTTTTCGGGTAAAAACACCAAGCGACCGCAACGATCAGGATAGGGATGAAGTATATTACAGTGGGTCGTTGGTATATGAAAATCAATTGTTCAACAACTTTAGGTTGTTGCTAAAGACTTCTGGAAGCTTCAGACATTTTATTTTTATCAAACAATCTCAATCTATAGAAAACTTTAAGGATAGAGTACTCCGAATAGATCCTGGATTTACATGGAAATTGGGCAAACTGACTTGGGACGGCAGTCAAACCATTTGGGTAACTTATCAAGTGAGGGATAATGCAACCGAAATAGACAAAAACCGCTCGAACCGCATTTTTTTGGCAGAGCACCGGTTGAACTATCCATTGAGCCGAAAAATCGATGTGGAATTTCAATGGCTATACAGGGAAAATCGCTTGAGTCGACTTGACTGGCAGCGTTTTAAAGAAAGCCCGATTGACACCAACATTGTAAACGACTTAAAATTTTTGTTCAAAAAACGCTCTTCTTCAAATGAGAGAAAACGCTCTTGGTTGTGGGAAGTTGGCTGGCGGCATTTTAGTCAGGTGCGCAAAAACCAGTCTGGCTACAACGAGGATGGCTCAGGGGTGAAGCTCATTTACTTAAGAAATATTTTGTGGCAAACAGGCCCAACCGGACAAATAACATGGCAAGCAAGTCAACAATTTTCCTGCAGTTTGTATATGTGGTTGCAGCAAAACAGGGGCTACAACAGATTTCTACGTTCCGAAAAAGAATACATTGGCCCTGTAAGCACTAAAGAATCATTAGAGCAACGGGAAAACCGAAACATTCCCTATTTCACATTGCAACTCAGCTACATACCGGGCCACAAACCTTAAAACCTTCAATGTTATAAACTTCTAAAAATTGTACATGTGAGATTTATTTGAAATTGAGGCCAATTCCTCATTTCTTTTCATGTTTTTTGCTGTTCAAGAATTTGAAAAATACAGTAGCAAATATCACAGACAACTACCAAGAGATCAGACAGTCGCTGATCAATTGGGGGGGAGCAGCACATGCTTTTGCAGCTCGCTTTGTGATAGGCGAAAAGTTAACATTCCTACATACCGACCCCAAAGCAGCAGATGTACTAAACATCGATTCAGCTTTTTTCGAGCAATTTCCGATACAATTGAACGACTTCATACCTGATTTTGAGATCATGCTTATCAGAGAGGCTGTTTTCAAAGGGTATTTGTCTGGCTCAAGCTATGAAATTCCATTTCGGTTTGTTCACACCGACGGGCAGGATATTTGGTTTGTGATCAAGGGGTTTTTTACAGACTTTTCGCAGGATGTTGCCTCTGGCCAGCTGGAATCTTGCGGCTTTTTTGTGAATGCACAATCTGTAATTTCCAATATTGAGGAGTATGAAAAACAGGCACTTTTTTATGAGTCTACACTCAATAAAATGCCCATTGAATTGGTGATGCTCGATCCTGAACAACGCTACATCTTCGTGAGTCAGGCTGCTATAAAAAACGAAGAAGTTCGCAAATGGATTATTGGCAAAACAGATAAGGATTATGCAGAATATCGCCAAAAAGACCCAACCATGGTAGGTGAGCGACTTTCTCATTTCCAGCAAGCCATTAAAACCAAAAAAGAAGTGGAATGGGAAGAAGTGATGAACTCCGCTGAAGGCGAAAAATCTTACGCCATACGCCGGTATTCTCCCATTTTAGATCAAGACGAAGAAGTAAGGATTGTGCTTGGCTATGGTTTCGATATTTCGGCTTTGAAACGTGCCCAAGAAAAAATCAAAGAGAACGAGCAATTGCTCCAGTCGCTAAATGCCAATGTGGAAGAAGGGATTTACAGGTTTAAAAAGGGCATTGGATTCTTGTATATTAACAGGGCCTTCGCTGAGGTTTTTGGCTACCATAAACCTGAAACAGTACTTGAAAATACCAGCAGTTTTTTCAGTCAGGATATTTTGGCCCGCAGCGAGCTCATTAAATTTGTGGGAGACGAAAATATATTCAAAAACCGGGAAGTGCAGTTTAAAAGGCAAAATGGTGATGAATTTTGGGGCATGGTGAGCTGTATAAAAACCCTTGACGACGATGGCAATACCTTCTATGATGGGGTACTGGTTGATATCACAGACATTAAGCAAACCCAGGAGCTTCTCTTGAAAAAGAATTTGGAGCTGGTGCAAACCAACAGAGAACTCGACCACTTTGTGTATAGTGCTTCACATGACCTGAGAGCCCCAGTTACTACCATTCAAGGCATATTGCAAATTGCCGATATGGACATCAGCATTGGTCACCAATCCAAAGAATATCTCGATCTTATTAAAAAGAGCACGGATAAACTTGATGCCTTCATTCGGGATTTAATTGACTACAACAAAAACTCAAGGGCAGACCTGCAAATTGAAAAAATAAATCCACAAGAGATTGTAAACCAGTCAATTGAACTGACAAAATCAACTAATGGTTTTGATGAAACTACTTTTAAAACTGAATTTTTGGAATCCGGATCGGTTTACAGCGATGCCAACCGCATCCAATTAATTTTGAAAAATTTAATTTCTAACAGCATTAAGTTCAAAAATTTGAAACAAAATCCGTTTATTTACATCACTTTCACTTGTTCAGAAAATGGGTTTTCTCTCAAAATAGCTGACAATGGAAAAGGAATTGCAGCCAATCACCTCGACAAAGTATTTGACCTATTTTACAAAGCAGATAAAAATCACTCCGGTTCAGGCCTAGGTCTTTATATTGTGCGTGAAACAGTTAAAAAGCTACATGGGTCTGTAGCTATTGAATCAGTAAATGGACAAGGTACAACCATCAATATGTCCTTTCCATCATTATTGAATTGACCATGACAAACCAGGTAAAAGTACTATTAATGGTAGATGACAACGAAATCGATAACCTCATACATGGAAGGGTTCTCGATGCTGTCAATTTTGCATCCAAACGAATTGTAAAAAATTCGGCCATCGATGCATTGGAGTACCTGAACGCCAATTTGAACAACCCGGCAAATTTTCCGGACCTTATTTTACTGGATATCAACATGCCGGAAATGAATGGTTTTGGCTTTTTAGAAGAGTTTGAAAAACTTCCAGAAAACGTAATAGCAAAAACATCCGTAATTTTACTCACTTCCTCGTTGAGCTTCAATGATTTAGAGAAAAGCCACCAATATAAGTCGGTAAAAAAATACGTAAATAAGCCCCTTAGAGCAGACGAGCTGGTATTTTAGTCCTACTGTTCCTTTACTCCTGATTCTTCCAAATTAAAGAGATCATTCAAACCTCCAAGTAGCTGTTCGGGGTTGCCACGTTTGCAGGCTGCTTTCAATTGCAACACAGGGAGCTTAATAATCCGCTGCATAAGGCCTTTGGTTACTTTCTCCATCATTTCAAGCTCCTTCTCATCAAGTCCTTTCAAGTATTTACCCAGTTCTTCTTGCCTCATCTGCTCTAGCACACTTTTGAAGCGATTGATGACCGGTGAAATTTCTGCCTCTTTAGCCCAATCCGTAAATTGTTCCAGAGCTTCATCAACGATAGTGCGAACCTGTGGAACGGCTTGCATGCGTTTTTCTAACACTTCAGAAGTTTTAGTTTTTAACTCGTCGATATTGTAGAGCGACACACCCGGCAAATTGTCTACCGCAGGGTCTATACTTCTGGGAACAGACAGATCTATTAAAGTTTTTCCCCTTAAAGAATGAGAACCCAACGTTTCTGGTGTAACAAGGAAAGAACCAGCCGTGGCTGAACTTACTACGATGTCAGCTAAGGATAGCTCCGATTGGAGTTGATCTAAACCATAGGCTTCGATACCGAGTGGAGCGGCAAAAGATTGGGCTTTTTCCAACGTTCTATTCACAACAGATATGTTGCAAAAACCTTTTTCTAACAATGTTTTACAGACATCCTTCCCGATTTCGCCAAGACCAAGTATCATAATTCTTGGTTGTTCAATATGCTCAGTTATTTGGGCCAACAAATCTGCAGCCAAGTAGGAAATAGAAGATGCTCCATCTCTGAAACTGGTTTCCTGAACCACTCTTTTGTTAGCAAAAAAGATAGCGTGCAGCAATCGGTGAATGAACGGGCCGGCAGTTTGCATATCTGCACTTGCCTGATAAGCTTGTTTTACCTGATTGATAATTTGCATATCGCCCAACACTTGCGAGTCGAGCCCAAGCGAGACCTCAAAAAGATGCCTTACAGCCAGGTTGTGTTCTGTAATGTGGTTGAGAAAAGGCTTGATTTCTGCTGTATCAACATTTTTTTGAAGACAAAGCAAACTTGCAATTACATTAGAGCAATCTGTTTCTGACTGGTAATAGACCTCTGTTCGGTTGCAGGTTGATAGCACCAGATACTCACCAGCTGGCACGTAGTCTTGCAAGCTTTGAAGCAATATTCTGGCATCTTCCTGGTTCAAAGCCGCCTTTTCTCTCACAGAAACGGGTGCTTCCCGAAAGGATAGCACTAAGGCCTTAAATTGATTTAGCATGTACTTGTTTTGCGATTCACTCACTGCGATCTCTTTTCCTCATATACGGCACAAAATTACGGGTAGATTGGATGTTAGACAATAACAAAAATCATCTTTACATATTTAGAACGTTTCTAAATAATTGTACATATAACTCAATAGGTCAGATTTAGTTTGAAGTTCGCAACATGTTCGATTGGGATGTATATTCAAACAGAACCAAATTCAAGATAGCCATTGGTTTGGCCGTTATTTTGGTTTCATCTATTTCACAATGGTATACCAATAAATTGGTGACGGTTTTGGCCGATCGTGAAAAACGCTTGATAGACTTGTCGGCAAAAGCCTACAAAGAAATTGCTACGGCCGAAAACTTCGACAACCTCAGCATTTGGTTCAGAGAGATTATTGAAGCCAACAACAGTGTTCCTGTAATTCTGGCCGATGAAAACGATGGGTACATTAGCCACAGAAATTTCGACATTCCAAAAAACCTGAAAGGAGCCGATAAAGATGCTTTCATCAAAAGGCAAATCAGTGAAATGAAAGCTGAATATGAGCCGATTGTGATAGAAATCCCTGGTTTGAGGCAATACATATATTACAGGAATAGCGATGTTATCAAAGCCTTAAAATACTATCCGTTTTTGCAATTGGGGGTCATTGGTCTGTTAGCAATTATTGGATACGGCATGTTTAGCATCTCTAGAAATGCAGAACAAAACCGTGTTTGGGTAGGACTTGCAAAGGAAACTGCCCACCAACTGGGTACACCTCTTTCTTCGCTCATTGCATGGGTAGAGTATTTTAAAGATAACCCCGAACTGGCCAATCAGCCTTTTGTGGAAGAAATTCAAAAAGATATTTCCCGATTGGAAATGGTGACCTCAAGATTTTCAAGCATTGGTTCCATCCCCTTGCTCTCGCAGGAAAACATGGTAGCGGCTGTGTCGGAAACCATGAAGTATTTAGAAAAACGTATTTCCTCCAAAGTGAAATTCACCTTGGTTACGACTCCAGAAAATGAGCCGATATATGCCTACATCAACAAACCTCTTTTCGATTGGGTGATAGAAAACCTTTGCAAAAACGCCGTGGATGCGATAGGTAAAAATGCAGGTAAGGTTACAGTTGCCATCGTGCAAGGCGAGGATTCAAAAATTAGGATCGATATTAGCGACTCAGGCAAAGGAATCCCAAGGTCGGAGTTTAAAAAAGTATTTGAACCCGGTTTCACCACCAAAAAAAGAGGATGGGGTCTTGGCCTCACCCTGGTAAAACGTATAGTGGAAAACTACCACCGGGGCCGGATTTTTGTGAAATGGTCAGAGCAAGGTCAGGGAACAACTTTTCGTGTTATTCTACATCAAAAACCAGTTAAACCTGAAGCATTTTCTTAATACAAAATACTGCATTTTTGCATCCTAAAAATTTTGGTTTGGAACTAATTCTCAACGATCGTCAGGTTTCGCAACAATTTCACAAAGCACTTACCTACCAGTGGAGTATTTCGATATTGTTCGATCAGCAAAGCTGCCAGTTGATGGTTGTGGATGAGGAAAAAAATGCTGTGGAAATGTTGGCCGATCTTCAAATGACTGGACCGGCTGAAAATGAAGCAAGCATTAAACAAGCTTTGGCTGAAGCAGTAGAAAACCATGAGCTTCTGCCCTCTGGAACATGGGATAAAATAAAGATTATACAGGCTTCTACGCCATTTACCCTCATTCCTGACGAGCTTTTCAATGCCGGGCAACTTTCGAATTATGCAAAACTGGCTGGCACCGATACATATTTGAATCAGCTTTCAAGCCACCAGGCTGCAGTGGGACTTCATGTAGTTTTTGGAGAGGAAAAAATGTGGTTAAATGCTGTAGAAGGCGTTTTTTTAAGCAAAAGACCCCAAGTTTTCCATGCCATCGATGGATTTCTGCTTCAAACTTTAAGGCATATTCAACCGGGAAATCAGTTGAGTCTGTTTTGCCATATTGGTAGTTTTCATGTGATGATAGCCGCTTACCAAGGTCGGAAGTTGCTGCTTCTGAATAATTATATGATTCAAGACGACAATAGTCTATTGTATTTTATTCAATTGGTGGCCCAGGAAATCGGATTTTCCAACATGGATGATACACTCTTTCTAGCAGGTCCTATTATGCCGGGGTCTTTGGGATATGAAAAGTTAGGTAGATTTTTTGCCAGGATTCAACTTATGGGCACGCCAACCTGGCTTCAAATACCCGCTGATTTCAACAACCAAACACTTGGCCGTTATTCACTTTTGATGTCCAATCATTTGTTACCTTCCTGATATGTCAAATCTTCAACGAGCCATTTTTCCAGGTTCCTTCGATCCTTTCACAAAAGGCCATTATGATATCGTGATGCGTTCGCTGCCGCTATTTGATGAGATTGTAGTAGCAATTGGGCAAAACACCACCAAATCCCGATACATACCTGTAGAAGTGATGCAGGAAAAAATCCAGGAAACATTTCACAACGTTCCCAAGGTGCGGATTGAAGTTTTTTACGGACTCACTGCTGAGTTTGCAAAAACAGTAAAGGCCAGCTATATCATCAGAGGATTGAGAAATACCACCGATTTTGAATATGAAAACACGATTGCACAAGCCAACAAACATGTGAGCCCTGGTTTGGAAACCATGTTTTTGATCACATCTCCACACTTAGCTTACATTAGTTCTACCATTGTTCGTGAATTGCATAAATTTGGAGCGAATGTTGATGAGTTTTTACCTTACAAACTGTAAATCCATGAATAAGATACCAAAATTTTCGATAGCACTTGCTTGCCTGTTCGTATCCATGATGAGCACAGCCTTTAAAGTTCAGGCGCCTTCGTCGACAGAAAAAGTAAACTGGATCACCATTGAAGAAGCAGAAAAGCTGACCAGGAAAAACCCCAGAAAAATATTTGTAGACGTGTACACCGATTGGTGCGGTTGGTGCAAGCGAATGGATGCAAACACTTTTAGCCATCCTTCTGTAGCAAAGTACCTAAACGAAAAATTTTACTCCGTAAAGCTCAACGCAGAAATGTCGGGCAACATAATTTTCAAAGACAGGGTATATAAATATTCGGATCAATATCGAAGCAACGAACTGGCAGTAAGTCTACTTGGGGGCAAAATGAGCTACCCAACTGTGGTGTATTTAGACGAAAAGCTGAATGTAATTCAATCTGTTCCAGGTTATGTGGATGCAGGTGAGTTCGACAAAATCATTCACTTTTTTGGAGAAAACCATTACACTAAAATAGGTTACGAAGAGTTTCAGAAAACCTATAAACCCAGGTTTTAATATTACCTAAAAAGGCCAAACTTCAGGATGCAGTAAATAGCCCTGAAACCATCCCTCCAGCCAATTTTTTTTCCCTCTGCATAGGTTCTGCCATAGTAGCTAATGCCTACCTCATATATTCTTACTTGAGGCACTTTGGCTATTTTGGCAGTCACTTCGGGTTCAAAACCAAATCGCTTTTCTTCCAACTTCAGACTTTTCAACAAGTCTGTTCTAAATAGTTTGTAACAGGTTTCCATATCTGTGAGATTCAAGTTGGTAAACATGTTGGATAGAAAAGTGAGAATTTTGTTGCCAATCGAATGCCAGAAAAACAAAATCCTGTGCGGGTTTCCGCCAATAAACCTTGAACCAAAAACCACGTCGGCAAAACCATTCACCACCGGACTTAGCAGCAGGTTAAATTCCTGAGGATCGTACTCAAGATCCGCATCTTGAACTATGGTAAATTCACCCGAGGCCATGGAGAATCCAGTATGCAATGCAGCGCCTTTGCCCTGGTTGATCTCGTGCTTTCGGTATTGAATATTCACATCCGGATTGGCTGCCATGTAGGCCTTTATCGATTCTTCTGTATTATCCCGGGAACAATCGTTAACAACAATGATCTCTTTCTCAATATCATTGATAAGCTTTACCTCCTTGATTTTATTCAGAATGTGGTGGATGGTTGGACCTTCGTTGTAGGCCGGAATGACAATGGAAAGCTTACTGATAATCATTAATTTACTGGACTTGCCCGGAGGCTTTGAAAGGGCAAAGCAAACCAAAACCACCTGAAAATAAAAAACCCGGCCTCGTAAAGCCGGGTTTTGCAATATGTTTATCCTGATTACTTGACAGCAACAATGTTGAATTCGAGTTCAAAATCATCATAAATCACCTTATCACCCAGGTTTTCGTAAAATTTTCCTGAACGGAACCTGATGTCATATTTAGTTCTGTCGACCACCGCTTTTCCTTTGGCAGTCAATGTTTTACCATCTGTTTTGATCGTAGCAGGAAAAGAAATTTCTTGTTTGATTCCTTTAATAGTAAGGTTGCCCATGATTTCATAATCATCTTTTCCCTTGAATTCGATTTTGGTGATTTCAAGTGTTGAAGTTGGATTCTTCTCCACACTAAAAAAATCATCTGACTTCATGTGACCTATGAATTTACCATTGGTTTCAGCATCGGTTATGTCTGTACAAGCAATGGTTGACATGTCCATAAGGACAGTGCCTTTCGAAGGCGTTTTTCCATCTGTATTTACTACGCCTGATTTTATGACAATTGAACCTTCATGTGAGCCCGTCAATTTTTTGCCTGTCCACTTTACAGAGCTTTTCGAAGCATCAATTTTAAATTTGTCGTTTTTGGGAGCCAATTTTCCATTGAAAGAGGCCAACACGATGATGGCTAATGTAGCCGAAAGAAAGTTTTTTAAAGACTTCATAAGCAAATTGTTTTTTACTTGATTTGGCAAAAATGATGCCGACAATCGGCGAAACCAAATATCTGTACCAACAACTGCTTTTTCTTAAACTTGTTTAACTTATTGGGTTAGTTGCCCAAACGCTCACCTCTGGAATAAAGCCACGGTCATCCATTTCCAGCATATTTTTTATAGTGCTGGCGATCTCAAAAGGTGACAATTTATCAGCAGGAGGTATTCTTTCAACCCGCTCAGGGTTGCCAAATGCTGTATAAACTTCACTGGGGTTTATTTGCATAACCCTGATATTAAATTCACGCAATTCATCGAGCCAGCTTTGGGTAAGCCCTCTCAGGGCAAATTTAGATGATGCATAAACACTACCATAGCCAAAACCTCTATTTGAAGAAGTGGAAGCAACGTTAAGAATGGTTCCATAACCTTGACGTTTAAAAATAGGCACTGCTTGCCTTGCCATCATAGCAGGACCAAATACATTTACCCCAAAAACACGCTGAAAACTATCATAAACACTGTTTTCTACAGAATCGAATTCGCCGATACCTGCATTGTTGATGAGTGCATCCAATTTATTTCCAAAAACTTCTTTTGCTTTTTGAAATGTGAGCAACACATCAGCCTGTGATGAAACATCGGCGTGGACGTAGAAACAGTCTAATTCAGCGGCTACTTTTTGGAGCTTTTTATCGTCCGTGCCGGTAATAAGCATTTTTGCCCCAGCCTCGGTGAGCAGTCTGGCCGTCTCCTTTCCCATGCCAGAGCTCCCCCCTGTTAAAATAATGTGTGCACCTGCTAACTTCATGCTGATGGATTGAGTTAAAATAAACTGTTATAGCTCGTGCTCTTCGAGGTCTTCGCAATGATAAATCCTAGGCTTGCGGCCATCAGGCTTTTGTACTGGTCCTCCTTTTTGTTTTGAGCTAAGCATTGCTTGTGTGAGCTTAGCTTTTTCAGCCGATAGCGCCTTCTTTCTAGCCTCGTCATCTTCTATGCTAAACATGCTTATACCGTCGACCCAGGTTTGTGCTACCCGGGCATAATTGCTCAACGGTTTGTCAGTCCAAAGCACCAAATCCGCATCTTTTCCGGCTTCAATAGTTCCCATTTTTTTATCCAGGTGAAGCAATTTAGCCGGATTCAAAGTAATCATTTTAAGTGCCTGATCTTCTGTCATGCCACCATACTTGATTGTTTTGGCTGCCTCGAGGTTCAACCTGCGGGCCATTTCTGCGTCGTCGGAATTGATGGCTGTTGTAACGCCTACTTTTGTCATTAAGGCTGCATTGTAAGGTATGGCGTCTTTCACTTCCATCTTGTAAGCCCACCAGTCGGCAAAAGTTGAACCACCGACACCATGAGAGGCCATTTTGTCTGCCACTTTATAACCTTCAAGAATGTGCGTGAATGTATTGATTCTAAAACCAAATCGTTCGGCTACCTTCATCAGCATATTGATTTCACTTTGCACGTAGGAATGGCAGGAGACGAAACGCTTTTTGTTCACTATTTCTGCCAACGTTTCAAGACGCAAATCTTTTTTGGGGGCTACAGCTTGGTTTCCTTTGCTACCTCCAGAAGCGTTAAATGATTTCCATTCCTGGTCATATTTTTTGGCAGCGGTAAAGGCCTCAATGTATAACTGTTCCACACCCATCCGGGTTTGAGGATAGCGGCTTCGGTTAAAATCACCCCAATTGCTTTGCTTCACATTTTCGCCTAGCGCAAATTTTATAAATCCGTCTGCACCTTCAATTTTCATCTCTTCAGGCATAACTCCCCAGCGCATTTTGACTAAAGCTGATTGCCCCCCAACCGCATTTGCTGAGCCATGTAGCAGTTGGCAAGCGGTTACTCCTGCAGCCAGGTGTCGATATATATTGATGTTGTCAGGATCAAGCACATCACCAATTCTAACTTCTGCACTTATGCTGTGCGAACCTTCATTCACACCACGAGATATGCCAATGTGGGAATGCTCATCAATAATTCCGGGCGTAAGATGTTTGCCACTGCCATCAATTGTTTTTGTATTTCCTGAGCCAACAAGACCCTTACCTACTTTTTGTATTTTTCCATTTACGATCAGCACATCCTTTTCTTCCGGAGTCTGCGAGATATTGTCGTACACTACGGCATTTTTAATCAAGTAGTTGTTGTCTTTTACGGGTGTGGCCAAACCAAATGCCTGAAAAGGATAAACAATAGAAGGTATTGGCGGTATGGCTACTACGCTGTCTTTTTTAGGCTTTTCCTGAATTAGTCCGGTATAATTGGCAGTCCAGTTCAACCATTGCCCATTAGGCTGCTGGGCTCGACCTTCCAGATTTTTTCCGTTCACAAAACCCGAAAAGCGTACATCAGCTGTAGTGTCAATAGCCTTAATTCGAAGTGGAAAGCCTATTTTATCTTTGGCATAGCTGAACTTTACAGGTGATTTGGTGGTGTCTTTCAACAGTACAAAGCCTTCTGGATTCGTTATTTTCCCAGAAATTTCCATTTCAAAAGGTCCAAGATTACCAACTGACAAAGAATATTTACCCCTGATGTCAGTAAGGTCAATTTTAGCCAGTGCGTATCTTTGGCCTTGCACCCAATTTTCGAACAACTGACTTTCAGGGCCAAAAATATTGCCAGATGTAATAATAAAGTTGGCCAGAAATCCTGGCTGAATTTTTCCCAGAATATTTCCGGCATTGATAAATGCTGCCGGTTGCGTGGTGAGAGCTGCAATGGCCTGATCTTCTTTCAAACCTTTTTCAATGGCTTTTTTCACTTGGGCTAAAAAGGTTTTTTTATCCTTTAAATCGCTGGTTGTAAAACAAAAAGGCACTTGTTTTTCAGCGAGAATTCGGGCATTGAAGGGAGCCAATTCCCAATGTTTCATGTCGATGTAACCTACCTGAGCGGCATCGAAGGGATTCTCAACATCGTATGCATCAGGAAAGTTGAGTGGCAAAATCAAGGGAATATTTAGTTTTTTAATTTCATCTGCTCGTTGATATTCATCACCTCTACCTTTCACTATCAGTTTAATGTTGAACTCTTTGGCAATTTTAGCAGCTCTGAATATTTCATATTTTTCACGGGCTTCGAACAACCAGGGCAATGATTTTTGCTTGCTTAATATATCAAGCGAAAGATTTAGTTCTTTTTTATCCTTTTGAAGCGAATACCACTCGGCATCATAAAGTGCCTGTCTGATCAATGCAATGGAACCCATTTGGGAAGAGGGGTAGTTTTGATTAGAAGTTCCTTTTGAAAACGACAATCCTTTTACTACTTCCTTTTTAATTAAATACTCTTGCATGGTGTTTCCGCCAAGAGCCACAAGAGCGCCTGTTCCTCGCATAATGCCATCTTTTGGAGTGCTAAGCACGGCACCAAAACCAAGGGCACGCATTTCTTCTATGTCTTTTGCTTCAGGTTTCAACAGATCAGCTGCCTGAACTTCGGGTTTCACTGCCTGGTTCCAATAGTAATTTCCCTTCTTTTGAGATTCTACAGGTTGTACAAATCCAAACCCTGTTTGGGGTTTGTCTTCAGGCAGACCCAAAGCGGAATACACATCGATAAAAGAAGCATAAACCCACTTGCCGCTAAGGTCGATCTCCTGAGCACCTGTTGGTACAGCGCCACCTTTTGCCACTGAAACAATTTTTCCTTTGTTCACCACCAACGTGGCGTCTTCGACCCATTTGCCTGGTTCGGACAAAACTTTGGCATGTGTGAATGCCACAAAAGAAGGTCGGTCGTCGGCAAGCCCATTTAGAAAAAAGGGCTGCTGGCCATAGACCATTTGTTGCAATACAAAAACAAAAGGAAGTAAATAGAATACTTTTTTTATGTTCATAGAGTTGGCACGGCTACGCCAATAAGTTGTCGATGGCTTTGGATAGCGTTCTATCTTTGTCGGTTATGGTGGATCCTGCATCGTGCGTATTGAGCCTGATGGTGACCTTGTTGTACACATTCGACCACCAGGGATGGTGATTTTGAGCTTCTGCCAATGCAGCAACCTTGGTCATAAAGTTAAATGCGGCTATAAAATCTTTAAATTCAAAGGTTTTCTCTAAGGCGTTTTCCTTTTCTTCCCACATAGTTTCTTTTGCTCAAAATGTTTTAAAACCAATTTCCGGGCAAATTAGAACCAGTTTTCTTCTAAAAAAAAGCATCCCTGCTTTCACATGTAAGGTTTGGCCTTGAAAGGATGAATTGTATGAATGTAAAATAGCATAATTTTAAGAAAAATTTGAACTACCTATGGAAGTAAGAAAAATCATCGCCAAAGAAGAGCTTGAAAATACCCGATTTCCAAAGAAAGATGTACTGCACGACGACGTACAAAAAGTATTAAGAAAGTTAAGCTTGCAAAAAGCCGAGATTCTTGGAAATGGACACAAATCCAAGGTACGGATAGAATTTACAAGCTTGAGTCACAAATTCAATGTGGTGAACACCACGGTTTGGGCTACAACCGAAGAATATGTTGTGCTGAAAGGCGGAATGTACTTGCCAGTTTCAGCTATTTTAAATGTAGAATTTGGGTGAAAGCCGGAAAAAACAATGCAACACTAAATCCCGGCAGAACCGGGATTTTTTTTTGCCATTCTTTACCTTCCTATTGGCACATCGCCAGGCCCTGGCCCGGGTCTTTTTCCTTGTACCTGGTCAGGCCTTGTCCCAGTTCCAGGCCCGGGTCCATTAGGATTTGGTTTACGCTTCTTTTTCTTCTTTTTGCTTTTATCGAGTGCTTTATATTTGGCATCCAAGGCAATAAGATCGTCGTTCAGCTCGTGGTTTCCGCTTCGTTGATTTTGTAAAATAGCCTCTTCGTTTTCTGTGAGCCCCAAAGCTTTTTGCCCTTTCTTGTTCAATTCCTGAATGACTTTTACCCGGGCTGTATCTAAAGCAAACCAACTATTTTCACCTTTGTAAGCAAACCACATCAGTTTTTTGAAAATGTCTGTTTTCTGGAGGAAAGCTTCACCCTTTTCAATTTGCAGAGGTCTGTCTACTTTTGGAATATCTTTCAGTTCCACCAAATAGGTATCCAGCTCATAATTAAGGCAACATTTCAACCTGCCGCATTGGCCAGCCAGTTTGGTTGGGTTGAGCGAAAGATTTTGATAACGGGCTGCAGAAGTAGAAACTGATTTAAAATCTGTGAGCCAGGTAGAGCAGCACAATTCCCGGCCACAAGAGCCAATTCCACCTAACCTGCCAGCTTCCTGACGAAGGCTTATTTGCCGCATTTCTACCCTGATTTTAAATTCACCACCCAGCGCTTTAATCATTTCCCGAAAATCGACACGGTCTTCAGAAGAATAGTAAAAAGTTGCTTTGGTGTTGTCGGCCTGAAATTCTACGTCAGAGAACTTCATACTCAACTTCATATCTTGAGCCAATTGCCTGGTGCGGTACAACGATGGAAGCTCCCTGTTGCGGACTTCCTCCAGTTTTTCCATTTCCTTGTCGGTAGCCTTTCTATAAAGAGTGCGAATTTCGCCAGAATCTTCCACCACTTTTTTCTTTTTCATTTGAAGGCGAACCAATTCACCTTGCAATGAAACAAAACCGATATGATAGCCGCCTTGGGCATCTACTACCACCGGATCGCCAGTGATGAGTGGAATACCGTATTTGTTTTTGTAAAAATCTTTTCGGCCTCCTTTGAAGCGTACTTCAATAATATTGAACCTGTTGCCTACGGATGGTAAATCCATATTTCCAAGCCAATCGAATGTATTTAGCCTGTTGCATCCGCCAGTAGCGCAACCTTTGCTACCACAGCCAGAAACCTTATTTCCAGATGAAGCGGATTTTACCGAACACCCTCCTGAACCACATGATGTACAACCCATCTTATCTCAATTTAAATTTCCTGGTTAAAACAGTTTTTCCCTTCCGGGCTTACAATATTAGCAGCGAAAGTGAAGGAAAGAAATCTTTAACACATTTAAAATTTTTAAGGACAATTGTTTATTAAAAATTAGCCCAGGAACTCTTCATATACATTTTGAAAACTGAGCTTCTGCTTGACCAGCCCGATTTCAACAATTCTTCTGTTGGAATGTATGATGGTTTCAGCTTCAATCCTTCCACACACACACATTTCCCGGCTTCAAAAAAGACTCACCAAAAAGGATTTTAGACGATTTGGGCACCTCTAACTCAAACTCAAAACTAGTATAGTTAGTTGCTATCCTAAGTCCATCCCTATATTCGCTAAAAAGATATCTGGGTAAATCCAAGATGGTTGCACCTGCTTCTTCATATACTTTTCTTATCACATTTCGTTCCAATTCACCTTCATTACTCCAGGTTCCGATATAGGTCACACTTCCTTTGCCATATTTTTTTCGAACCACTGTTGGAGCACCTGCATAAAACTGATCTTGATGTGTAGCCAATATTTCTGTTCCAGCATTAGGTTGCAACACATCGCTCCAAACATGCCAGTCAAACAGTTGGCTCATGAATTTTATTTTGCCACTAGTTCCGGGTTGCAATTGATCCCAGTAGCTCACTTTGGCACCAATCAGCTCCAAAATGGGTTGATACAATGGTCCTTCCCATAGATGACCCAGTTGGTCCTTCTGGCCAGCCCTGCAAGAAAGAATAAGATGTCCGCCGGCTTCCACATATTTTTTCCATTTGCCCACCAGTTTCGCATCCACCAATTGAAAAGCAGGTGCCACCATGAAAGGGTACACTTTGGGGTCAAACTCGTCTGTTTCCTGCAAGAAAGTAACGGCAGAACCTATGGTTTTCAGGCTTTCATAGTAGGTAAAATAATGCTTCCAGGTATCCCATTCTTTGGTGTGCGGCTCGTTGGTCATGTCGAACAAATTGGCCTGCTTCCAAAGGAAAGCTGTTTTTCTGGATTGCACGTCTTTGGGTAGTTTAGCTACTGGCTTTTGGGTAGTCCGTAAAGATTTTATTTCCTGGATAGCCTTCACAAACTCTTGCCCGCCACGTGCCACAGTTATTCCATCTGTCTCCATAATTCCGGCATGGTAGTGCTCGCCTCCACGCAAGGGTTGGCGAAAACGATAGGCACTGATAAACCGATCGCCGACCGAAAATGCATGCCAAAGCCACATGTGCACAGCTCCCGGAAGCGGTTGTGAATTCCAGGCGCCCCAGTTTATTTGTCCTGGCTGAATTTCCATAATGCCTGTGTAGCCGTTCATAGATTGGGCAAACTCAGCGCTGAAACTCAGCCCAAGTCCACTACCAAGCCGGTGCGAAAGATTTCCTTGTGGGCTATCTAAATACGTGCTGAGCAAATACATGGTATGTGAAGCAAAATCGAAGTCCTTTTGGTTGAGAAACAGATCTACAGAAGGCAAAAACTTATAGTAGGCAAAATTGGTAGTTACCCATTGGGTGGGCAGTATGTTTGCCCTGAGCAGCTTAGCCTGAAAGCGAAGTCCTTCTGCCAAGGCTGCGGCATTGAACAATTGAAAATCTAGCAAACTATGTGGACTTGCACCTTGACCATCAATTTTAGAATTAGGTATTTTTATCTGGTCGAAGTTGTTGTAGTTGATGCTCCAAAAGTGATTTCCCCAGCTAAAATTTAAACTGTCGATGGATTTGTATTTACCTTTCAACCAGATTCTGAACGACTTTTCTGCATGATCTGAGTAATTATACAA
Organism: Cytophagales bacterium; assembly: GCA_038205175.1. Classification (GTDB taxonomy): domain Bacteria; phylum Bacteroidota; class Bacteroidia; order Cytophagales; family Flexibacteraceae; genus JBBRCC01. The sequence continues at coordinate 10,073 of JBBRCC010000027.1, read as the reverse complement.
TGAGGCATAATGCGGCTCATTGTCGATCTGCCAACCCATTACTCTTTTGTCTTTGCCGTATCGCTGGGTGAGTTGGAGCACAATTTTTTGGATGTATTCTTTGTATTTCGGGTGGTTAATATCTCCCTGCATCCGACCGCCGTGCTCTATGCGCTGAGCTTGATTGTTTACTGTAAGTATTTCAGGATGTTTGAGTTGCAGCCAAGCAGGCGGACAAGGGCTTGGGGTACAAAGCACCACTTTCATGCCATTCTTATCGGCAAGTGAAACACATTTATCTAACCATGTAAAGTCGTATTTTCCTTCTTCTGGCTCCATTTTGGCCCAGGCAAACTCGCTCATGTGAACAAACTCAAAACCGAGCTCCTTCATTTTTTTAATGTCACGTTCCCACTGATTTTCTTTCCAATGTTCAGGGTAGTAATAGATACCGGGAGTCATCCAATCCGCCTTTGGAAAGAAATTTTCGCCCTGTTGGGCAAAAGTGAAAATGGGAGCAAGAAGGATGAGAAGTTGAAAAATACGCTTCATGAACATAAGAATTTGGTATAGTGGATTTGGCGCAAGTTAGGCAGAGGAACGAAAAGCAAAAACATAATTACATAGAAGTGTAGGCGGCAATCTACTCAGTGTCGCTGAGAAAAATGCCTGAATATGGCCCATCTCTCATCACATTCCATACTTTATCATTAGAGATAAGTGCTCTATTTTTGGGTTTCAATACAGAAGCATCTATAACCCAGGAGTTGGATTGGATTTCATTGAGCCAATCCATTTTTTTGGCATGAGGTAAGCTTCGAAATAGCACAAAATCTGCTTGAATGGGTCGACTTAGTTTGAGTGCTTTCCTGGAAATATGATTTACTACCAATATAGATTTAGCGCCCATATTTTGCTTGAAAATATGTGTTTGAGAATCCGGAAGCGCTTGAAATTCGATGTCAGAAAGCCCGAGCATGGCAATATGACGGTCGATGTGGTAATGCAATTTTGACTTGTTTTCAATCAACTCTTTGTTGCCTACAAACTTTCCTTTTGCTCCTTTAAAATAGCCCACCAATGTATGCCCCGGAATGCGGTACACAATGGCAGATTCACGGGAATGAATCAATAAATTTCTAATAAGCCTTCCGCCGGAATACAAACCTACAGCCACAAGGCAACACAATAAAAATCCCTTTCTTCGTGTGAACACAGCCACGAGCAACAAGGCAAGACAAGCATAAATCCAAATGGTTTCTACCAGGTTGATGTACAAAAATCGGGTTGTGGCATGTGGCAAAGATTCTGTTATAAAAATGCATTTATTCATTAACCAGATGCTGTACTCGGTCAATTTACTACAGAGTATATTTATGCCTGGAACCCAACTCAGACACAAATTTGCAAGGCTGCTATACATGGCCAGGGTTGAAGTAGGCACAATGGCCAGATTTGACAAAAGGAAATAATTGGGAAATTGGTTGAAATAATACATAGAGAGTGGAAAAGTGAACAATTGGGCAGCAAACGCAACACAGCTTACCTTCCAAACACTGTCTATGATTTTATTTCCGGTTTGAACCAGGTAGCCGGAAGCAGGATAGATGAGAAAAATACCAAATACAGCCGCAAATGACAGTTGAAAACCCACATCGAAAACTACGGTAGGTTGGAACAACAACAATACAAAACCGGCAATGCCTAAGATGTTGAACATGTTGTAATGTTTGCCCATGCTATTGGCCAGCAGCACAAATGAGCTCATGGTGACTGCCCGCAACACCGAAGCAGAAAAACCTGTAACAAGGGAGTAGGCCCATAAAATGCTTAGAATGATACAAGTGAATGCCCAAATTCCTTGCTTTTTTTGTTTTAAAAAGCCAAAAATTAAAGTGAGGGCACCAAAGACCAAGCCAACATGCATACCGGAAACTGCCAACACATGCATGGCTCCCGCAGATTGATAAGCATTGCGCAGTTCCGGGTCGATGAACGATTTTACCCCGAGCACTAGTGCCATGGCCACCGAAGCTTCCTGCTTAGAAGAAATGGTTGATTTTATGATTTCAATGGCGCCATTTCTTGCTTCAATAGATCGGGCAACAATCCAATTGCCAGTATTTCTCCGGATGAGTCGGACTTGGTTTCCAGGAACATGTGCCTGGTAGTAGATTCCTTGATAAGAGAGAAAGGTTCTAAAATCAAAATCGCCGGGATTGATGGCGGTTTGAACCAAGACCGGATTTTGCCTGATCAATACCTGATCGCCATAGGCAGGCACAAAACTCAGGTCTTTGCTAAACAAATACAACAAAATTTTACCCTCTGCTTCATGCCATTTGCCAAGTGTATCTTTCCATTTGATAACCTGTGCCGAAAAGCGAAATACATTGGGTTTGGCTGCAGGTTCTTGTTTTACAATGGCTTCAAAAGCGATGATCTTCGTTTCCGAATTGCCAAAAAATCCTGCAGAATGCTTGCCCAGGTAGAAGGCACAAACGAGCCAACCAATAGTGAACAACAAAACGCCACTTAACCAGGTTTGCCACGGCTTAACGTCTTGAATTTTAGTGATTCGATAATTGACAAAAATAAATACCGCAAAAACCAGCACAAAACCTGAAGCCGGCCACCAAGAATTTAAGGGTGAATAAAATCCGGCAATACAGCCAAAGGCAAGCAGTATAAAAAACCGCATGATTGGAAATGAGTCCCAAAATGAAGATACTTTCATACATTCGAGGCTTGGCGAACGAAATATACAGAGTCACCAGATTAAAACCTGAATAAAGGGCTAATTTTTTTTAGCAATCGGCATAATTTCCATTTGCCTGCAAAGAGCTGCAAACCAATAACCACTGTTTTTGATGGTTCGAACCTGGGTTTCAAAGTCGATATGAACCAGACCAAACCTTGGGCGAAAACCTTCTGCCCATTCAAAGTTGTCGGTAAAAGTCCAGGCAAAATAGCCTTCAACCGGAATTCCTTCTTGCTTTGCTCTCAACAGCTGCTGCATCACATCCTTAAAGTAGGTTTCTCTAATGGAGTCGTTCACCTGACCATCTACCACTATATCTTTGAGAGCAAGACCACTTTCAGTTACGAGCATTTTTTTCACCTGGGGGTAACTGCCGAATTTCTTGAGCATCTGGTAAACGGACTCCGGTATAATTTCCCAATTCATTTCGGAGTATGGCACTCCTCTTTTTGATGCTGGAATCAATTTGGATTTGAGATAAGGAGTCCAAATTGAATGTTTCACTATTTCACGGGTGTAGTTTTGTACTCCAATGAAGTCAAATTCAAAAGGGATATTTTCCATATCGCCTTGCCTGATGTATTTTTCCATTTTCCGAAGCACCGGCAATTGTTCGGTTGGGTAGCCAAGACCCAACATAGGTTCCACGAACAAACGGTTGAGCAGGGCATCCACCTTCGCAGCAGCTTTGATATTGGCCGGCTTTTCGTCTAAGGCTTCAATCCAGGAGCAGGAAAAAGTTGTACCAATTTCTGCCTCAGGCACATTGGCACGAATAATTCGCCCGCCTTCGCCCATGGCCAAAGTGGCATGATGGACCGCAGGCAAAAAGTTAGCAAATCCTCGTTTTCCGGGGGCATGAATACCCATGAAATACCCGGCACCGGTAAAGACCATTGGCTCATTAAGTACCATCCAATGCTTGACCCGATCTCCAAAATGGCGGGTCACAAGGTCTGCATATCTGCCAAACCAGTTAAGTATTTCCCGGTTTGTCCAGCCTCCTTCTTTCTCAAGGGTGTATGGCAAATCCCAGTGATACAACGTGATCCAGGGTGTGATGCCAAGTTCTAGCAGCCTGTCAATTAAGCGGTTGTAAAAATCAATTCCGTTGGAGTTAACTTTATGAAGACCATCGGGCAACAACCTGCTCCATGACAAAGAAAACCTGTAGTGAGCGATGTGCATAGCTTTCAACAAGGCTACATCTTCTTGCCATTTTTCATAGAACCTGCAGGCGTGATTGCCATTCTGATTTTTATAGATGTTGCCCTTTTTGTTGCTGAAATCGTCCCAAATGGAAGGGCCCTTGCCATCTGCCAAAAACCCACCTTCAATTTGATAAGCTGCAGTGGCCACGCCCAACGAAAAGTCTGGACCAAGAGAAGTTACAAATTGGGCTATTTCGGCCTGATCGTTTAGCAGGTTCAAATTCAAGCGCTTATTCTTTGTTTAACAAGAACCAAGGGTCGATTTAGATGAAAATCAGAAATAACCTGACTTACCACCTCCCCGGTTATGTTGGGATAATGAACCGGAATAATTTCACCAGCTTTCACCCACTCTTCAATGGCAGGTATGTGCTTCTTTTTCAAGGATTTAATGATTGGCACACCCAAATTAGCCATGGCTTCAGCATTGCATTGCTGCTCATACTGGTTTTTCATTGGTATGGACATTAGCTTTTTGCCTAGAAACAAAGCTTCGGCTGGAGTTTCAAAACCGGCACCACAAAGAACGCCTTCAGAAGTAGCCATGCTTTTGATAAAGGCAAAGTTTTCGATCGGAAAAATCTGCACGTTTTTGTGAATAGATGCAGCCTTTGTGTGCTTTGAAAAAACATGCCAATCAGCATGCCTGATTTTTGTAAACTGTTTGATCATTTTTTCTTCGTCGTAGGCAGGCAAGTAGACAGTGAAATGTCCATGATTTTCAACATCGAGGTCTCTCACCTGTTGGCGGATAACCGGGGTGAAAATATTTTCGGCAAACGATTCGAAATGAAAACCATACCCTTTCTGAACAGGCGCATAATTCCGCAATACCCATTTTCCTATCAGATCTGACTCTTCGGGCAACGGTGCACCGGGCGCCATTACAGCATATTGATGGCTCAGACCAATGCAGGGCACTTTTTTCATTTTGCACGCCCAGGCAGAAACCGGCTCAAAATCGTTGATCACCAAATCGTAGTTTTCGACCGGCAAAGTTTTGACTTCGAGCAAAAACTTCCGACTCACGCATTTTCGAAAAGTTTGAACAATGTCTACTCCACCTTTTTTTCCGAAAATAAAACCCATGCCATGGTATCGGAATTTTATGGGATAAGGAATGAAAACATCTGATTGAATGCCGCTCACAAGCACATCTACTTCACCATGTTTCAGCAATTCAGGAATGATATCTCTGGCCCGACTGATGTGGCCATTTCCGGTACCTTGAATGGCATATAATATTCTCATTTCACTTTTTGCAACGTTTTTATGTCGAACTCAACCATCAGTTTTTCAAACAGTTGGCGGTTGTTGTCTATTTCATCTTCTGCTTCAAGCAAGGGCAATTCCAGCTGCTTGTCTTTTTCATATTTGAATAGTCGCCACTTGCCATTGTGGTATTCAAGGGCGGACATATTTTCGATCCAATCGCCTGAATTCAAATAAGTTACTTTACCATGCTCCATCACAATATCTTTTATTTCGGGGTGATGGATATGGCCACAAACCACAAAGTTGTATTTATTGGTGATGGCAATTCCCGCAGCTGTTTCCTCAAAATCGTTGATGAATTTGACCGCCTTTTTCACACTGTTCTTTACCCTTTTCGACAAGGAAACTTTTTCTCTTCCCAGTTTTTCAAGCACAAAATTCACCAAGGCATTGATGAGAATAAGGGCATCGTAGCCAAAGGCACCCAAGCGGGCTAGCCACTTCGAATGCTGCATGGTGATGTCGAACACATCGCCATGAAAAATCCAGGCTTTTTGTCCGTTTAAATCCAAAACAAGCTTGTTGGTGATGGTGATGCCTCCGAGTTTCATGCCAGAAAACCGACGGAGCATTTCGTCATGATTGCCTGGAATGTAGGTGATTTCTACACCTTTGGAAAGCATGCCAAGCAGTTGTTTTACCACCCGCATGTGGCTTTTGGGCCAGTAGCGTTTGCTAAATTGCCAGATGTCTATGATGTCGCCGTTGAGTATGATTCGCTTTGGCCTTATGCTTTTCAGGTATTGAACCAGCTCTTTAGCCTGACAACCATAGGTTCCCAGATGTACATCGGAAATGACAATCAGGTCTACTTTGCGTCGTCCGTTTTGTTTTGCAGCCAAGCTCTTCTGTGGTTAGGAGGAGAGGTGGTAGTGGTTTTTCCAAAGGCCGAGCAGGAGGTCTATCAATTTGCTCTCAAAAAAAGATGTGAACAGATTTTTTTTCATGGTCATCAACTTGGATGAGCAAATGAACTTCTCTGTTTTTACTTGGTTATAAAGCCAATGTTATCTTTTTGTAAATCCTTAATTTTCAGGAGTTATTTTGAAAATATCTGCAGTTTCACTTCAAATGGTAATGGGCAAAATTATTCCCAAAGTCTATGAAGCTCCAGGTTTACATTACTTCTGAAAAACATGGCAGCTGTTTGCTGAAAAGCTAGAGTAAAATCGGAAACAATGAACCTATGGTTGCCATTCGAAGAAGAAGTATTTAAAAGATTTGCCTGCTGCAAACTTTTTGCGACATCGTGAGCAACAATAGACGCAGTATCAAGCACTGGAATTTTGTTTTCATAATAGGCTTCCAATTCTTCTTGAATAAGCGGATAATGCGTGCAACCAGGTATAAGTACTTCTATATCTGAAAGTTCTGGTTGATTGAGATACGATTGAATGATTTCTCGGCTTATGCTGTTGTTGAAAAATCCTTCTTCAATAATGGAGGCTAAAAGCGGCGTAGCCAAGACTTGCAATTGTGTCTGAGGCGAAAGCTGTTTCAGTTTGTGGGCATACACCTGACTTCCAATGGTGGCTTTTGTGCCTATTAAACCAACTGAAGAATTGCTATATCTATTCACAATTTCAGCCACAACCGGATCTATCACATTGAATACCAATGCCTTACTAGCCACATATTCTTTCACCAAATCGAAAGCCATGGCCGAAGCTGAATTGCAGGCAATCAAAATGGCTTTCACCTGGTTGTCGAGCAAGAAATGGGCGATCTTGATGGAATATGCTTGTATGGCGGCTTGGGATTTGTCGCCATAAGGAAGGTGAGCCGTGTCGCCAAAATAAATAAAGGATTCTTGGGGAAGGGTTTTTGCCAGCGCATGCGCAACGGTTAAGCCACCAATTCCACTATCGAATATGCCAATGGGCTGTTCTGCTTTTAAGATCACGGCGGAAAGCTACAAAAACCTAATAAATCCGTTTATTAATTGATTATTGAATATCATTTCGTCAAATGTCTTTGGGATTTAATGCAATATCCTAAGTTTGCAGTTTAAATAGTAAAAACCAAAGAAAGCTTGTCAATCCTTTGTGACGACACACCCAAAGGCCTGATTGAAAACTTGGTACATTTTGTTTCAAAATCTGAACACTTGAGGTACAAACCATGACACACCCGGTACCAGAAGAAAAATTAAAGTTGATTCTCGAGATGGATAAAAAAATCGGCGAGTTTATGCAAAAACGAGCCGATGTCGTAAACAAAATCATCTACGATTCTGCCGAGTTGAAGACAGGCGACTCCGTAAAGGTTTTTGACGGCGTGGAGCTTATTTGTACGGGTTCAATTGTCCAACCACTTTTTTTGAAAAAAGCCGGAGTAATCACTTACCGCATTAAAAAGGAAGACGGTGAAGTTTTTACAAATGAGATATACCGATTGGTGAGAATGGACTAAATGTCCGTTTAATTTCTGCTCTTTTTTTCCTTTCTACTTCCTTCAGATGCCCGCAAGAGCTTTTTGGAAGAGATTCTGCCTTTTAGAGTCAAAGACTGTTATACTTCAATTCCAACATTTTTTCTTTTACCAACCAGGGCTTTTCACGGGTAATAAGATGTCCCGTTTCGTCGAGTAAGGTAAGTTTGTGAGGCGCAGAAACCAGCAAAGAATCTACAAATAGGGCATTAACCGGCTTTACAATAAAGTCGGATTTGCCTTGAAGAATATGCGTAGGACACTTGATTTGCGACCAATAAGGAAGAAGCTTCTTAAGTTCACGCCGGTGGGCATATTTTTCATCGGAAGCTGTTTTTATAGGCGAAGGAAACAACCAACGGATGGGAGGGTATTTTACGATGGGCGAAAACCACCAAAATTTTTCGTGTTCTGGCGAAGCAGCAGGGGCTATGAGCATCAAACCTTTCACCTGTTGTGGAAACTTTGCCGCCAAATAGGCCGCAATAGGAGCACCATACGAACGCCCCATCAAATAAACAGGACGGGTTGTATCGCCTCTGAAAATATGTGAAATCAACTCAGCTTGCCGGGCAATGGACAACACCTTTCCGCCAGTTCTGCTTTTATTGTAGCCCGGCCTATCTACGGAAGCCAAGGCAAAATGTTGTAGCAAAGTACTGTCAGACAATAAGTTAATGTATCCATACCAGCTTCCAGGTGCACCATGAACCAACAGCAAAAGCGGCAATGTGTCGGAACCAGACTGCACCCAGTGAATGCGATGTTTGCCATCAATTTGTTCTCTGGATTCGGGGCGAGGCGAATGGGTTTGGTAGTATTTGTTGAGATCGGCTTCAGTCATGCGAAAACGGCGGAAACAGCCGGAAACAATCAGCTGAATGAGTATCAAAATATAAATGAGCCGTTTGGGAAACATGTTACTTATATTGTCATTAAAAGTTGAAACCGGAAATAGAACACTACGCTGTCTACAATACAATTCTCAAAATCTCGAATTTGTTCACTTAACACGCAACTAAACAAGTGAGTCAAAATTGTCAACATTTATAAAAACTTGGTTTCAATCTAAGCATTTGAGGTCGAGAGTTTCTGAAGAACACCTTCAATTCCATCCACTTCTTTTTGTTCATCATAGCGGTTCACGGCATCTTGAAATGCCAGTTCAGCCCTTTGTCTGGCATCATTGGGGTGCTCAAGTACTTCAATTATTTTTTCACAACATGCTTCTTTGTCCTCATACATGTAGAGCAATCCCATTTTTCCATGACCCAATATTTCAGCTGTTCCTCCCGATTTTGTGGCAATAATGGGAACTTTAGAAAGCATGGCCTCAATGGTTACCATGCCATACGTTTCGCTATGCGAAGCCAATACAAACACATCAATAACTTGATAAAAAAGTGCCACATCGGCGGAATAAGGAACCAAATGCACGTTTTTCATTCCTTTGTTTTCAATGGTTTTTACCAACTTTTGGAAATACGCCTGACTGTCGGCATCGTTTACCGTAGCTGAACCAAATATCAACAACTCAACTTCATAGCCTTTCTGTTTGAGCAATTCTAAAGTTTCAACCAAAAATAGCTGTCCTTTTTTTTCAGAAATACGGCCAATGATGCCCAGCAAAGGCTTTCTTGAAACCATGTCGAGTTTGGCCAAGGCTTCTTCTTTGGTATATGATCTCACAGTGAATTTGGGTAAATACACACCTAAAGGAATTACCTCAATTTGACTTGCCGGATAAGTAGTTCTTACCGTGACTTCATCTTTCAGATGTTGAAGCGGGCTTATCCAGCAATTGATGGCTTTGAATCTATAAGAATGAATAAAGTCCCTTTTATTGATTCCAATTTGCATGTGTTGCTGATAAATCACTTTCAAATCTTTGAAAAACAGCCATTTAGTAAGTGCCACCATATCCAGGTCATGGTTGTCGAACACGAGTAGGGTATTGATGTTTTGCTCCTTTAAAGCTTTATTAATCTTTCTGGCGGCAGCAAAATCAAAGTATTTTCGATTCTTTTCTATGATTTGAATTTCACTAAAAACACCTGTTCCGTGCTTGAACATGGTGGCATTCCGGGTTGTGAGCAATATAAGGGTGTGCCCCTTCTGCTTCAATAGTTTGGCCAGCTTTAGGGTATTCATTTCCAGTCCCCCCCAGCCATTGGTGGTAAGAAGAAATGCGATTTTAGAGTAAGTCACATCCATTTTTCCCGATTTCAATTTACGATTGTCTGCTGGCAACAAATTGGTTTGCCTTCAAAAGTGCCTAAATAGTTTTTAAATCTGCCAACCAGGGAGCCGCTTTTTAAAGATACTGTATTTGTAAACCTTCGTGATATGAAAACAAGTAGCTTGATTTTTCGAAGCCAGGTTTTCGATCAAGTTAAAGCTTCAAGAACTCAAATTTT
>JBBRCC010000026.1:0-42002 GCA_038205175.1 Cytophagales bacterium | reverse complement strand
CCCGCAACCAATTACCCAAGTACAGGTGCCGTTCAAGTCATTGTAGGTGGTGGATCCGGAGCAGGTGGTTTAAATATCAACAACAACACGATTTCTAATTTTAACATGACAAGTGCTGCCGGTGGTACGCTCAGAGGTATAACCGCTGCTACGCCTTCCATACCTGGTGTTTGGACTGCCACTGGTAACACAGTTGAAAATTTAAGTTACTCTACAGTTGGTTCTTCTGGTAATATCGATGGTATTTATAATTTTGCATCTGCCCAGGCCATTGACATCAGCAACAACATCATTCGTAATCTTTCTGTCCCAACTGCTGGTATAATCCATGGTATTTACATTTTCACATCTTCAGGAACAGCCAAAACCTGTAATAACAATCAGGTGTACAACTTTTCTACTTCAGCAGGTGGTGCAGGTGGAGCTTCGATGTACGGCCTTCGCTGGTCTGTTGGTCCTTTAACGTTGAGTGGAAACCAAGTCTATTCATTAAATAGCACTGGTACAACCGGCGGAACAGGTGGAACCATTAATGGTATTCTCTCTACAGGTACGGTTATGGATATTTTCGGCAATAGGATATATGATCTTTCCACAACAAGTACCAACCCAACATTGGTTGGAATAAGCACTACTGGAGGAACTACAACAAACATATACAACAACCTTGTTGGTGATTTAAGAACTCCGTCAGCCAATGCGGCTCTTCCTTTAGTAGGTATCGGTGTTACAGGTGGAACTACTACCAATGTTACCCACAACACAGTTTACCTAAACGGGACAAGTTCTGGTGCTTTGTTTGGCTCGGCGGCTATCAATGCCAGCACCGCACCAAACCTTACGTTGAGAAACAATATTTTTCACAACACTTCTACACCCAATGGTGCCACTGGATTTACGATCGCTTATAGAAGGACATTTACAACATTGACTACCTACAATGCAGCTTCGAACAACAACATGTTTTACGCAGGTACTCCTGGTGTTAATAACCTTATATTCTTTGACCTTACCAACTCAGACCAAACACTGGCTGCGTACAAAACCAGGGTTTCTTCCCGTGATGCTTCTTCAGCTACTGAAGTACTCACCTGGCAAAGTCTGGTGGGTAGCAATGCTGCCTTTTTGAGGTACACACTCGCTACAGCATTTCAAGTTGAGCAAGGCGGCCTAACAGGAACTGGCATTACCGACGATTTTGCCGGAACCATCCGTTGCCCAGGCGGCGGATGCCCAGGCGCTGCGACTACACCTGATATGGGTGCCTGGGAACTGAACGGAACACCACTTGATTTGAGTCCTCCATCCATTACTGTGGTAAGTGGAGGCGGAGCTTGTACCGGTGCTGGTGCGCAAACCATTACGGCTACCGTAGTCGATGGCTCTGGTGTACCCACAGCAGGAATTGGTCGTCCAAGGGCGTTTTTCCGCATCAACGGTGGTGGCTATACTGCCGTTACTGGTGTGCATGTTAGTGGTAGTACATTTACCTTTAGCATTGGAACTGGTGCAGTACTTGGCGATCTGGTAGAGTATTATTTTGTGGCCCAGGACCAAGCCACCCCTACCGAAAATATAGGAGCTACGCCTTCAGCAGGGGCATCTGGTTTTAGCATAGACCCGCCTACAGCATCTACCCCGCCTACTACCCCAATTGGGTATACAGTAGTAAATGTAATTGTGGTAACCTCTGGCTCGCCATACCTTCAGAACTTTGAAGGTGGACAAGGTGGTTGGAATAGTGTGCAAGTGGCCACAGCCAATACCTGGGCATTTGGAACAGCCAACAAGCCTATAATTAAAAACTCAGACGCTCCAGGTTTGGTAGGCAACAACGTGTGGACCACTGGTGGTTTGGCGGCAGCAACTTATACAAGTTCTGAAGCTTCTGCTGTAGTGAGCCCTTGTTTCAATCTTTCAGGACTTTCGGCTGCTGCTACGGTAAGGTTTACTGCCAACTGGCAAAGTGAAAGTGTCTGGGATGGCGCTAAACTGCAGTATTCTACCAATGGTGGTACTACATGGAACAACGTTGGTGTGGCTGGCTCTACCTGGTACAACAATTCTTCTATGTCAAATGGTTCCACTACTGTCACCATGAGCTTTGCCGGGCAACCCTGGTGGAGTGGTCGGGTTTCAAGCAGCAATGGTTCAGGTGGCTGGGTTGAGCGAAGCAGTGTGCTTCCAGCTGGAGCCTTGGCGAGTAGCGTGCAGTTTCGTATTGGCTTTGCAGCAGACGCATCTGGTAATGACGATGGTTTTGCTTTCGACAATTTTGAAATATTTGTTCCACCATGCGATGGCCCTCCAACAGGCATTTCCGTTTCCGGTATCACAGGTTCTGCTGCAACAGTAACCTGGGCAAACAACCTATCTGCCACCAATGGCTATGAGTACCGCTACAAAAGAAGTGTAGATGCAATTTGGATCGGGCCAACAGCATTGGGTGTAGGTGTTACTACTACTGGCTCCATTACAGGTTTGAGTGGTGGCACGCAATATGATTTCCAAATCCGGTCTATGTGTGCGGCAACAGGCGATTGGTCAGCTACAACAAACTTTACCACCAGTTACAGCCCATTTGTATACAACATAGCTCGCAGCACCGGCATAGCCTACACCAGCGTGTATGGGCAAGTAGGTTCGCAGCCTATGACATGGACGAGCGTTTTCAGCGCTGATGATAATATTACGAATGTCGTTGATTTTGCTACCATTGCCCCTGGCTTTGCGTTTTCATTTCAAGGAGCACCTGCCGCAGGCTTTAGAGTATCGAGCAACGGTTGGATGACATTTAATTTGGGTCAGACAGGTAATTCATTAACCAACAACCTTGGTGAAGATTTTGCAGGCGGAGCCGGTGGCCCTCGTGGTGTTATTGCACCTTTCTGGGATGACTTAGTAGGTAAACAAAATGTCTATGATTCCTTGGCAAAATATACCCGTTACCTGGTAACGGGCACTTCGCCAAACCGTACCATCACCATTGAGTGGCGTGAGTATGCCCGCTTTGGTGTAAACGAAGCCAACTTCAACTTCCAGGTAGTTCTTTTTGAAACCAGTAATAATATTGACCTTCGCTATGGGCAAATGCAGGCCTTTAACTTCAATGTGACCACTGCACCTCAAATGAGCTATTCCATTGGTTTGAAAGGCTATGCCAAGACGGTTTCGCCCTACACCAGCACTGCCGATGTGTTGGCCTTGCAGCAAACCAACTCCAATAACTGGAGTTCGGCAAATTCACATGGCTCGAACACCAATGGTTTTTCGGCCAACAACCTGAATCGTGAAATGGCTTGTAACCAACGCTATCTGTTTACAGCGGGTGGTTCATTTACACCAAGCGGTGCCGCAGTAGACGGATTGCCAGTAAACGACGATCCGGCTTCTGTTGTCAACGCTGCTACGGGTGTGCTCACGGTTTCGCCTACGGTAAGCACCAATGTGTGCGGTGCCATTTGGAACAGCCGCAACGGTACACCAACCGATCTGACTGGGTTTTACAATGGAAAAGCAACTCCTAATGGAGGTGTAAGAGGTGCCACACCAGACGATGATGTATGGTTCCGTTTCACAGCCATTTCTCAAGCCACATCAATTCGTACTGTGGGTTCAAGCGGTTACCGCATAGGCATTCAGCTTTTCGACGTGAATTTGGATACCATCACCGGCGTAGAGCCAGTAATAGCTGCTTCTAACGGCCAAGCTCAAACCTTGAATGTGACCGGCCTTTCAGTGGGTATAGATTATTATGTGCGTATAATGCACTTTGGCGGTGGGGTAACTGCCCTGGGCACAGCAGTGCTGCTAGGTGACTCTGTCAGCAGCATCACTGTTGATTTAGGCGGTAGCGGTTACAACAGTACTTTTCCTTCGCCTTCGCCTTTGGTAAGGCTAACAGGTGGCAGTGGCGTTAACGCTGTATTTTCTGCCTCTACATCTCTTGGTGTGCTTACTTCCTTCACCCGTATTCGTGGTGGCCTTGGCTATCTTACACCGCCTACAGTTACCGTATTTGCTCCTGGTATGGGTTACAATGGTGAATTTGCCATTTTGCTAAACGCTACTCCTGATCCACCTGTGAACGACAACTGGAAAAATGTGGTCGCAGCTCCTGCTTCATACAACCTCACAGTTGGTGCAGGTACTTGTACTGCCCAGTTGAACAACCGAACTACTTTGGGTGCTACACAAAGCTCAGCCTTTGCCACTTGTGCCGGCAATAGCGACGACGATGTATGGTTCCGTTTCCAAGCTTCCCAAACCACCACCATTGTGCGGGTAATTGGCAAAGGAGGTTTCAACCCAAGGGTAAATATTTTGAATCTTCCAGGCAATGCCCTGGTTGATACTCTGGAGCCATTATCTGCGCTTACACCAACGGTGTGTACTGGAGCCCCTGGCGTAAATGGCACATCTACCTCTACCGCTACTACTGTAATTGGCAACTGGTATGCTGTGCGTGTTTATCACGATGGTGCAGGCAACGGCGGCAACACAGCACTGTTCGACATTTGTGCCTGGTCTCCAGAACCGATTAAATATGAATTTGCTCAGGCAATTGGCACGTTTACACCTATTTCAGGTGGAACATTATTGGCCTCAGGTACTTTGCCAACGGCAGCCGTTTATCCGGTTACTTTCCCAGCGGCCATTACTTTCAATGGTATTTCATATACCACAGGTACAGTAAGCCGAAATGGTCAGGTTTACCTGGGTGGAACTTTGGCTTCTGGTACCACAAATGGTATGAGCACCAGTGGCGCTGTTGAAGGTGTGCTTTCACCTTTTGGTGGAACCATTACCGATGCAGCAGGTGCTGCTGAAATCAGAGTTGAACTAGTGGGTAGCGTTGTGGTAGTTCAGTGGTCTGGTGTTCGCCGATCATTCTCAACTGGTGAGTCTATTGACTTTCAGGTGCGTTTCAACACAGTGAGCAACAATGTATCCTATGTATATGGCAACCCTGTAGTAGGTACAAGTTCGACAGTGGCTGTAGTCGGTATTCGAAGTGGAGCCACTACCTGGCCAACCTTTGTGCGCAACCGCACTACATTCATTGCTCCTGTTCAGCAGACCTGGGCTCAAACCACCACAGGAACGTCAAACACATCGGCAGTAAGCACCAATCCGTCGGTATTCCCGATTGATGGTTTAACGTATACTTACTCACCAACCACCTGTATCACGTCTCCTTTGTCGTTCGATGGTGTGTTGTTTGTAGAAACCTTCCAGGATGGTGCTATAGTTCGCTGGAGAAAAGTTTTAGGTGTAACAGGCTACGAAGTTCGTGCTCGTGATGCCAATTCTAACACGCCGCTTGCCGCTATTGTAAAAGGCGGAGGTGTGAACGACACCACCCATACCTTTATAGGTTTAAATGCTGCTACACCTTATGTGATAGAAGCAAGGGCAGTATGCGGAGGTCCAACAAGTCATTGGAGCCCGGCTGGTGTATTTACTACAAAAGGAGCTCCTATTGCTTACACGCTTTCAAGAGCAACGAGCACCTACACACCTATCACTGGAACTCTGGTGGCTCCTATGTCCGATGATGCGGTGTTTACCTTTAATTTAGGTGGCCCAACGGTTAAAATTAACGGGGTTACTTATGGCTCTGTTCAAATGAGTACCAATGGCTTCCTGGTGGGCGGCGGTGCTGCTACCAGTACTAATTATACGCCTCTCTCTAACGTGGTAGGCACTGGAACTGTAGCACTTATGGGCAGAGACCTTGTAGTTGGCACTGGAACGAGCGAATTGCGTTGGGAACAGGTGGGCTCAGAAATTGTATTCCAATGGTCCAATGTTAGAATCATTGGTGCCACTGGCCAGAACCTAAGCTTCCAGGCCAGGTATAACACCAGCACAGAAGTATGGAGACTTGTGTATGGTGGAACGCCAACAGTAGGAACTGTAACTGCAACCACCGTTCAGGTGGGTATCAGAAGTGCTGGCAATTCAGTACCACGAGACTTGATGACACTTGTCGATTCAACGGAGTGGTCACGGCCTTCCCTGGGTGCTACCACCGTTTCTGGTATGCGTGTTTCTGCTGTCGCAGGTCGGTTCCCGTCAGAAGGGCTTACTTTTGTTTTCACACCAACTACTTGTCGTAGTTATCCGGTGGCTGAGGCTCCAATCACCAGCTATCTTGGCGAAGACACAGTGCATGTACGCTGGAGAGTTCACTTCCCAGATGTGGATGTAAGTGTTTCTGCTGCTGCAGGCTATGAAGTTCGTTACCGCCTGCGTACCGACGACATCACTGTACCAACCTGGGCAACACCGGTCATTATTTCTACTGATGCAGCCGATACATCGGGTACCATAACTGGCTTAACGGCACTTTCTACCTATTTCTTTGAAATTCGTGGCCGTTGCGACGGGGTGAATAAAACAGCTTTTGGCCCGCTAGGCAGGTTTACTACCGTTATCAACAATGACGTAGCTCCGACTGCCTTAATATCTCCATTGCCTCCTCCGGCTTGTGGTAGTGCTATTGCAGCTGTTATTGTTAGGGTTCGCAACGTGGGTATACTTCCGCAAAGCAACATTCCGGTTCAGGTAACAATATCAGGCCCTGTCAACACCTTCCTTACTGGTGTGATACCTGGTCCGTTGTTGACAAATACCAATGCCGATATAAACCTGGGTAATATCAGCACATCAGCTATTGGCAACTACAATTTCAATATTGAAACCACTTTGGGGATTGATGGTCAGACTTCAAACGATCAGTTTATCAGCAACATTGGTATTACTTCTGCCAATGCACCACCACAAGCAGCGCCTGTAGCTACTCCTGCCAGTATCCTGGTTGGTGGCACTACCACACTCACTGGTAATGTAAGCTCTTTGGGTACTGTTGGTGGAACATTTGTGTATGCGGGTGCTCCTGTAAATGTACCTGATAACAATCTTACTGGTGTCAACGTACCATTAACCGTTTCGGGTGTATCAGGTCAAGATGCTTCTGCGCTGCAGTCGCTGTATATCAATATGACGCACACTTGGAGAGGGGATGTTGCAATCACACTTTCATCGCCGAATGGCACTACCTTAAATATGGTGCCACGACAAGGTGGTGATGTAAACGATTACCTGACACTAACCTTAGGTGTGAGTGGTCCTGGTATTTCTACGTTGGGAGCTGGTTTCCCTGGACTTCCAATTACCACAGTGTACACGCCTACACAGCCGTTTACTTCGTTTACAGGTTCTGCCAACGGCACATGGGTATTGAACATAGCGGATGCTGCTGGTGGTGATTTAGGTATATTAACAGCTTTTGAACTTAGGTTCTCTACCACAATAATCAACAACTCATGGTCTGTGGTTCCGGCTGTGGCTGGCTTCCCATTTGCGGGTACCAACCCACCTTTGGTAACATTGCCATCTGCTGGTAACTTCATCTTCTCGTTTACAACAGGCTATGTCGCAGGTTGCAGCCAAACCATTCCGGTTCCTGTGTTGGTGTCATTGAGAAACAGGTATATTGGTGTTGACAACACAGTGCCAGCCGACAGATGGAGTGTAGGTGCGAACTGGCTTGCTTCTCCTGCACCACCAAACCCTGGTACTGCTGTAGATATTCCAGCTGGTGTTCCTTTCCCAGCAACGGTAAGTGGCCTGGTGAGCGTGAGTAACCTGAACATGGCCAATAACAGTACGATGGACATTACTACCGGTGCTTTGTTTACAATATCTGGTAACGTAACCGGTGGAACCAACTCTGGCATCACTGGTGAGGGTATTGTGATCATGAACGGAGCTGGAACGCAAACGCTTTTTGGTAATCCAAGATTCGCCAACCTGCGAATCACGAACACCTCTTTGGGTGGAGTGGTATTGAACCCTGGTGCCAGGGTAACGATGTTGCCGAGTTCAGCTACCAACGGTGTGTTAAACCTGCTACCATTTACCAAGTTGAATACGACTGGTGGAGTTTTTGTTCTGGGATCTAACAGCACAGGTACGGCGAGCATTGCTCCGGTTCCCGGGTCTGCTACATTCACAGGAAATTTAGCTATGCAGCGTTTCATTCCAGCATTTACTTCTGGTTGGTATTTTGTAGGTACGCCTATCAAAAACCAGACTCTTGCTGGTTGGAATGACAACTTCAATACTTACGGCCCAATGCCATCTGCCAGGTTCTTCAATGGAAGCCCTACAACATCTTCTATATTCCTGCACAGGGAATCTGGACTTAGTGGAGGTGTGAGTCCGCAGATTAATGGTTGGGAAGTGCCTTCAGTTGCAAATAATCCTGGTGGAACACCAAACGGAAGCATTATTCCAGTTGGACGTGGCTTTAGGGTTAACTTGAATGGTGCATGGAGAACTGGTCTCAGAGGTTTTGATAACTTTGGAGCGCCAACCATAGTTACGGATGCAGCACCATTTAACTTCGGTGCGGCCTTTACTCCTGGTGCTAATGGAGGAGGTGGTTGGAACATGGTTTCCAATCCATTCCCATCTTCTATTAACTGGGATGCGCCTAATGGCCCAACAGGTTGGACCAGAACCAACATCAATGGTACTATCCACATTTGGAACAAGACGGTCTATGCTACCTACATCACAGGAATTGGCGTAAACGGTGGTTCAAACGTGATACCATCATCTCAGGCATTCTTTGTGAAGGCATCTGCAGCTTCTCCGGTTTTGTTGGCTCGTGAAGGTGTAAAAACCAACGCAAGTGGCACATTCCTCAGAACAACTGAAATCGTTAATTTACTTCGCCTGAAAATGGTTGATGTTGCCGGTTTTGCAGATGAGGCTGCTATTTGCTTGCGTGATGGAGCTACCAACTACTTCGACAATCAGTTCGACTCTCAGAAACTGCGTGGTACAGTGCTAGATATCTCATCAGCATCAGCCGAAAACATGTCATTGGCCATCAACTGTATGGCACCGTTGCAAGCTCAAACTCAGGTTATTCCGTTGATCATTAACATGTTCCAAAACGGTAGCTTTAGAATTGAGTTCAATAACATGGAGTCTTTCGAGCCGGGTATCACACTTTACTTGCGTGACAAATACATGAACGAAATGGTTCCGGTATCACCGGGTTACATCCATCAGTTTGTTGTAAGTTCTGATCCTGCTTCACAAGGAGCTGATCGTTTCGAACTTGTTTTCGCACAGGCAACTGTAACCGATCTTACCAACGACTTGACTGTTAAACCAACCTTCACTTTGTATCCGAATCCGGCTACAGATGGTGTGGTAAACATGTCTCTTCGCCATGTGGGTGCTGGTTCTGGTGCAGTAAAAGTGTTTGACATGTTTGGTAAACTTGTGCTTGAGCACAACTTCCAGACTGTAGGTAATTCACCTTTGGTAAAAGAACTTCCAATCGTGTTGCCTTCAGGCATGTACACTGTTCGCTGCTTTACCAATGGTCATAGCTTCACACAGAAGTTAACCGTGAGGTAATCGCAGACACTGATTTGAATTTTAAAAGCCCTGCCAGAAATGGCAGGGCTTTTTTATTGGTGATGCTTTCTTGTCTTGCTTACTCCGCTTTCTTGCTTACTCCGCTTTCTTGCTTATCCCGACGGTCCTTTGCTTATCCCGACTGTTCCTTTGCTTGTCCCGACTGTTCCTTGCTTACCCCGACTGTTCCTTGCTTATCCCGACGTAAGGAGGGATCTGTGTCAAAGCTGTACTTCCTGACGGTAGTGGTCGGATACCTCCTTACGTCGGTATGACATAAAAGGGAGGTTCTCTGTTTACCTCGACTGTCCATTGCTTACCCCGACTGTTCCTTGCTTATCCCGACGTAAGGAGGGATCTGTGTCAAAGCTGTACCTCCTGACGGTAGTGGACGGATAACCTCCTTACGTCGGTATGACATAAAAGGGAAGGGTTCCTTGCTTACCCCGACGGTTCTTTGCTTGTCCCGACAGTTCCTTGCTTATCCCGACGTAAGGAGGGATCTGTGTCAAAGCTGTACTTCCTAACGGTAGTGGTCGGATACCTCCTTACGTCGGTATGACATAAAAGGTAAGGGCTTTGCTTATCCCGACTGTTTCTTGCTTACCCCGACTGTTCTTTGCTTATCCCGACGTAAGGAGGGATCTGTGTGAAAGCTGTACTTCCTAACGGTAGTGGACGGATACCTCCTTACGTCGGTATGACATAAAAGGGAAGGGTTTTGCTTATCCTGACTGTCCTTTGCTTATCCCGACGTAAGGAGGGATCTATGTCAAAGCTATTCTTCCTGGCGGAAGCGGACGGATACCTCTTTACGTCGGTATGACATAAAAGGGATGGGCTTTGTTTATCCCGACTGTTCCTTGCTTAACCCGACGTAAGGAGGGATCTGTGTGAAAGCTGTACCCCCTAACGGTAGTGGACGGATACCTCCTTACGTCGGTATGACACAAAAGGGAGGTTCTTTGTTTACCCCGACTGTCCTTTGCTTATCCCGACGGTCCTTTGCTTATCCCGACGTTAGGAGGGATCTATGTGAAAGCCGTACCTCCTGGCGGAAGCGGACGGATACCTCCTTAGGTCGGTATGACATAAAAGGGAAGGGCTTTGCTTATACCGACGGTTCTTTGCAGGGATCTGTGTCAAAGCTATTCTTCCTGACGGTAGCGGACGGATACCTCCTTACGTCGGTATGACATAAAATGGAGGTTCTCTGTTTACCCCGACTGTCCTTTGCTTACCCCGACTGTTCCTTGCTTATCCCGACGTAAGGAGGGATCTGTGTCAAAGCTGTACTTCCTAACGGTAGCGGACGGATACCTCCTTACGTCGGTATGACATAAAAGGGGAAGGTTTGACGTAAAAAAGGGGCTGTATGGCACAAAAAAGCTTTACACAAAAGCAGCGTAATGTCAGAGAATCAGGTTTGTTTACGATCCAAATGTTTGAAATGGTGGCGGGTTTTTCAGCGAAGATTAGTGTTAATCATTCGAGTCATGTTGCATTCATTTTTCAAATTGTTTACCTTTCGGCCACTGAAACCATAGCCATCGTCAGGTATTGGAAACTACAAAGCAAACCATAGGTTCACTTGTTAAGGAAAATTTTACGCTTGGGCAGGCGCTGAATTTTTATGGCATTAAGTTTTACAAGAATTCGGATCAAACCCTGGAGCAAGTTTGCGCAGATCATCACTTGAATCCGGAATTGGTGTTCAAAAAGCTGGAAGAAATTGGTTCAGTAACATTGGCCGACGAGCGACAACTCCAACTATTGCCCATCGAATTGATTGTAGCGTACCTGAGGCATTCGCACCACTTGTTCATC
The DNA here is from genome assembly GCA_038205175.1 of Cytophagales bacterium. Classification (GTDB taxonomy): domain Bacteria; phylum Bacteroidota; class Bacteroidia; order Cytophagales; family Flexibacteraceae; genus JBBRCC01. Next base: position 30,731 of record JBBRCC010000026.1, on the reverse strand, counting down.
AAAAACAAACTGCCCTACATTGGTCAGCTGATCGAAGATTTTTCTGATGGTTTCCCGGCGCATCAGCCGCTTTTAAAAGATTTGAAACTGGTATTCCCAATTTTTGCCGAAGATTTTATCAAGCATATTTACGAAGAGGAAGACACCCTGTTTAGCTACATTGAAAACCTACTTGTAGCAACCCGGCGTATCCGCAATACCAGTGAGCTTTATTATCTCATCATCAAAACAGGCTTACAAAGTTTTATGCATGACCATGAAACGCACGACGATGAAATGGAAGGCATAAGGCTGTTTACCAACCATTATACGCCTATTGATGCATCAGATGTTCATACCTTGGTGTTGTTTGAAGAGTTGAAACATTTTGAGCACGACCTGCGGGTGCATGCATCTATCGAAAACCGAATTTTGTTTCCAAAGGCAGTGCGCCTTGAAAATGAGGTTCGCTGGAGATTGAACGAGAAAATTAAATTTAACTAATGGCCCGCATTCTGGCATTGGATGTAGGGCAAAAGCGAACCGGCATCTCGGTTACAGATCCACTTCAATTGATTGCATCGGCTTTGGAAACCGTTTCTACAGCGCAATTGGTGCCATTTTTGCACAAGTACCTGGCAGCTGAAAAAGTAGACAAATTGGTAGTTGGTCTTCCGGTCACACTGCAAAACGAGCCATCTTCGAACCATGCCCTTGTGCTTCAAATCATGAAGCAACTCAGCAGGGCTTTCCCTACTTTGCAAATCGAAACACATGATGAAAGGTTTACCAGCAGCATGGCCAAACAAACTGTTTTAGCTTCTGGTATCAATAAAAAAGCCCGCCAAAAAAAAGAAAATATGGATAAGATAAGCGCAACCTTAATTTTGCAATCTTATATGGAGCAACGGTCTATGAATAATTCCTGATCTCCTTACCAAAAATATTGATGAAGCCTGCTGTTTCAAAACGAGAAATTTTACTTCACCTGTCGCTGATATTTGGTGTTGCCTTGCTGCTTATCCTTTCTTTTTTCTATGTGTATTTGCCACGCACCACGCACCATGGGCAAACCATAACAGTACCAAACCTGATTGGGAAACACATGGACGAACTTCCGGAATTTTTGGAAGTGCGGGAGCTGGATTTTAAGGTCGATGATTCGAGTTTTGTGCCCAATATGGCTCCATTCACCATTTATCAGCAATATCCTTCGGCTGGAGCTCAGGTAAAGCAATTCCGAAAGATTTACGTGTCTATATACGCCAAAAATCCTCCTTCGGTCAACATGCCAAATCTGGTAAACAGATCATTCATCAATGCGCAGCGAGAACTTGAAAGTTTTGGATTGCTGCTGGGAAATATTCGCTATGTGCCTGATATTCAGCAAAGTTCTGTGCTTAAACAACAAATAAATGGCCGTGACATTGTTGCCGGAACAAGTATTGTGAAGGGTACCAAAATCGATCTTGAGGTTGGCGATGGCTTGGGAAATCAAGAGTTTGAAGTGCCCAACCTGACGGGTAAGCCTTTGGACGAAGCCACGGTTGCGCTGCAAGGCAGCGGACTTCAAATTGGCGTAATTATTTATGAAATGAACGAGGACATGCCCGAAGGCAGCATTATCAAACAAAAGCCTGTGGCTGGATTTAAAATTAGAGTAGGGGACGTGGTAGATGTTTGGGTTTCTGGAAATGACCCAGCAAACTATCCAATCAATGAGAATGAGTAATTTACTGCCAAAGACAGCGTTCTACAGCTTCATGCATATTATTTACAAGCACATTTTACGGGTAATACTTGTTGCCTTTTCATGGCAAGGCTTTGCCCAGGATTGCCCGGTAGTCGAAAACCTGACTTCATTGCCCGAAAGAATGAGCGGGCAAACCCCTCAAGGTAAGCAACATAGGCGGGTAGCATCAACGGAAAGCCTCCGCATATCACTTCCTTTTTTCGATGATTTTTCTAAACCGGGGCAAAACTGGTCTAAATATCCCTTGCTCACCGATGCAGATTTAAAAGCAGTTCATTTTTTCGAATTGAACCGGCAAAAAGGGCTTGTAGTGGGCAGTAAAGGGGTTGTTTACCGAACAGGAAATTCGGGTTCAACCTGGGCTTGGGTGGAATCGAACACAAGAAGCACTATTTTAGACCTGGCCGCTAAATCAAATGATTCGCTTGCCATTGCTGTGGCTCAACCCAATTTGTTTTGCCAAACCACTGATTTTGGAAAAACCTGGGACACCCTGCGTGCACCAACTTCACAAAGGCTGAAAGGCATTCAATACCTGGCTTCAGGTTCGTTTTTTGTGTGGGGCGATTCGTCGACCTTGCTCGAAAGTGTAGACAATGGTGCCAATTGGATCAATCAAAACTGGCTTCAGCCATGGCGAAACCGCAATTTTTATCAGGTTTTGTTCCGCACGCCCAGTTCGTTTTGGGCTAGTGCCGACAGTAGTTTACTGTTGAAAACCACGAATGGCGGCCAAAGCTGGGATTCAGTTACTGTCGACACACTATTTAACAATCTCAATTTCTACACCGTGTATTTTCGGGACAATTTGAGGGGATTGGTTGGCAGCGACAGCGGACGGGTGTATGTGACCGGAGATGGGGGCGAAACTTGGGCAAAAACACAATTGCCCACACTCGGTAAAATCAGAAATCACTTTTTCAGAACCAATGGAGAAGGATGGGTTTTGGGCGACTCAGGTGCGTTTTTCTACACCAACGACCTTGGACTGAGTTGGCAACGGATTAATTCCGGAACATTTCGTGATTTGAACGACGTGCAAATTTTGCCTTCTGGCAAAGGTTGGCTTGTGGCCGAGGGCGGTCGACTTCAAACCCAGTTCGAAAGCCCAAGCAGTGCCAACAATGGTTTGTGGGAGCCATTTTCCGGTGTTTTTATTAATAATTCTTATGGGGTAGACCCGCCTTCTGTAGGTGTGGCTACTTTCGACGGCACTGATTTTAATGGATTGCCTTATTCTGCAACCTATTCAGTGGGCTATTGCGACACACTCACAAGCCTTCCAATTGATTTGAGCGGCATACCGCTCAACCAAAGCAATTCTGTTTATTTGAGTTGCTACATTCAGGCAGGTGGCCAGGCGCAACAGCTCAATCCAGACAGAACGGACAACATCGTGGTAGAATTTTTGAATCCTGTTACCGGCATTTGGGACGAATCTGAGCTCAAAATTTTTGGCGGAAACGGATTGACCCCATTTAAGTTTTACTCCGTACAGATTCCTATTGAATATTTCAATCTAGACTTTCGGTTCAGGTTCCGAAATGTTGGAAGCCGGAACGGAAATTTCGACAATTGGAACGTCGATTATGTGAAGTTGGACCTGGGGCGCACAGCCACCGATTCTGCAGCCACCGATGTCGCAGTAGCCAATCAGTTCAACAATTATTTAAGCCGTTATTCGGCTATTCCAGTGCAACATTTTCCGGCAGCTGTAACCATTGAAGGCGATCAGCTTTTTGGGGGTGGATTGAGGTCGGGTGTGCGAAATTTTAACAATGGGGCGGTGAACGCCAATGCCGATCTTCAGATTACGAATTTAAACACGGGCGAACTGATTCAGGAAATTACTACGGACAGAATTGCCGGCCTAAATTCTCCACTAGACGAAGGTGGACTTTTGCGAAGAGTTTCTATTCCATCGGCCTTGTTAAACTTTCAAGCCCCAACAGTAGACACCCGTCTGGGTTTCAGGCTGGCTTTGCGGTCCGATCCAACTTTCAACGATTTTAGCTTTAACGACACCATTCGCAGGGTTTTTTCTTTAGAAAAAGAATACGCTTATGACGATGGTTCGGCAGAACTTCGGATTTTTATTGGTGGAAACAATGCTCGTGGGGCTGCGAAATACAAGATTTATGAAACAGATACCATCACCGATATCAGGCTTCAATCTCCTCGAACATCCATTTCATCGAACCGCAACATTACTTTCCGATTGCTGTGTTTTTCGCAAATTGGTATCATCCCTGGTGAACCTGATAGTTTGTTGTTCACAGCCAATGCTTTGCTCAACTCCATCGATTCGACCAACAAATTCAACACCTACAGTTTAAGAAATATCGACGTTAACAGACGCATTTTGCGGGGAAACAGGAACTATTATTTTGGTTGGCAAAACGGAATCGTGGACAATGGAAACGAACTTCGGGTTGGGCTCGACATCAATACTGAGGCCGATTCTGTGCTCCATTACAACACAGGAACAGGCTGGAGGAGGTTTGTAGGAAACAACTTTTCGCCTATGATAAGACCTGTATTTGGCAAGGCAACCCTGGTTTCGGTAAAAGATAAAATTGAATCGAACAAAACCATTTCTGTGTATCCAAACCCAACTCAGGGAAACATGCAGGTAGCGGGACAGGCAGACAGGGTAATGGTGTACGACAGGCAAGGAAAACTGGTATTGGATCAAAAATTTAACACAGCTGCTTTAGTAGAAATTGCATTACCGGGTAAGCTCCCAAATGGCTTATATGTGTTGCGTGCCTACAAAAATGATGAACCGTTTAGACCGGTTTCTTTTATGTTAATGAGGTAGCCATTACGGTTGCCCTGGACGTTCGCCTCCTGGTCGACCCATTCTCATAAAAGGTGGTCGCTCATCTTCAACAGCCGATGGATCTTTGCCAAATTTACTCTTGAATTTGCGAAAGGTGTAGGTGAACTGCACTAAGAAATACCTGTTCAGAATGTTGGTTTGCCTGTCTTCAATGTAGGTGTCGGTTACAGAGCGGTTGATGCTTCGATTTTGGTTCAGCAAGTCGAACATGACTAAGCGAATATCGCCCATTTTATTCATTATCTTTTTACCCACAGACGCATTCCACAGCACAAAATTCTGGTTGAAACCAGATGATAAACCTGTATTCACCTGGTGGTTCAAATCTGTAGCCAACACAAGACCTTGCCAAGTGATCCATTGTATTCGAAAGCGACTGCTTTGGTTGAAAAAGCGGGTATTAAACTCTTGCTGAAGCTGGTTGATACTCCAATTGGCCGATGAATTGGTGCTTACCGTAAAATCAAGGTTTTCGCTGATGTTGCTGGTTATAGAAAGTCCGGCACCTACGGTAGGATTTTGTACTTTGTTGGTTTGGTTGTTTATCAAACTGGGCGTAACTGCATAAGTACCAAACCAGTTAAGGCTAATATTTAGCTTTTTCACAGGAACACTGTATGAGCCAAATGAGCGAATACTGTAGTAGCCGTTCATGTTGAGCGGATTGGTAATTCTAGATGAGGCAGGAAGAAATACATTTCCAGGCAACACTGTATCGTTGGCAGCAATGGTGGTGCTGGTGGTCATATAATTATTGGTAGCAGAACCGGCTATGAGGAAAAACAACGTCGAAAAGTTGTTCTGGTTCACCCCCAAATACCTTAAAAACAGGTTCTGCTGAAAATCTTGACGTAAAGCTGCATTTCCTGTACTCAATTGAAGGGGATTGCTGTTGTTTACCACTTCTTGCAGTTGGCTTATGGAAGGTGCATTGGCAGAGGTGCGGTAAATCAGGCGAAGACTTTTTCCTTTCGAAAGGTTGTAGCGGATATTGGCGTTTGGCAAAAGGGCTTCAAAAGGCCTGTTTGTATTGATGCTTAAAGGAAAATCTTGCTCGTTGTTTAGCCGTATTGTTTGGTAAGCCAGACCAAAGCCGCCTTGCCATTTCATGTCCTGATACCTGTAGCTAAGGCCTGTGTTGTTGGTGGTAGTCAGGTTGTTGAATTTGCTGGAAAGTGTGGTGTCGAGCAATAGAATTTCACTGCCATCTACATTGTAGGTGAGTTTTTCTGAATTGCTTGGCCTTATGCTGTTGGTGTAGTCGGCCATGAGAAAAGAATTGGCATTGAGGGGTTCGGTATAATTCACATTGCCTGACCATGAATAGCCAGGCTGAAGAAGTGTGCTGCGTTGGTTGAGGGTATCGGCAAATGCTCTTGTGCCAAGAAACTCATTAAAGGCCAAGAGGTTGTTGTTGCCATCGTTGTTGCTATATCCTCCATTTAAGTCAAATGAGACTGTTCTACCTTTTTTTTTGAATTTGTGCCTGTACAACAATTGACTACTTGAACTGATGGCTGTGAGTTTGCTGTTGAATCGATTGTCGGTGCGGTTTACTGTGTTTTCCCCCTCGATGGTGTTGCCCAAAGTAGTTGTGTTTCCCTGGTTGATTTGGGCTGAAAATCTGGGTACAAATAAGATTGAGTTCGATGAGTCAATTTTGTAATCGAGCCTGATGTTGGCCCTGTGGTTTGTGTTGATGGATGAAGCAAGGGAAGATTCTGCATAGCGCTGCAAATTGATGCCTGTGGTCAAAAACTGCCTGAAAACCTGATTGGTGGCAGCATTGTCGCTGCGGTTGAAAAAATAACTGGCAGTAAAGTCAACTTTACTTCTATAGGTATCTTGAAAGTTGATGCCACCTGCTACGGTTTGGGTTATTCCGCCAGAAGGGCTTACCAAAAAATTGCTCGCATTGTCGCTGCCACCTATGCCTCGAGCGCCACTACCAGGTCTTCCTCCGCCACTCGGCCTGCCGCCGCCAGGTCTGCCACCGCCACCTGAAGTGCTCATTACACCTGCCAAATCTTCGCTGGCAAAGTTTTGCTCGTTCAGGTTGTTGGTTTGGCCAATGATGGTCATTCGGCGTTTGCCCTCAAATCTATTGATATTGCCACCAGCTTTATATCTGCTATCTCCTGCCCCTCCGTACACCCGGCCAAACATGCCGTTTCTATACTCACCTTTGGTAATGATGTTGATGGTTTTGGCTGCATTCGGATCTTGAAAACCTGTGAATTGTGCTTGATCTCCTTGACGGTCAAACACTTGAATTTTGTCTATTATTTCAGCTGGAATATTTTTTAAGGTTGCATTTGGATCCTCGCCAAAAAACGGTTTTCCGTCTACTAAAACCTGTTTCACTTCTTCACCTTGTGCCTGCACTTTTCCATCTTGAACAGAAATACCTGGCATTTTTGTGACCAAATCTTCAGCGTTGGCATCGGGGTTGGTTTTGAAAGCACTGCTGTTGTATTGCATGGTATCGCCACCTAATATGCGTGCTGCCGGCATTTTGCCTTCAACCACTACTTCGTTGAGGCTGGCACTATCTTCCTTCAGTGAAATGATACCCAAATCCACGTTTTCAAAAGCCCTCGTTCTTTTGATCTGCTGCAGGTAGCCGATGTAAGAGATTCGAACCTGGTAGAAACCGGGATTTGTACTGATCAAAAATTTACCGTCAATATCTGTTACAACACCTTTCCAGCTACTGTCACGTGGATTTTTATAGGCAACCGCTGCCCCTGGAAGGCTCAGATTTTTTGCGTCAGACACAACACCCGAAATGGTGACTTGCTGACCAAAAGCGGAAAAGACAATAAAGAAAAATAAAAAAGAGGGAAGGAGTAACTTTATCTTCATGGAAAACTGAGATGCGGGGGTCGTCCGATGGTTTAAGTCGTTCGAAAAATAAGTGAGGCGTAAATAAGATGCAATTTGCTGGTTTTGTTCGAATCCAAAGAATAAGAAGGGCTGGGAAATGTAGTTCAAAGATTGGCAAAGGTTGTTAGAACCTGGAACATGTTGATATCTGTCTACAGCAAATTGACCTGAATCTTATTTGAACCACGGTAGACACATGAGGGCACATTCGTTTTCAATTTCTTGCGAAGCAAAAAAACCTGAAACTTGTTGATGAATCACCTGAGACACAATAGGCCATGTGAGTTTTCTGTTTTTTGTACAATCGATTAAACTTGAAACTTCCCAACCTCAAACCTGATACTGATATAATTGACTTGCTAAAACATAGCTGACCTATTTTCGTTAGCTTTGGACTTTATGCAGCTATTTTTTACCAGGCTTCATTTCAATTTTAGTTTTCTGCTGGTTTTGTTCGCTTGTTTGAATGCCGGTGCTCAAAATTCCTTTACCCTTTCTGGAACCCTAAAAGATGCCGCTTCGGGCGAACCTTTAATTGGAGCCAGTGTGTATAGTCCTCGTTTGAAAAAAGGCGTGGTGGCAGATTTGTATGGCAAATACAGCATACTCATTCCGGAAGATACAGTTCAATTGGTGTTTTCTTATGTTGGCTATTTACCAGTTAGAAAAGTGTTCAGGTTAACCAAAAACCAAACCGGCAACCTTAAACTTGAGCTTTTTACCCAGGAAGAAGTGGTGGTGGAATCTGGCAGAAAAGCCGGGGAAAAGGTGGCCATGAACCAAATGAGTTTAGAAGAACTAACCGCCAAAGAGGCGAAACTCATCCCGGCAATTTTTGGAGAAGTCGACATATTCAAAACCTTGCAATTGAAACCTGGTGTACAGTCTGGCGGCGAAGGTTTTAGCGGCTTGTATGTAAGGGGAGGTGGACCTGATCAAAATCTGGTGTTGATAGACGATGCTCCGGTGTATAATCCATCGCATTTATTTGGGTTTTTCAGCATTTTCAACAACGATGTGATACGAAGCGTAGAGCTTTACAAAGGTGGATTTCCCGCCAATTACGGTGGCAGGTTATCGAGCGTTGTAGATGTAAAAACAAGGGATGGAAACAGCCAAAAAAATACAGTTACCGGCGGCATAGGTCTGATTTCAAGCAGGTTGACGGTTGAAGGACCCATGCTTGGCGATAAAGCCACATACATGATAGGAGGTCGACGCACCTATTTTGATATTTTTACCCGACAACTAAACAGGGCGAACGAAGGCAAAGTCAATTATAATCCAATTCCCGATTACTATTTCTACGACTTGAACGGCAAATTTACCTTCCGCCCTACTTTAAAAGACAAAGTGACGCTAAGTTACTACTACGGAAACGATGTGGTAACTTTTAAACGCAGAAATTTTAAGGTCAATTTTGATTGGGGAAACAGGGCTGGCAGCCTGCGTTGGGTGCACGACTACTCACCTCGAACCAGCACAGTTACTTCACTTATTTACAGCAAATACGCCTACCGCATCAGGAACTCAGTAGACAATTTTTCATTCAATCTCACTTCCGGCATCGAAGATTATGGGGTAAAAACCATCCTCTACCACAACTTTACCGAGAATTTGAAATGGAATTCTGGTGCAGATTTTACCCAACATAAATTTACGATAGGTAGAGCCACAGCAGGTTCAAGTGATGGAACATTTTCGCTCAACACCGGGCAAGATATTCATGCCAGCGAAATGGCAGGCTTTTCAGGCCTCGATTATACTACAGGCGATTGGCAATTGAACGGCGGCCTGCGGGCTTCGGGGTTTTTGGCCTCGAATCGAAGTTTTTTTGGTTTGGAGCCTAGAATTGCCGCCACTAAAAAGTTTGGAAAAAATATGTCGGCTAAGTTTAACTACACCAGAACATTTCAATACCTGAACTTGATCACCAATTCAGGTGCAGCACTACCAACCGACTTATGGTACCCCAGCAATGCCCGCACCCTGCCACAAATTGGCAACCAATATGCAGCAGGCTGGACAGCGGCTTTATTCGATGGTGCCTTGTATTTCAGCAATGAATATTACTACCGCAGCATGCGCAGGCAGATCGACATCAAAGACGGGAGTAGCTTTTTTCTGAACAACCAACTCGACACCATTTTTGTATTTGGCAAAGGTTGGGCCTATGGAACAGAGTTTTACCTGGAAAAAAAGAAAGGCAAAACAACTGGTTGGATTGGGTATACCCTGTCTTACACCTGGCGACAATTTAACAACATCAACTTTGGAGAAAAATTCCACCCGAGGTATGATCGAAGACACGATGTCTCTGTAGTTGTGATGCATCAAATAAACAAGAGAATGACCCTGTCAGGAACCTGGGTTTATGGAACAGGAAACGCCATTTCATTGCCTGAAGGCAGGTTGTTTTTTCAAGATCTGAACGGAACAGTGGGTGTGCCGCCGGCTTACAAAGTAGTGCCTGATATACGAAGTAGAAATGCTTTCCGCATAGCAGCCTACCACCGGCTCGACCTCGGTTTTGTATATAAATTCTTTCCGAAATGGGGCGAATCTGACCTCACCTTTAGTATTTACAATGTGTACAACAGGCTAAACCCATTCTTCATATATTTCGAAACCATGACGGAGAACCAAGATGGTTCGGGCAATATTTTAGGTTTCCAGGCCAAGCAGGCTTCTTTGTTTCCAATCATTCCTTCCGTGACCTACAATTTTAAATTTTAAGGCAAATTTGCCTGATCGCTTCAGCCCTTAAAATGAATTATAAGGACTGGTGCAACCTTCGTGTGCATTTGCTTGTCTTTAGGTTGCTATATTGCAGAACTTTTACAACCAAACATGCGCCTTTTCTACTCCACGCTTCTCATGCTTGCGCTTTCATTGAGCGCTTTTGCCCACGATGGCAAATCACCTTACGGTCGACGAGTAACCTTGCATCCTCAGGCCGGGTATGTTCCAAAATCAGTATATCTGAAGGTGAAACCAGCCTTGAAAACCTTGTGCCGGGACAATTACATAGATTTGAAACCATTCAACGATGCCTTGTTAGTGCTTGGTGTTCAGCAGTTTGAAAAAAGTTTTAGAGATGTGGCAGCGCCAAGTCAAAAAGCCAATGTCAATGGTCGTGAGCTCACCGATTTAACAGTGGTTTACAACCTGACTTATAGAAACAACGTGGTAATGGAAGATGCTTTAGCCATGTTGATGTCGACCGGAGTGCTGGAATATGCCGAGCCGCAATACATCAGAAAAACCTTTTACACACCCAACGACCCAAGACTTAGCAACCAGCCATATTTGCAAAGAATTGGAGCCTATCAGGCTTGGGATGTTACAAAAGGCGATACCAATGTAGTTGTTGGCATTGTAGACTCAGGCGTAAACTGGCCACATCAGGACCTGGTTGGCAATATCAAATTTAACTATGCCGACCCTATCAATGGCATCGACGATGACAATGATGGCTATGTTGACAATTTCAGAGGATGGGACATGGTTGGGCCAACGTTTGTTGCCTCTTCAAATGGAGACAACAATCCAAACATCACTTCTGCCAACAGTCAGCATGGTACGCATGTGGCTGGCACAGCTGTGGCTTCAACTGATAATGGAAATGGTATTGCCGGTGTTGGTTTCAATTGTAAAATCCTGCCTGTAAAAGCTTCTCCTGACAACAATGGCCAGTCTATTTTCAGAGGTTATGAAGGCATTGTGTATTCAGCAGACCATGGAGCATCTGTTATCAACTGTTCTTGGGGAGGTCCCGGGTTTAGCTTGTTTGAGCAGGACATCATCACCTATGCCACTGTAAACAGGGATGCTTTGGTTGTAGCAGCTGCAGGCAACGACAATTCAATCGACGATTTCTATCCTGCCTCTTATGAGTATGTGCTTTCTGTAGCATCGGTAAGTGGAACAGACAGAAAGTCTGGCTTTTCAAATTACAATTTCAATGTAGGTATTTCGGTTCAAGGCGAACAGCTGTTATCTACCACATTTAACAACACTTACGGAATGAGTTCAGGTACATCGATGGCATCGCCCGTCATTGCTGGCGCCGCTGCACTTATTCGCAGCATGAACCCAACCTTTACAGCAGAACAAACTGCCCAACAAATAAAAGTAAGCGCCGACAACCATTACGGACTAAATGGTGGTAATGCCTTAGCTGGCAGGTTGGGAAGTGGCCGTTTAAATATTTTTAATGGCGTAACCTATCGATTGCCTGGTCTGCGAAGAAGAAACATTCAGATTGTAGACGGAAACGATGACTACTTTACAGGTGGAGATACTTTGAGCATTTCCGGAAATTTTGTGAACTTGCTGTTTCCTTCAACTTCGGGCTGCAAAATCACACTGTCTTTGAACAATGTATTGTCAACAACCCAAATTGTTCCCGGTTTCAACGAAGCTATGGTAGGCGTGCTGGGCACCAACCAGGTATTTAACAATGCCGCACAACCCTTTAAGTTGCTCTTGCGTCCAAACATTGGCAGGAATGCAACAGTAAATCTTCGTTTTACATATACCGACTCAAATGGTTACAATGATTTTCAGGTGGTTAGTATAAAAGTGAACACGACCTTCCTCAACATTAGCAAAAACAATATCTCTACTACAATTACCAGCAATGGAAGGATGGCCTACAACGGCGACGGTGCAACTGAGGGAATTGGATTTCAGTTTAAAGGCACTCAAACTGCCTTTGAAATTGGATTAATGGCAGGCACTTCTGCCACTAAATTGCCAAACAGCGTAAGATCTGAAGGAACAGTGTACCACAATCATTTCAACCCTGTTCTTTTCCAAAAAGAAGTGATTCCGGCCACAGTGGCCAACTTCGATTACCTGACTTCGTACAACGAAAACAACATTGGAGCTGCATCAAGAAATGGTGTTCGGATTATTCAAAATACACATGCTTACACCACTCCCGGAGATAGTGATTATGTAATTGCTGAATTTGGAGTCATCAACACATCTGCCATACCTATCAACAACTATTTTATTGGCTACTTCGCTGATTTCGACATTTCGGCCAATGGACAGCAAGACAAAGCAGGTTGGGTAGCAGACAAAAAAATGGGGTATGTGTACAACTCTAATCCTGGTGGTCACTACGCCGGTATCAGGATGTTGGGAAGTGCTGAACCTAACTACTACGCCATTGAAAACGATGCCACCAACAATCCGTTTATTGGCGTGTACGATGGCTACACTGATCAGGAAAAATATGAAACTATGTCTTCGGGTGTGTTCAGACAAGATGCCGGAACCGGAAATCCTCTCGGCAAAGATGTATCAATCACATTAGCTGCCGGACCATACAGCATCATGCCGGGAGATACTGTTTGGGTTGCATTTGCCTTGCTTGGAGGCAATGATCTGGATCAAATTTCCCGTGGTGGAGACAGTGCCAATGTTCGCTACAGAGTACGGCCTGATGTTGTCACATCGTCAAAGAACATGGATTTGAAAACTGATCTTAGTTTGTATCCCAACCCTAGTCAGGGTTGGCTTTACCCGGTAGGCAATGCAGAAGCGTTTGACATCCAACTTGTTTCAGCAGATGGCAAACTGGCACTTGATGCAAAGCAGGTTTCAGACAAAGTAAATATCCGTCATTTACCCAATGGCATTTATCAATACACCGTAAAATCTGCAGACAAAGTGTCGAAAGGAAGAATAGTGTTGAACCAATAATTCAATACCGAATCCAATAAAAAAACCCGGTCTGAAAAGGCCGGGTTTTTTTGTAAATCAGTTTTTCGTTGTTAGCCCGCCATTTGAATTCTACAAGTGAGAATGGTAATATCGTCTTTAAACCCAATGGGGCCACAAAAGGTAGTAATTTTTTGGGTAAGTTCTTGATGCAGGTCAGGTAAGTAAGCCTTGTAGTTATCTTTGAAAAAAGCATCTGCCCTGTCGCTGCCAAATTCTTCGCCTTCCAGGTTGTCGGTTTCGGTTAGCCCATCGGTATAAGCTGCCAGCAGGTTGACTCCTTTCAGTTTTATAATGTCTTCATTCACAAAAGGAAGCGGATTCAAAACGCCCAAAATGGTAGTTCCTTGGGTTAAGGCTTGCATGTTTCCGGCTTCGTCTATCAAAACTGGTGGGTTGTGCCCTGCGTTGATGTAGTGAATGGTACTTGTTTTCCGATCGATAATAGCCAGAAATGCTGTGATAAATCGCTCAAGGTTGCTGTTTTCACACAGTATGTCGTTCAACTTAGCTACAATCTGGTTTAAGTGAAGGCCTTGCTTTACCAACGTTCGCAAGGTTGCCTGAAAATTGCTCATGAGCAAAGCAGCAGGAACCCCTTTACCCGAAACGTCGGCTACACAAACCACAAAACGATATGCGTCTATTTCAATGAAATCGTAATAATCGCCACTCACCCCCATCTGCGGCAAATAGCTTGCATACAATTGGAGTTCTGTTGTATAGGGTAGTTTTTTAGGAAATAAAAGGTTTTGAACTTGTCCGGCTATCTCAATTTCCTTTCTCACACTTTCCTGCCGAATCTTATACTCAAGTAATTGCTGATTTTCGATGGATACAACCAACATGCCTGCAATGGTTTGAAGAAATGAGATGGACTCTTCGGTCCACTTCTTATCCTGACCGGGTTGCCAACACACAAGCAACAATTGGTGCACTACATGATTGAAAAACACAGGTACAACCCATTCAAAAGCGGCAAAGGCCTCATCTTGGCCTATTTTCAGAGTCTTTAGGTGGACAGTGTTTTCAATGTTGTTTAGCTCCGGGTTGGTCAGTAAAGCATTGGAAACTAAAGTTGACTCACCCAAAGCGCCTATTTTCCAACTTCCTTTTACTTTTTCTAAAGCACAAAAATGCTGCATACCTAAACTAGCCAGCAATGCCGGGGTAAATAGCAGTCCCATTCCTTCACCCGATTTATTGAGCTGAATGATGGAAGCAAGTTTTAGCACCGCATCCATCTCTATCTGCTTACGTTGCAGACGGCTTTCATAATATTTTTCGAGTTCTGGGTAGTGCTCCATTTTCCTGCGCTCAGGCTACTACTTCGCTAAACACGCCCATGGATGAAAATTTTTCAATACGTTGGTCAATTCTAGCTTCGGGGGTCATTTCCTGCAGTTGTGCCAAGGTTTCCAATATGGTTTTCTTCAGTTTTTTGGCTGCTCCCATCGGGTCTGTATGTGCGCCACCCAGGGGTTCTTTGATCACATCATCTATCAAACCAAATTTTTGCATGTCTTTCGCTGTAAGCTTCAGGGCTTCTGCTGCTTGCTCTTTGTAGTCCCAGCTTCTCCACAGAATGGAAGAGCAAGATTCAGGACTAATGACAGAATACCATGTATTTTCGAGCATAAACACTTTGTCGCCAATGGCAATACCCAAAGCTCCGCCGCTTGCACCTTCTCCAATCACAATGCAGATCACAGGCACTTTTAGCATAAACATTTCCCGCAAGTTGCGGGCTATGGCTTCACCTTGGCCTCTTTCTTCTGCTTCGATGCCAGGATATGCGCCTGGGGTATCGATAAGGGTAACAATGGGGCGATTAAATTTTTCAGCCATTTTCATCAGACGAAGGGCTTTTCTATAGCCTTCTGGATTGGCCATACCAAAATTTCTATATTGTCGCTGTTTGGTATTTCTCCCTTTTTGCTGACCGATAAACATGATGCTTTGTCCGTTGATTTCGCCAAAACCCCCAATCATGGCTTTGTCGTCGCCCATGTTTCTATCCCCATGCAACTCCACAAATTTGTCGCAAATGGTATGGATATAATCTAAGGTGTATGGTCGCTCAGGATGGCGGGAAAGTTGCACCCTTTGCCAACGGGTAAGGTTGTGGTATGTGTCTTTTTTTAACTTGATAATCCGTTCTTCCAATGATTTGATGGCTTCCGACACATCAACACTGTTTTCTAGCGCAAACTGTTTCATATCGGCCAGTTTGGCATCGAGATCGGCTATCGGTTTTTCAAAGTCAAGGTATGTCATCGTTGGGACTCCTGCGCTATTTGCAGGGGAAGGGCAAAGATAAAGGATAATTAGGGAATGGAGTTCTGAACTGCTTTTTAAACCGATTCTATTTTAAGAAAATAATATACTTGATAATTCTACAATATTTTTATTTTTGCATTCAATCATTTCCAAACATCGAACCTTGATAAAACATCAGCTATGAAACATTTTCTTTACTTACTAGTATTTATTCCTTGTTTTTCATTTGCCCAACAATTCAATTTTTTTGAAGGATCGACCAATTTACCAATAGAATTGGATACTGGAGTCAATCAGGTTTGGCAAGTTGGCAGACCCCAAAAGTCGATTTTTGATGCTTCTTTAACTTTGCCAAACGCTTTGATAACAGATACAATAAACACTGTTCAAGGGCCAAATCGTTCTTCCTTTCAGTTTCGGGCATTTTTTGGCAATCCGTTTAACTTGCCTTTTTATGTTGTGGTTTGGAAGCAGAAAACAGATTTTGATGTGAAGAAGGCAGGCGGAATTTTAGAAACGTCGTTTGATGACGGAGCCTCGTGGGTAAACGTAAAGTTAGACACCAACTACCGTCCTATAGTAGCTGGCGACGCAATCTTCGACACCCTTACCAGCGGAGAAATCGGCCTCACAGGAACTGACAGTTCTTGGAGAGGTATGATGCTATGCTGGCAAAATAATATTGGGAGTCCGGTATTTCCTCCCAACAATTATATGCATGTTAGGTTTACCTATTATGCCGATGCGAATGCAATGCCAAAAGAAGGTTGGATGATCGATGATCTTGAGACATTTTATACCATCGTTGATGCCAATAAACCTTTGAAGCAACAGGAACTATTGGCGGTTAAGGTTTTCCCAAATCCAACCAAAGACTTTGTGAATGTTGAAGTAGTGCTGGAAAAAGCAGAGCATGTTGATCTTCAAGTTCATTCTTTGCAAGGAAGTCTGGTCTACTCCTCAAACCTCGGAGAACTTTCGCCAGGTTTCCACACTTTCAAAATCAACAACGATCAACTGCCCGCTGGTTCTGTATTTTTTCTAACAACTAAAATAGGCGAAAGCATACAGGTGAGGCGATTGAGCCGTTAAGTGTTGAATTTGCATTAACTTTTTACCGCTCAACTGGTTTCAAGGTTGAATTGATGCATTTTTGCAACAGTATTGGCCTATTATTATGCAAACCATTCAGGCACTTCCCGGCATTTATTGCCCCTCACTAACCGAATACAGCCGGCGTAAAACCATTGAAGTAATCATTGGCGATGTACCCATGGGAGCTCATCATCCTATTCGGGTGCAAAGCATGACCACGGTAGACACCATGGACACAATGGGTACGGTGGAGCAATCCATCAGAATGATTGAGGCGGGCTGCGAGTATGTGCGCATTACGGCACCGAGTATGAAGGAAGCCGAAAACCTGGCCAACATCAAGGCCGAACTCAAGAAAAGAGGATACACAACGCCTTTGGTAGCCGACATCCATTTCACGCCTAACGCTGCCGAAGTAGCGGCTAGGATTGTAGAAAAAGTGCGGGTAAATCCTGGCAATTATGCCGATAAAAAGAAATTTGAATTTATAGAATACACCGATGCCAGCTATGGATCTGAGCTTACCCGAATCAGGGAAAAATTCATTCCGCTGGTAAAAATCTGTAAAGAATACGGCACGGCCATGCGCATAGGCACCAATCATGGCTCTTTGTCGGACAGGATTTTGAGCCGCTATGGCGATACACCGCTGGGCATGGTAGAATCTGCATTGGAGTTTTTGCGGATTTGCGAAGACATGAGCTACCACAACATTGTGATCTCCATGAAAGCCAGCAATACGCAAGTGATGGTGCAGGCTTATCGCATGTTGGTGCAAAAACTCGAAGAAGAAGGTTTGAAGCCATATCCCCTTCATTTGGGCGTAACAGAAGCTGGTGAGGCTGAAGATGGACGTATTAAATCTGCAGTTGGCATTGGCACTTTGCTGGAAGATGGCTTGGGTGACACCGTTCGTGTTTCGCTTACCGAAGATCCTGAATTTGAAATTCCTGTGGCCAAAGCCCTGGTAGACCGATACCATAAACGAGCAGGACACGCAGCCATTAAACCGATTGAACTTTATCCGATCAATCCTTTTCAATATAAACGAAGGGAAACCAGGGAAGTGCACAACATCGGCGGGCATCAGGTGCCTAGGGTAATTGCAGACTGGAGCCAGATTGATGTGACGGACATGGCAGACTTGAAAGCCATCGGGCACCATTATTTGCCTGTATTGGACAAGTGGAAAATGAACGACCTGGGAGCTGATTACATCTACACCGGCAAAAAAACCATTCCATTTATGGTGGCCAATGGCAGCCGGGCTATTATGGATGCAGACCAATGGAAACTTACAAGCGACAAACAAAATACATATCCGCTTTTCACCCTGTTGGAATGGCAGCGCCCGGAAAAGGAAATACATCCGGTTTTGAATTTTGTGAAAATCTCTGCCTCTACATTAGATGCCCATCTGCTTCAATCGCTTGATTTGGATAGCAGACTTGTGTTTTTGGTAGAAACAGATAATGATCACGCTCTGGCTGATTTACGTAGATTTTTCACGGAATTGTTGAGGCTGAAAATCAAAACGCCAGTCATTATCAAGCGGCAGTTTGGGCCTTTGAGCCACGATCATTTGCAACTTTTTGCAGCTACCGATGCTGGTGGTTTGCTGGTTGACGGTTTGGGAGATGGCATCATGCTGGGCATTGAAAAAAACAAGCCTGCGACAAAAGAAGAAGGTTTGAAAATGGCCAAAACCCTGAATGAGCTTGCCTTCGGCATTTTGCAGGCTGCCCGAACCCGCATGACCAAAACGGAATACATCAGTTGCCCATCATGTGGTAGAACATTGTTCGATTTGCAGGAAACCACGGCCAAGATACGCATGCGGACAGATCACCTGAAAGGAGTTAAAATCGGGATCATGGGTTGTATTGTGAACGGACCTGGGGAAATGGCCGATGCAGACTATGGCTATGTGGGAGTTGGAAAAGGAAAAATTGCGCTCTATCGAGGTCAGAATGTGGTAAAAAAATCAGTGCCTGCCGAAAAAGCCGTCGACGAACTGATTGAGCTCATCAGAGAAGATGGAAACTGGCTCGAGCTTGATGCTGTAGTGGTCTGATCTATTTTTTACCCTCTTTTCGGGCTTTATACCGATACTGGTACCAAAACAAGAAACCTGCTGAAAACATAAAAGCCCAATAGCTCGCCTGAATTCCATACTTGATGCTTTGATCTACGCCAATGACCAAAAAAACCAGGGCCATAGAAAGCAAAACCACGTCTACAATTTTCATCTCTACAATTTTTGTTGAAGTACGCCCGATGGCTTCAAAATCCGGTAAGTTTTAAAATCCTGTGAAGCTGAAAGACCTGTGCCGGTGAGTATTTCGCCCTTGTTTTTAATGCTTACAAACTTATTGGTAAAAATGCGCTTTTCGGTGCGGCTCCAGTGCAACAATTCTGTTTTCAGACTTTTGTCTTCGAGCAAATTAATGATTTGCACATCACCAGTTCCTGTATATAAATCCTGCAGTTTGGAGTAGTGTACAAAATTTGCTTCAAGAGTGGATTGAACTTGTCCTTTTTCGTCGAAAAACTCCACAAACATGCCTTTCGCAAACTCCCGATCTCCATTCGAAAATTCATGTTGCATCGGGGCTTTCATTTTTACCACCACTTTTCCCGAATCTGTGTACGTGGTTTTTATGCTATCTACCATCGCCATTGGGCCTGAGTAGTATTTAAAGGGGATTTCTTCCTTTTTACTTTCGCATGCGAAAGTGAGACACATGGAGATTGCGACCAGTAAAAATTCAAACCACCTGAAAACAAGATTCAGCTTCATGCCTCAAAATTCAGAAAGATTTTCGCATTTTCGGCTTTTTGGTGTTGAATGGCACCATAGCTTTGCAGAAATGAGTCAGAAAAGATTTTCAGTAATGGTAAGTGGTTTGTTATTCTTGGTTGTTGCGGGCTGTACGCCTGATACCGGACAGCAGGACATGCGCATGGTTCGGCGTGAAATGCTGGGTCGGGAACCAGTGAAAGCCAGTCCGGCTACGATCTTAAGCCGCATGGAATTTTTGGGTGAAGAAGCCATCGAACTTACCGATTCGCTTTGGCGCAAAAAACTAAGTGTTTCCACAGATTCCAGTTGCCGACCTGTTTTTCAGTTGGTGGCCGATTCGGTCGATTATTGGTATATGGGCAAAATGAATCAATATGCTTTTGGTAGTAAAGTAAAGCCCATTGAACCCAAAACGTTGGAAATTGTACAGGCTTATGAATACAGCCATTTGCAAAAACAAACCATTTCCCCCAATGTGCAAAAACTTGGCGAGACAGAACTATTGTACACTAAACCACTCATACTTAAAAATCAGGAATGCACCCGTTGCCATAAACAAACAGGCGATACCTTGGGACTTTGGTTGTTTCAATTGTCAAAGAAAGAGGTGATTTTGAGTTTGGCGGATGAGTAAAAGTGTAGCTGTTTTTACATTCGGTTAGTGTTAGTCCTTGAGCTCAAAATTCAATTGAACCAAGTAATAAGGGTCGGTCAAAAGTGCCACACCGCAGAATAATTGAAGTCAAACCTCAAACTGGCATAACTTTTCAGAATGCGGGATAGTCTCATCTGTAGGAAATCAAGCGCATAAAAAAACCGAACCTAAATGAATACATGAGTTCGGTTTTTCCCAGGGAAGACAATTGCCTAAGCTGTTTTAAATTTTTACATCGAAGCGATCAAGGTTCATCACCTTCATTAAATTCAAAACAACTCAGCTCAAATTTGAAATTTAGTCCAAACTCTTTTGATAGTTTATTGAACATTGCAGACAACCTGAAAGGATTGACACTTATTCCCGGGTTGTATTATGCAGACTTGCCCATTGAAAGAAAGGCAAACGCAAAAGATTTTGAGGCACCCTTTCCAGTAAGGAAAATCAGCTTGGTTTACCACAGACCTTATGCAAAGTTGAGACTTATCACTGCGCTTGCCGAAGAAATTAAGGAAACCATTTCCCCACTGTTGCATACCTCAAAACTTAAAAGCAGTGATAAGATGATTGCGAAAATGTAGGGAAGTCAACCCACAAAACCCGGCTACGCCATTCATTTTCTTCTTCGTCATTCGGAAAGCCTAACTCATTTCAATTCGTATTTTTTACCTATACTGCAAATCAAAATCAATTTCTGGTTTTTGGAGACGATATAAGCCATCCAGATTCTAAAAGCCAAGGCGTTTTTTAAAAGCCATGAAAAAAACACTTCTCATTCTTCTGATCTCCGCTTCTCAACTGTCCATCGCACAAAAAAACCAAACGGCAGCCATTAAGACCGCAGCCGACAAAATCGAACTCAAAGTGATTGAGTGGCGGCATGATATTCACCAGCATCCAGAGCTTGGAAATAGGGAGGTGCGAACTGCTGCACTCGTGGCCAATCACCTGAAAGCCCTGGGGTTGGAAGTGAAAACTGGAATTGCAACAACGGGTGTAGTTGGTATTTTGAAAGGTGATAAACCGGGCCCTGTCATTGCTTTGCGGGCAGATATGGATGCCTTGCCGGTGATGGAAAAAAACGATTTACCATTTATATCAAAAGTAAAATCAACCTACAACGGCAAGGAAACCAGTGTGATGCATGCCTGCGGACACGATGCCCATGTGGCCATTCTGATGGGCGTGGCCGAAGTGTTGGCCGGCATGAAAAAAGACTTGAAGGGCACGGTAAAATTTATTTTTCAACCTGCCGAAGAAGGCACTCCAGAAGGTGAAGAAGGCGGCGCTAATCAAATGGTGAAAGAAGGCGTTTTGGAAAACCCCAAGGTAGATGTGATTTTCGGGCTGCACATGGATGCCAAAATAGAAGTTGGGAAAATAACATATCATCCCGGTGGTGCTATGGCTGCGGCTTGTGACTTTAAAATAGTGGTGAAAGGCAAACCTTCGCATGGTGCCGTTCCTTGGTCTTCGGTAGACCCAATTGTAGTGTCAGCCCAAATCGTAAACAACCTGCAAACCATTGTCAGTCGCAATGTTAATATCACTGAGAATGCAGCCGTGGTATCCATCGGTTCAATTCACGGAGGCAACCGATTCAACATCATTTCGGAAGATGTAGAGTTGATAGGAACAGCCAGAACATTGAGCGATGAAGACGAAAAACTGGTGTATAGCCGCATTCGTAAGATTGCGGAAAAAACGGCGGAGTCTGCTGGGGCAATGGCAGAAGTAACCATTCCTTTCAGCACCTACAACCCTGTAACATACAATAACCCGGAACTTACCTCAGCCATGCTCCCATCTTTGCAAAAATCTGCAGGGGCAGCCAATGTATTATTGGTTCCAGCAAAAACAGGCGGGGAAGATTTCGCCTATTATGCTCAAAAGGTGCCCGGCCTTTTCTTTTTTATCGGCGGGATGGCCAAAGGAAAAGACGCAAAGACCTCAGGGCCACATCATACACCAGAATTTTTTCTAGAAGACAGTGCCTTCAAAACAGGAGTAAATGCGTTTTGTAACCTGGTGTTTGACTACACGGAGAGGAAAAAGTAATTGAAAAAAATATCAAAATTTAAACCCAACAATCTGCAGTGAGAAAAACGATCTTAACACTATTCCTGTTCATTGCCTTGGCAACAGCAAGTGCGCAAAGTTTCCGAATTCGGATTTCACCTGATCTGAAACCTTCAAATTTGGATGGCAGGTTGCTTTTACTTTTGGCAAAAACCAATGCAAAAGAACCGAGGTTTCAAATAAACTATACCGCCAATACGCAAATGGTGTTTGGCAAAGATGTAGAAAACTGGGTAGTCGGCACATCGCAACTACTTAGTGAAGAAGCATTTGGGTTTCCTATTGAACGTTTAAATAGTGTGCCGGCAGGTGACTACTACGTGCAGGTGCTTTTTCACAAGTACGAAACCTTTCACCTCAAAACCGGGCATACAGTTAAGTTGCCAATGGATAGGGGCGAAGGTCAACAATGGAAC
Organism: Cytophagales bacterium; assembly: GCA_038205175.1. Lineage (GTDB taxonomy): Bacteria > Bacteroidota > Bacteroidia > Cytophagales > Flexibacteraceae > JBBRCC01. The sequence goes on along the minus strand of JBBRCC010000026.1, from coordinate 8,210 downwards.
TCAGCACCTGGAAATATTTATTCTACACCGGTGAAAATCCGCTTTGATCCAGCGGCATCCAATGAAATTTCTATTGTGATTGACAAAGAAATATCCCCGATAAAAGAACCTGAAGACACCAAATACATCAGGCACATCAAAATCCAAAGCAAACTGCTCACCGAGTTTTGGGGCAGGCCCATGTACCTCGGAGCACACATACTTTTGCCTGAAGGATTCGATTCGCATCCAAATGTAAAATATCCCCTGGCTATTTTTCATGGCCATTTTCCTGCTGACTTTGGTGGATTTCGTACTACACCTCCAGATCCTGCATTGATTCCTGATACGGTTGAACGTTTCCACATTACAGGATATAACATCACACAGCAAAAGGAGGCACATGACTTTTACAAGCAGTGGACCGGGCCTGGTTTTCCAAGGGTGCTTGCCATTGAAATTCAACATGCCAATCCCTATTACGATGATTCGTATGCTGTAAATTCAGCCAATCTCGGGCCTTATGGCGATGCCATTACCTATGAACTGATTCCAGAAATTGAAAAGCGTTTCAGGGGCATTGGTAAAGGTTGGGCCCGGTTTATGTATGGCGGCTCAACTGGGGGCTGGGAAGTTCTAGCTGCTCAGGTTTTTTATCCGGATGAATACAATGGATGCTATGCAGCCTGCCCGGATCCCATTGATTTTCAACACTATACAACCATAGATATCTATAAAGACAAAAATGCCTACTATGTTGAAAGTGATTTCAAAAAATTGAAACGGCCTGGAGTTCGTAATTATTTGGGTCATGTGAGTGCTACCATCGAAGAGTTAAATTACAAGGAGTTGGCTGTTGGCACCCGCAGCCGCAGTGGCGAACAGTATGATATTTGGGAGGCTGTGTATTCTCCAATGGATGTGGATGGCTATCCCAAACGAATTTATGATAAATACACCGGGGCGATTGATACATCGGTGGCTAAGCACTGGCGAGATAATTACGACCTCACCCACATCATCAAAAGAGACTGGCCCAAAATCGGAGAGAAACTTAAGGGTAAAATTCATCTTTACACGGGAGACATGGACAACTATTATTTAAACAATGCCGTGTACACTGCCGAGGATATGCTGAATAAACTAAGCAACCCGGCATGCAACTGTGAAGTGGCATACGGCGACCGGGCTGAACATTGCTGGAATGGCGACCCCAAACTGCCGAACTACATCAGCAGGTTGCGTTACCACCAGATGTTTATTAAAAAATGGTCGGAGGAAGTTAAAAAAAGAGCACCGAAAGGAGCTGACTTACAATCTTGGCGATATTGAACCATTTGGCTGTCAGCTACCTATTTTAACTTTTTTGTCAATGAAGTGGGCTATTGATCCAGCGATAAACCCAAAACAGGTTCCGCTGTCTTTTCAACATGTGCAAAAAAAGATCTTGATTTAAAATGGTCGTATAGAGCAAAAAGGATTGGAGAACGAAACTTGACCGACAAAAAAAGGCGCCACAAAAGCGCCTTTCTCAAATTTATATACCTTTAGATTATTCCGGAACTATTTCCAGGTTGTGTTTCTTCAGAGTAGCTTTCAAACCAATGCGACTAATGATGCGAATGGCATGAGTAGATACTTTCAATTTGATGAATGTGCCTTCATCTTCCAAGAAAAACCGCTTTACCTGCAAGTTGGGGTAAAACTTTCTCTTAGTTCTGTTGTTGGCGTGCGATACGTTGTTACCAACTCTTGTTCTCTTTCCGGTTATTTGACAAACTCTCGCCATGACTTTATTTCGGTTTCTTCTATTCGAATTCCTTAAAAGGGCTGCAAAAGTAGGGTAACTTTTGAAACATTCAAATTCTTTCCGAAAGATTCTTCAAAAATCAAACATTGTAAAAGATTTTGAAGCCATAAGGACAATGCTTGCAGCCGCTTTTACAGCAATAACCCCGCTTCAAATGGTAGTTCTCGGTGAACACCATTAGCCCGTTCCTGGTGTAGTAATAGTCGGGCTTGGTCTTGTCTATCTCTTTACCCGTAGTTGCTGTATTCTTCATCTGCATCTCATGGTGGCAAGCAAATTTTTGCGACCTTTGAAGACTAATCCCAAACTTAATGACCCTGTTTTTGTTTTAAAACAGCGGGCGCAAATTCTAGTTTTTTGCCTTAATTTACTGTATGTCAACTACTACCACATTAACCAGCAAACAAGCGATTGCCCTTGAAGATCAATTTGGTGCCCATAACTACCATCCGTTGGAGGTGGTTTTGGCCAAAGGAGAAGGTGTTCACCTTTGGGATTTGGAAGGCAAGCATTACTACGATTTTCTGTCTGCTTACAGTGCTGTTAATCAAGGCCACTGCCATCCTGAAATAATTGGGGCTTTGATAGCTCAAGCTAAACAACTTACCTTAACATCAAGGGCGTTTTATAACAGTCGTTTGGGAGAATGTGAACAATACATTGCCAATTATTTTGGGTACCAAAAAGTGCTGATGATGAACAGCGGTGCCGAAGCTAACGAAACTGCTATGAAGCTGGCCAGAAAATGGGCTTACAAAGTAAAGGGCGTTCCGGCCAATGAAGCCAGGATTATAGCCGTGGAAGACAATTTTCATGGTAGAACGTTGGGCATGATTTCTGCTTCAACCGAAAAATCGTCGACCCACCAGTTTGGTCCATTGATGCCTGGGTATATTATTATCCCATACAACGATATTCCTGCCCTGGAGGAGGCATTGCAAGATCCGACTGTTTGTTGCTTTTGGGTAGAACCAATTCAAGGCGAGGCAGGTGTAAATGTGCCTGAAGATGGATATTTGGCAAAAGCAGCTGCTTTGTGTAAACAATATAATGTGCTCACAGCCATAGACGAGGTACAAACCGGCATTGGCCGAACCGGAAAATTGCTGGCATCGGATTATGAAAACGTTCGGCCCGATATGTTGATTCTTGGAAAAGCCCTTTCAGGTGGTGTAACTCCTGTTTCGGCTGTTTTGGCCGATGACCACATTATGCTTTGCATTCAACCGGGAGAACATGGTTCTACTTTCGGAGGAAACCCGCTGGCTTGTGCGGTTGCCATGGCAGCTCTGGAGGTTTTGAAGAAAGAAAACCTGATAGAAAATGCCAGCGTAATGGGCGAATTATTCCGTGAAAGGATGGAGCATTTGAAAAACAAGTCGGCTAACGTTAGCTTTGTGCGGGGAAAAGGATTGCTAAACGCTGTAGGAATCAAGCCTAAACCAACCGGAGAAACAGCCTGGGAGGTTTGTGAGGCTTTGCGAGATGCAGGATTGTTGGCCAAACCAACCCGAAGAGACATTATTCGTTTTGCTCCTCCACTGGTTATCACAGAAGAGCAAATGCATGCATGCTGCGATATAATAGAAAAAGTAATTGTACAATTTAACTAAAAAACATCCCAGATGAGTTTACTGGTTGTTGGTTCAGTGGCTTTCGATGCCATAGAAACCCCTTTCGGCAAGACCGATAAAATAGTAGGCGGTGCTGCCACTTACATTTCCATTGCATCTTCTTATTTCACCAGAAAAGTAAATCTGGTTGCAGTAGTGGGCGACGATTTTCCGCAGGAAGACATTTCCATGCTGCAAGATCATGGGGTGAATACCGAAGGCTTACAAATTAAGCAAGGCGAAAAATCGTTTTTCTGGTCCGGGAAATACCACACAGACATGAATAGCCGGGACACTTTGGTGACGGAATTGAATGTGCTGGGAAGTTTTGACCCCATTATTCCTGAAAGCTACCAGAACTGCAAATACCTGATGCTGGGTAATCTAGCTCCTGCCATTCAAAAAACAGTGATCGACCGCCTGGCCAACAAACCCAAGCTTATTGTGATGGACACCATGAATTTTTGGATGGACATTGCCTTAGACGACCTGATGCAAACCTTGAGTATGGTAGATGTGTTGAGCATCAACGACGAGGAAGCCCGGCAGCTTTCAAAAGAATATTCTTTGGTAAAAGCAGCTAAGAAAATTATGGCGATGGGGCCGAAAATCCTCATTATTAAAAAAGGAGAAAACGGTGCGCTGTTGTTCAATGAGAAGGAGATTTTCTTTGCCCCTGCACTTCCGCTGGAAGAAGTTTTTGACCCAACCGGAGCCGGAGATACATTTGCAGGTGGCTTCATAGGTTACCTGGCTGCAACTGACGATATTTCGTTCGATAATATGAAAAGAGCCATCATTTATGGTTCGGCTTTGGCTTCGTTTTGCGTGGAGAAATTCGGTGTAGAACGAATCAAAGATTTGTCGCAACAAGAACTTGATAATCGTATTCAGGAATTTGTGAGCCTGGTTCAATTTGAAATAGCCATGGTTTAATCTCATCTTTGCACTCTTCAACAATCCAAGGTTGTTTTGAAAACCTATCCAAACATAGTAGCTGAACATCAGCCCAAAATATCGGCCAATGACCGTTTAGTCATTTTTGGCGGAGGACTTGTAGGCACTTTACTCGCTGTCTATCTGGCAAAAAGAGGCTTTCAGGTAGATGTGTACGAAAAACGAAAGGATTCGAGGAAGCACAAAATAGACGGAGGCCGCTCCATCAATCTTGCACTAAGTGAAAGAGGTTGGCGAGGTTTGGCCGGTGTTGGACTAGAGGAGGCCGTACGTGATTGTGCATTGCCTATGGAAGGGCGCATCATGCACGATGTGGAAGGAATGCAAACTTTCCAGCCTTATGGCACCAAAGACCAGGCCATTTACTCTGTGAGTAGGTCTGCGCTCAACGTCACCCTGATAGCCGAAGCAGCAAAATACCCAAACCTGCGCTTTCATTTCGATACCATGTGTATGGGCGTAGATCATCACAAAGGCGAGGCATACATGTCGGACGATGGCGGCAAAACATCTCAGGCTATATTTGCCCGGGCATTTTTTGGTGCCGATGGGGCTTATTCGGTTGTGCGCAACAGCCTCATGAAAACGGAGCGGTTCAACTACCAGCAACATTTCATCGAACATGGCTATAAAGAACTCTCCATTTTGCCCTCCAAATCGGGCGATTGGCAATTAGATCCAAATGGACTTCATATCTGGCCTCGAAAGAGCTTCATGCTCATTGCTTTACCAAACCCGGATAAGTCGTTTACATGTACCTTGTTTTTTCCGTTTGCAGGGTCAGTTTCCTTCAGCAAGCTAAAAGGCAACAATGACGTAAAGGTGTTTTTCGAAGCGTATTTTCCTGATGTTATTGCCCTCATGCCCGACTATCAGGAGCAGTTTTTTCAAAACATCACTTCCTCTTTAGTTACTATAAAATGCTTCCCTTGGTCGTTGGGCAATTTTTGCCTCATAGGCGATGCGGCCCACGCCATCGTGCCATTTTTTGGCCAGGGTATGAATTGTGGTTTTGAAGATTGCCGAATTTTCAATTCGCTAATCGAAGAAAACAAAAGCTGGGAAGAACTTTTTGAGCAATTTCAAAGCATCAGAAAACCGGATGCCGATGCCATTTCTGAGCTGGCGATGAACAATTTCGTCGAAATGAGAGATTTGGTGGCCGACCCCAAATTTTTGATTCGTAAAAAAGTGGAAGCCCGCTTGCATGCTTTGTTTCCAGAATATTGGCAACCACTTTACACCTTGGTGAGTTTCACAAATACACCCTATCATGTAGCCCTGCAAAAAGGCAAAGCCCAAGAAAAAGTAATGCAGGAACTGATGGAAGAAGGAATATTTAACAAGCCCTGGATAGACGATGAAGTGCTTGAAAAAGTGGTGAGGAAACACCTGAAAGCTCTGGTGAAAGTTTAGCCTAACGCTTTCTGTTTCTGATTCTAAACAACCTGATTAGGTTTGGTATATAGTCTTCGCCTGTTTTTATCATCAGGTAATTTACCTTCTGTTTTTTACAAAAACTTTCCAGGGCTTTCTGGTTGTCGTTGAAGCGCTGCCTGATTCTGCTGCTGAAAAACGAAAGTGAGGTATTCATCCAAATCGTGCGTTTTCGCTCTTTGTCCATCAAAGGCACAATGCCCATCTGTGGAAAATTAACTTCCATATTGTCGGTCACATGGATGAGCACCAAATCGTGTCTCCGGGCCAGGGCTCTTAGCGCATGTTCATAATTCTGGTCTATAAAATCGGAGAGCAGAATGATGATGGACTTGCGTTTTATGAGGTTTAGTGCATAGTAAATTGCTCCGTTCAAATCCGTTTGAAGACTTTGGGGTTTGAGCTTAAAAACCTCGGTAATCACCGAATACACATGCTGAATGCCTTTGCCGGGTTTGATGTATTTTTCTTTTTTATCGCTGTAGCAAATTACGCCAACCTGACTGCCTTCTTTCACGGCTGATAGCGCCAATACGCCACAAATTTCTTTACAGATATCTACTTTTTTCTGACTTTGGCGGCCCACTTCCTGCGAAGCGCTCACATCCATGAGAAAAAATACCGTTTGCTCTTTTTCCTCTTTGAAGGTTTTTACAAATGTGCCATGACCTTTTGCAGATACGTTCCAATCTATGGTTCGTACATCGTCGCCATACTGGTATTCACGCACATCGTCGAACTCCAAACCCGCACCTTTAAATACAGAATGGAAATCGCCTTGCATCTCCGAATTGATGGCTTTGCGGATGCGCACTTCATAATTTCTGAGTTTCTGGATTATTTCCTTCATGTATGCGATTTGGATGCGGCAAAGTAGTCATTCCAATGCAAATTGCTGTTGAAGCGGGTGTGATTCGCCAACCTGAAAACTGAAATCAATAGTTATTTCATCCCAGCCTCAGATCTATTTTTGGTAATGAATATCTTCAAATCGGCTTCAGACCTGTTTTTGGTAAAAAATACCTTCCAATCAGCCTCAGACCGGTTTTTTGTCCAAAACCAAAATCCGGAAAATGGCTTGGCCTCCGACCGGTTGTTTGTTTCAAAAACCATCATGTCTGCTTCAGACCGATTGGTTGTTACAAAAATCTTTTTATCGGCTTCCGATCGGTTTGATGTTTTGAAAACTTTTTGAGCCAGGGTTGGCGTGCAGAAATTTAGAAACAAGGCAAGCCACAAATACTTTATCATCATTTTAGTTTTTGGTTTGATATGGGTAAATACTCAAATCAAATATGTAAAAACCTAATGAATAAATGAGCATGGACAAATCAGAAAATGTAGTTTTATTCCAGATTATGCATTTGAAAACTATTTTACCTTTCGATCTTTTGGTTTTCTGTTTGATACCAATCTCACCTAAATACTTTCCAAAAGAGAGGGCTTTGGTTTAAAATATTAAAGTTGTAATGCCAAGGCCTGATTTGGGACAAACATAGGAGGCTATATGTGTCTCACATATCTATTCGTTTTATGGGTGCAATCACTAGTGTCCAACTATAAGTCAAAGATACTCAATTGGTTAGAAATGAGAGAGTTGGTTTCCGAGTCGTCAATATTACTAAGTAATTGATTCATAGGAGTTTTATCAAAAGCTGAAATGGACAAAACTTGAAGCATTTCGTAAATACTTTGCTTTAGTCCCAGTTTTTTCTTCCAAATGGCCACCATTAAATATGTGGTTACTGCTATCCAAATCTGACATTTTACAGCGTTTTGAGACTGACCCCAGAAGCTTTTTATCCTCAAATGCTGTTTGATCCATTTGAAGAACAATTCTATTTTCCAGCGACTTTTATACAGCATTGCAACTTCTAAACTGTTGATTTTAAGGTTGTTTGTCAGATAAATAAATATACGATTTTTTTCACGATCCAGGTATGTAACCATTCTCAGTGGCTCGGAGTAATCCTTTAAGCTAGCAGCACTCTTTAATCTTATGATTTTGTTATTTTGAACACCATTTCTTCGATCTTTAGCTGAAATTGTTTTTTGGGTAATAACATCATAGTTGAGATTTACTTTTGCCCGGATAACAAAGAAAGCTTTCGCCAGATGGATTCTGTAAAGACGCTTGAAGTGTAAATATCCTTTATCGAAGATATATACACCATCCGATTCAAAAGGGATCTCATCCAATGCATTGACATCGTGCACCTTAGCCTCGGTTATGTGGATGAAAACTGGAATATTTCCCCTCAGGTCCAATAACGTATGAAGTTTTATTGCGGCCTTTGTTTTACGAAAAGTAGCCCATTGAAACAGATTTAGGCAGAGGTCAATTGTGCTGGAATCGAATGCAAATACTGGATTTGGGATGTCCAATTCAAAATCATTTTCAGTCTTGTAAAGGG